>JAAYMC010000099.1 GCA_012521555.1 Clostridiales bacterium
CGGCCGCTGGGACTTCTCCATCGGCATGATGACGATCACGTCCTCGATTATCGGCGGCGCAATCGCCCAGGCGCTCAAAATCGGTCCGATGGGGATATTAATCGGCTGCGTGATTGTCGGCGTCATCGCGTCGGCGATTAACGGCCTCCTCTATATTTTCATGAAAGTACCCACCCTTGTCATCAGCATCGGCGCGATGCTCGTCTACGAGAGCGTCAACCTCGTGTTCAACAAGGGCAGCGGCGCGCGCATCTCCGATTTCACCATGCTCGCGTTCGGGCGTTCGCCGTACGTGTTTATCCTTGGCATCGCGGCGGGCGTTGTCTTTTATGTGCTCTATACGCACACCGTCTTCGGCTACAACGTGCGCTCTCTTGCGAGCAATCAGGCGCTTGCCGTCAGCACGGGCATTAATGAAAAGCGCAACGTCATGGGCTGTTACCTCCTGTGCGGCCTCATGGTCGGCGTCGCGGGGACGATTAACCTCTCTCTCAACGGCTCGGTGCTCGCGGACGTGAAGTTTAACGGCGCCATGAGCATGATGTTCGAGGCGTTCCCGCCCGTCTTCATCGGGTTTTACCTCTCGCAGTACACCAATCTCACCGTCGGCGTGTTCGTGGGCGCCTTCTCCATGAAGCTGCTCACCGCCGGCATGCTCGCGCTCGGTATCCCGGCCGCGCTGCAGAACGTGGGCATCGGCCTGTTCCTCCTGGTGTTCATCGCCTTTACGACGAATCAGGAGAAACTGCGCGAGATGCGGCACATCCGTGAGCGCATCTCAATCATCAGCGCGCGCGTTGAGCAGTAAAGCGCGCGCCTTTTCCAACACGGAAGTAAACGGGCTTAAGGCCGTTTACCATATTCTTCTTCCATTCACTGAAGTTCTCCATAGCGGAGGAACCGCCGGTACGGTTTGGGCGCCGTGCCTGAAGCGGTTCTTTTGCTTTTAATGCACTTAACAATGTATATGTATATGTGATATAACGGTATAAGTATAAAAGAGAGATGGAGAGAGACATGGCCTGCGCTTACATAGACATGCACTGCGACACGCTGCTCAAGGAAATCGAGGGCGGGCGTTTGTACGACAATCCAGAAAACATGGTTGACATAAGGCGAATGGCTGAGGCCGGCCAGTGCGCGCAGTTTTTCGCGGTGTTCTTCCCGCCAAAGATACCGGAGGACGTTGCCAGGCGGACAGGTATTCCGCTCCCGCCGCCCCTTTCGGACGACGAGCTGTTTGAGAAAGCCCGCGCGCTGCTGCTGGACACCGTCGCGCGCCACCCGGACGTCATCCGCCTGGCGCTGAGCGCCGAGGACATCGAGCGAAACTTCAAGGAGGGGCTGTGCTCGGCCGTTTTGACGGTGGAGGACGGACGCGCCGTCGCGGGCGATCTGGATAAGCTCCGCGCGTTTTACGACGCCGGCGTGCGCGCCATCGCGCTCACGTGGAACAGCGCCAACTGCTTCGGGTACCCCAACTCGCCCGACCCGCACGAGATGAACCGGGGGCTGACCGAGTTTGGCAGGCAGGCCGTGCTGGAGATGAACCGCCTCGGGATGCTCGTCGACGTCTCCCATCTCTCCGACGGCGGCTTTTGGGATATTATCGCGCTCTCGCAAAAGCCTTTCATCGCCTCGCACTCTAACTGCCGGGCGCTTTGCCGCCACCCGCGCAACCTCACGGACGAGCAGATACGCGCGCTCGCCGATAAAGGCGGCGCCGTCGGCGTCAACTTCGTGCCGGAGTTTCTCACGGAAGACGGTGAGCGCCAAAGCCGCGTCGAGGATATCTGCCGCCACGTTTTGCACCTTGTCGATGTGGGCGGGGAGGACTGCGCCGCTCTGGGGAGCGACTTTGACGGCATGGGCGGGAAGCTTGAAATCGGAAGCCCCGCGGAGATGGACCGGCTCTTCGACGCACTCAGGGCGCGCGGGCTCACGGAGCGGCAGATTGAAAAGGTTGCCCGCCTGAACGTCCTGCGCGTGATGCGCGACGCGCTCTGATGCGCGCGCACGCCGTAACGCCGCTTGCCCATGCCGTGCTGCGCGTTTTGCTCCGCTCACGGAACATGCGCCGGCGGTTTCGGCGGTATTTGTTAGGACGGCGTTATGTTGGGAAAAAACTCAGCCGCCACAACGCTTCTGGGAATAGCGCGCCGGCTAATTGGAAAACTTGCGAAAAAGGCGTTATAATGGCTTAAAGAGTAATATAAAGGGGAGAAAAGCGCATGTATACTGTGGAAGAGTTCAGCAAGGCCGGACGCGAGCTGGAGGACATTTTGCACCTTCGCTCGGCTCCCATCGCGCTCAGGCTCATCGGCGAAGATGAGGTGCCGGAAGGGTGCGCCCGCCCGTCCGAGCAGGGGACGCACTACGCGCTCTGCCAGGCGTTTGCGGCCGTGCGGCGCAACCGCCGCGCCTTCGCGCTGTTTAAGGAGGACCACTGGTGCCTGTGGCCGCTTATCAGCTTCCGCAACGTGGAGCTCGACGAGGGGGATGTCGAATACCTCGGCTCCAAGCAGTTTATCAAGGACCCGCAAAAGAGCCTTGAGTTTTACAAGGCCCATTTCCCCATGATCGACCCGGACAAAGCCCGCCCCGGCATCGCCATCGCCCCGCTGGAGAGCTGCACCTTCGTGCCGGACGTTGTTGTCGTCTACTGCATCCCCGCGCAGCTGCGGCACCTGCTCATGGCGGCCAAATACCACGACGCGATCGTTCCCGACGCGTGCCTGCAGACCGTCAACTCCTGCGGCGCGGCCGTTTTGCCCATCCTCAACGGAAAGACCCACTACAACACGGCCATCCCCGACCCCGGTGAGTTTGAGCGGAGCCTCGCGTGGGACGACGAGATGATTTTCTCCGTCTCGGGCGAAAAGTTCGGCACGCTCATGGACGCCGTCCGTTCCATCACGAAGATGGGCTTTGGCTTTAAGCAGCTTACATACGACATGAACCTTGAGTACCCGCGGGCGAAATTCTACAACGAGATGTTTGAAAAGTGGGGGCTTCCCACCGGCCAGGAGTGGAAGGTGGGCGAGCGGTAATGGAGAAAGGCAAAACGGCGCTGACCGTCGCGGACTTTAACGAGATGGGGGAAAAACTCGAGCGGCTTTTGCTCCTTCGGTATTCGCCCATAGCCCTGAAAGTCCTGCACGAGGGGGACGCGATTCCGGAGGGGACAATCCGCCCCAAGCGGGACAGGGGAGAGCACCTTGCGATGTGCCAGGCCTTCGCCAAGGTACGGCGCGACCGCGCGGCGATTACCATGCTCAAGGAGGACCACTGGTGCGTCTGGCCGCTCATCTCCTACGGCCTCGTCCCGGTTGAAGAGGAGGACTACGAGAATCTGGGGTCAAAATTCTTCGTCAAGGACCCGAAATGGGGCGTCGAGTACTTCCGCAACGACTACCCGCGCCTGAATGACACGAACGTCATTGGCTTTTCCATCGCGCCCCTTCGCAGCTGCACGTTTGTCCCCGACCTTGTGTGCACATACTGCCGCCCGGCGCAAATCCGCAGCTTCCAGATGGCGGCGAAGTTCCAGTCCGGCAGGATGCTCGAGCTGCGGCTCGACCCCGTCGACTCCTGCGTGCACTCTACGATACCCGTCCTCAACGGGCAGGATTACAACATCACCTTCCCTGACCCCGGCGAGTACGAGCGGGCGCTGGCGGATGAGGACGAGGTGATGTTTACCATGCGCGCGGAAAAGCTGCCCGAAATCGTCGACGGCATCGAGTTCCTCTGCCGGACGGGCTTCGGGTACAAGGAGCTGTCCATGGAGATGGCGTACGACTTCCCGCGCCCGAAGTTCTACAACGACATGTTTGAAAAATGGGGCCTCGAGACGGGGAAAGAGTGGCGAAAGTAAGCCGCCGCGTATAACACTCTCTTTAAACCGCAGCAAAAACAAAAGCAAGGCGCCTTAATCAGCGCCTTGCTTTTATACTATGCTTACTCATAATGCGTACGCATGGATGACGCGGGATGCCCAGTTAAAAAGCTGATCGGAGAGCCTGTCAAAGTCCTGCGGGGCGATATCCGCCCCTTGGCCTAGCAGCGCCATCGCCGTTTCAAGGATGGCGCGCTCCGGCGGCTGAAGAACTTCGAGCAGATCGGCTTTTCTTTTATAATAAGCACCCGTTTGAAGATAAGCGATTGCCTGGACGGTAAATACCGCCGATTTGTACAGGCCTTTGAGTATCCCGCAGCTTCTTTCGTGTACCATTATGTGCCCGCAGGCGTGATAGAGATTACAGGCCCCCATTCTGACGGCGCGCCGTATATCCTCGGGCTTAATTTTGTCTCTCAGAAAATCGAGGCTGCCGAAAACCGGCGTCGTGTCATAGTAAAATTGGAATAAGTCGGAGCGTTCCCAGTTTTCAAGTTCCCGGATGCCGGAGATAAAACCGCAGGCTTTATCCCGGTTCGGGAGCGTATCAAGCATTCCGGCGTAAGCGCGCAAATCCTCCGGTTTTGCCTCGTCCAGTATCACCACCATGTCGATGTCGCTGCTGTCCGTCGCTTCCCCGCGGCCGTAACTGCCCTGCAGGCCGACGAAAACAAGCCGCCCGGGGAAAAGGGCCTCAAGCGCGGCTAAGTATTCCTTTATCCAGTTTTCAATTCTGATTTTCATATCTCCACCTCATCGTTTGTCCAGCGCATGACGAGCTCTTCCTCGCCCGTGTTTTCGTCAACCTGCTCCCTTACCGCCGCAAAGCCTTCCCGCAGGTAAAACGTGGCGGCGCGAACGTTCTTTTTGTAAACGCGCAGGGAGAGCGCATTCCTGTTTTGTTTGGCATAATCCAGCAGCGCCTTTCCGATGCCTTTTGACTGATACGGCGCGTCCACGAAAATCCCCTCGATAAAGTCCCCCGTCAAACCGATAAAGCCGCGTACCGCGCCTCCTTCTTCAAAAACGTACACTTCGGCGTCCGGGAGCATCCCTCTCACCATGTCGTAATGGCTGTGCCAGTACGCCGCGCCGATGAAGTCGTGCGCGCGCAGGTTGGCGCGAAGCCATAGATCCATCACGCTGTCTATCATTTCGGGCTGAAGCTTTTTAATCATAGTTTTCTCCTTTTTAACCCGCTGAAAGGTATGGAAGCAACGGGCGGGAACGAGCCCGCGCGGGCAGAGCTTATGCAGGTTAACATAAAATCGAGACGCACTTTCGGTCGCGCCCTGGCTGCTTGCCAGCAAAAACGCCCATGCAAGACGCCTTGCATGGGCGTTTTGTTTTTGGATGCGAAGTCACAGCGTCAGGATTTTGGCAAGCTCCGCGCGGCCCTGTTCGGTCAGGAGGTGGTAGAGGGCGCCCCAGATATGGCGGCGGAAATCCATGCCGCGCCCCGCGGCCGACTGCTGCAGCCTGGAAAAGGGGGCCCAGTAGATCATCGTCATGTACAGCATGTCGACAAGCCGGTCGTACTCGCCGGGGAAGAGCTCCGGGCGGAAAAAGCCGTTGTCGCGGAGGCTGGCAAATGACTTATAAAAATGGGGCCATATAATCTTGTACCGCCGGCTTTGCTTCTGGCGTATGCTCTCGGACACCTGCGCCAGCTGGGCATGGTGCAGGAAAAAGTACGAGTGGGATTCCACCGCTTTCTGCATGTCGATGAACATGGCGTCAAGCTCCGCGATGGTGCCCGGCGCGGCCGGCGGGAGCGTCATTTTTTCAGCATTCAGAAGGCCTTCGATGATGTCTTCCTTTTTGCTGAAGTGGTAGGTGAGGTTTCCTTTGCTGATGCCGACGGCGTCGGCAATATCCCGCAGCGAAACGCCGTTATACCCGTACTGGTTAAACAGCGTCCGCGCCGCTTCCAATATCTCCTGCCGTGTATCCTTTTTCATGGCGTACCCTTACATCGCGCTGCCGGCGCCGTTTTCCGCTGCGGCCGCCGCGTCGTCCTGAGCGGGCGGCGCCGCTTCGCTTTCCTTCTCCTTCTGGAGCCTGTTGAGCATCTTCACCTGCCTGAAGCTCACGTAGGCGAAGACGATGGAGGCGATGGCGTCGGCGATCGGGGCGGAGAAGAGGAGCCCGTCAAGCCCCCAAATCATCGGCAAAACAATGAGAAGGGGAATGAGGAGGAGGCCCTGCCGGATGATGGCCATCCAGAACCCGAGGGTGGCTTTGCCGATGGAGGTGCAGAACATGGAGACGACCGGCTGCAGGGGGTGCAGGAACATCATGAAAAGGTATGTGCGCATGTAGCGCGCGGCAAACTCGTAAAACAGGGGGTTATCCGAACCGAACAGGCTCATGATCTGGTTCGGGAAGAGCTGGAAGACGACAAAGGTGCACGCGGCAATCGTCAGCGTGTAGCGCAGCGCCTTGAGGAACGTCTCCTTGACGCGGTCGTACTGGCGGCTGCCCATGTTGTACCCGTAAATCGGCTGGCAGCCCTGGCCGATTCCGATAATTCCCGAGAAGAACACAATCGACACTTTGCCCACGGCGCCGGCTGCGGCGATGGCGGTTTCGCTTCCGTAGTGGGAAAGGCCGCCGTAATGGCGCAGGGCGTTCATCAGAACGATCTGCACGGAGGTCATCAGGATGTGGGTCGCGAAGGCGGAAAAGCCCAGGGTCGCGATGGCGCGGATGGCGTCCCAGTCGGGCACAAGGCTCCTTAGGGTGAGCTTGACGCACTTGAGGCGTTTGCACAGGTAGATGACGGCGAGAATGGTGGACAGAAGCTGCCCGAGCACGGTGGCGAGTGCGATGCCCGGGATGCCCATGTCAAACCCGAACAGGAAGATGGGGTCAAAGATGATGTTGAAGATCGCGCCGGAGAGCAGGACGACGCTGGAGTAGTTGGGGCTGCCGTCGGCACGGATCAGGTACGCAAGCCCCGTCGATAAGACGCCGAGGACAATGCCGAGGCTGATGATCCGCGAGTACGAGGCGGCGTAGGGCATAATCAGTTCCGTAGCGCCGAAGACGTAGAGAAGCGGCTTAAGGAAAATGGACGCCACAGTGGAGAGCAGGACGCCGAGAATCACCAGGAGAGACACGGCGTTGCCGAGGACTTTGCTGGCTCTCTCGTAGTCTTTCTGCCCGAGGAAGATGCTGTAGCGCGATGCGGCGCCCATGCCGATAAGGGCGGCCACGGCGTTTGTAATGGTAAAGAAGGGGAAGGAAACATTCGTCGCGGCGACGCCGAAATCGCCCATCTTCTGCCCGATAAAGACCTGGTCGGCGATGTTGTGGATGGAGCTGACAAGCTGCGTAATAATCCCCGGAATGGCAAACTTCCAGATCAGCCCCGTAATTGGCTTTGTGCCAAGCGGATTTGCAGCAACGGTTTCCAAAAGGATTCCTCCTTAAAACGCACGAAGGCTCGAGATATTTTTCATGAGATGAATAATAGCCCATTCGTCCTAATCCGTCAAGGGAGTGCGTCAAAAAATGCGCGCCGGCGGTAAGCCGGCGCGCATTTTTGTATCTGCTCAGGGAAAATTACTGGCTCTTTTTGCGCGCGTCAAGGGCGCTTTTGACGACGACGGACGTGAGTGCGAAGAGGGCGATGGCGTTGGGGATGACCATCAGCTGGTTGAACATGTCGGTCAGTTCCCAGACGAGGTCGTTGGAGACAACCGTGCCGATGAAAATGAACACGAGTGCGAAAATGGTGTAGACGGTTGTGCTCTTGCTGCCGAAGAGATAGATGGTGTTAATTTTGCCGAACAGGTTCCAGCTGAGGATAGTGGAAAAGGCGAAGAAGAACAGGCAGACCGCCACGAAGATGCTGCCGCCGGTTGAACCGAAGATGGTGCCGAAGGCCGTCTGCGCGAGGTTTGTCTTGTTAATGCCGTCGGGGATGACGCCGCCGGCAAGCATCCCGCCGCCAGCGTAAAGCGTCGTGATGATGACGAGGGCGTTGATCGTGAGGACGACGAACGTGTCGATAAAGAGGCCCGTTATCGCGACGACGCCCTGGTCGTGCGGCTTGTCGACGTTGGCCTGCGCGTGGGCGTGCGGGGTGGAGCCCATGCCGGCTTCGTTGGAGAAGAGTCCGCGCTTGGCGCCCTGGCTGATGGCCTGCTTGAGCGCATAGCCGATGCTGCCGCCGATGATGGCCTGCGGCTGGAATGCGTACTTGAAGATTAGGCCGATCGCCTCCGGGACATAGCGGATGCGCGCGATGAGGACGACGACCGCGCCCAGCATGAAGATGACCGCCATGACGGGCACCAGCTTCTCCGTGACGGAGGCGAGGCGCTTGATGCCGCCGAGGAAGATGAGGGCGGAGATGACGACGAGGACGATGCCCACGACCCACGTCGGGATGCCGAAGGCGTTGTTGATGGTCGAGCCGATGGAGTTGGACTGGACCATGCAGCCGAAGAAGCCGAGCGCGAGCGTGATGGCGATAGCGAAGAACCCGGCGAGGAATTTGCCGAAGCGCCCTTTAAACGCGGTCGTGATGTAGTAGACGGGGCCGCCGAGGATGGCGCCGTCGGGGCCCTTGCGCCGCGTTTCCTGCGCGAGGACGGCTTCGGCGTAGATCGTCGCCATGCCGAGGAACGCGATAATCCACATCCAGAAGATGGCGCCCGGGCCGCCCGTTAAGATCGCGCCGCTGGCGCCGACGATGTTGCCCGTGCCGACCTGCGCGGCGACGGCCGTCGCCAGCGCCTGGAACGAGCTCATGCCGGACTCGTGCTTCTTTCCGAAGAGTGTCAGGCCGCCGAAGGTTCTCTTAAACCCTTCCTTAAAGCAGCGGATCTGGACGAAGCGCGTCTTAATGGAGTACCACAGGCCGACCGCGACGAGAAGAAAGATAAGTATGTAGTCGGAGAGGTAGGTGTTGATGGTTTGCACGACGGATAGCATGGGGGCTCCTCCTTTATAAAATGTCGCTTTGGACAAAAAGAAAGAGCCGCCACGTGTACGATAGCGACTCTGGACAAACTGAAAAGGATGCACACCTATCCCCTAAGTGACGCCAATACGGCTCAACGCCTGAAAAGGCATGAGATGGCACTCACCCATGGGAATGCGTGTGACAGTCCAAAACAGCTTTGTTCTTTTGCCTGAGAGATTCAGCGCGCCAAAGAGCGCGCCTTACACCTTCGGCACCCAATTTAATGGGATTCTCCAAAGCGCTCTCCACATCCGGTTTCGACCGCTTTCGCGCCGATTCTGGATGCTTCAACGAGTATTGACTTCACAGGTCAGGAGTATAGCAAATAGCGCGGATAAGGTCAACAGGAAATTCTCATTTTTTGCTAACAAAAAATTGGATTGCGCCCAAAAACGTGTTTGAGCGCGTCCATTTGCGACGGGAAACGTGCGCGGCGCGCCTGCGCCGTCTTACGGCTCCGGCCGGACGATATATATGGACCCTTCTTTTTTATACCCGAGCTTAACGTAATACGCGTCGACGTCGCTCATCACATAGACGGGCTGGTCCGGAAAGTCCCGGCACACCCGCTCCATCAGCCGCCTGCCGATATGCCGCCCCCTGCATAACCTTCTGACGAGCAAATCGTAGATGTAGACGCCGTATCCGTCGTCCTCGCGGCAGCGGGCAAACCCGCAGAGCGTGCCGCTTTCAATGGCGACGTAGACGATGCTCGACTGGAGCGCCTTCCTGTACCGCGCGCGGTTTTCGCCCCTGTGGTAGTCGCCCCACGCGTCGCCCTCCTCGGCGAGCATCTCAAAAAGGCGCGCCTCGTCCTCATTTTTGTATCGCCTGATCTCCATGCAAAACACCCTCGCTTGCTTTTGAGGCCGTTTTCGCTTCGGAAAAGCCGCGCGATTGCATCACGCGTAACATTTTTCACACACGGCCGCCGGACTGTCTCAAAACTGGGAAAATTATAACTTTTTTCAACGAATTCTCAACAAAAAGGTACTATTCGGGCGGTTTGCGGCGGCGTGCTGTCTCAATTTTTGTAATAAATTTGTGACAATTATCTACCTCCGGCAAGAGAATTTTGATGAAATCTATTGAAAATGGAAAAGCTTGTGGTAAAATTAAGAATATCATAAGAATATCATTAGTACCCAACGGAGTCATTTCTTAGCGCTCCACGCGGGAGTTTACTTGCAAAAACAAAACAGGAGGAAAGAGTACATGAAAAGAAAACGGTTACTCTCAGTATTGCTGGCCTTGTGCATGTTGTCGACGCTTGTGCCGGCTGTTGCGGCATTATCGTTTTCCGATATGCCGAACGACTATTCGACGGTCGCGCTTCAGGCTGCGATTGACAACGGATTGCTCAACGGCTCAGACGGGAAGATTCTCCCGAACGATTACCTCACCCGCGCGCAGATGGCGACCATCATTGTGCGCGCGTTTGGTGCGACAAATGAGGCGTCTCTTGCCGGCTTCTCGGATGTAACCGGGGAAGAATGGTACGCCCCCTACCTGGCAAAGGCCGTCTATATGAAAGTGCTGCAAGGCGACGGGACAAGGCTCATGCCGACCGATCCCATCACGCGCCAGCAGGTTTTCACGATTCTGGCCCGCGCTCTGAAGCTGGAAGACGGCACGCGCGCTGACCTTGCCGCGTTTTCCGACGCGTCCAGCGTTGCGCCTTGGGCGGTCGGGCCGACGGCGGCGCTGGTCAAAGCCGGCTTCATCCACGGCTCGGACGGGAAGCTCAATCCGACGGCGAACATCCTCCGCAAGGATTTCGCGGTCGTGATGCACAATATCTTCAAGAAGTACATCACCCAGCCCGGCACCGTCACGGAGCTGCCCGAAGGCTGCGTCCTGATTAACGTCCCGGGCGTCACGCTCAAGAACGTGACGGTCAAGGGCGACCTCGTCATCGGCGACGGCGTCGGCGACGGCGACGTGATTTTAGAGAACGTCACGATTACCGGGCGTATGGTCGTCCGCGGTGGCGGCTTAAGCTCCATCATCATCCGCGGGAGCAGCTCTGTTGGCACGGTCATCGTCTCGAAGGTAGACGGCAATGTGCGTGTCTTCGTTGAGGACGGCGCCGACGTTGAAGTCGTGTACATAGACGACGGTAAGGACGACGTCATCGTCGAAGGCGAAGTGGACAAGCTCGTCGTGAGCGCTTCCGACGTGCCGGTCACCATTAAGGGCACGGTCGACGAAGTGACCGTCTCCGGCGCGAAGGCGACGATTACGGTTGACGGCGAAGTCGGGACGCTGACGACGACGTCGAGCGCTACGAACACGGCGGTTATCGTCAATGACGGCGCGAATGTTGACACGGTCAACGCCAACGCCGCGGGCACGAGCGTGAGCGGCGACGGCAGCGTCGGTTCGGTCAACGCCGCGGCGAACAATGTGAATGTCAGCACGGTCGGGACGAACGTCACGGCGGCCCCGGGCGTCTCGGGCGTCAAGGCCGGCGACAAGGAAGTTAAGCCCGGCGAAACGGCTAAGGTTGAACAGGGCACAACGCCCGGCACCGGCGGCGGTGGCGGCGGCGGATTCCCCATCGGTGGCGGCGGCGCGGGTCCGGAAGAGCCGGCGATTATTGCCGA
>JAAYMC010000100.1 GCA_012521555.1 Clostridiales bacterium
CGAGGCGGCGGCGCTTCTCCGGATCCCCGACGGGTACGAGCCGTTTTACGGCGCCGCGTTCGGGTACCCCGCGGGGGAGACCCCGCCCGCGCCGGAGCGGCGTCGTGACGTGATAAACTACATTGTCTGAAAAGTGAATGGAGGGAATACGATGACCGTAAAAGAAGCGCTTTTGGCGCGCCGCTCGATGCGCGCGTTTAAAAGCCAGCCCGTGGAGCGGGACAAGCTCCGCGCCATCCTGGAGGCGGCCTTGAGGACGCCGAGCTGGGCCAACTCACAGCCGTGGCAGATCGTCGTCGCCGAAGGGCAGGCCCTCGAGCGCGTGCGCGCCGGATACGCAAAGTGCTACGCCGACGGCGTGCCGGCCTCGCCGGAAGTCCCCCGCCCGGACAAGTGGCCGGAGGCGTGCAAGGAGCGCCAGCGCGGCCTGCGCCCCAAAATGGTGCAGGACTGCGGCGACGCCGCCGACCAGTTCGGCGCGCTCAACCAGCGGATGTTTGACGCGCCCTGCGTCATCTTCCTGTGCATGGACGAGATGCTCGGGCACTGGTCTTTGTACGACATCGGCGCCTTCTCCCAGAGCGTCATGCTCGCCGCCGTGGAGCAGGGGCTCGGCACCATCCCGGCCATCACGCTTGTCAGTTACCCCGAGGTGCTGCGCCGCGAGCTGCCCATTCCGGCGGGCGCGAAAATCGTCATCGGCATCGCCATCGGCTACGTCGACGAGGGCAACGCCATCAACAACTTCCGCAGCGAGCGCACGCCGCTCGACGAAATCGCGGTGTTTTGCTCCTAAAGCGCCCATCGCACAGGGCGGCGGAAACGCCGCCCTGTGCGTTTTTTATTCGTCCGAATAGCCATGAGACAATAAATTTTTACCAATTATATAGGGAATTTTACAAAAAGTCAAAGGAAAAGCCCCTGAAACGCTTTACACCCGCCTGATTATATGTTAAAGTTTTCACAGAATTGACTCCGGCGCATACCGCCGTTTCGATAAGCGCGGCGCAAGCCGTGCGCGCGTATTCTCGTCGAAGGGGTGTTTCCATGGGCCAACAGAAGAAGATACCTGACATCGTCATTAAGCGATTGCCGATATATTACCGATTCCTCACGAATCTCCACCAGATGGGCATCAGCCGCGTCTCCTCCAGCGACCTGGGGAAAAAGATGGGCATCACGTCCTCGCAGGTGCGGCAGGACTTTTTTAATTTCGGCAGCTTTGGGCTCCAGGGCTACGGGTACGACGTCGAGCAGCTGCGGCAGGAAATCGGCAACATCCTAGGGCTTAACAAGCAGCGCACCATGATCATCATCGGCGCCGGCCACCTCGGGCAGGCGCTCGCGCGCCACTCCGCCTTCGAGAAGGAAGGGTACAGCGTCATCGGCGTGTTCGACATAAACCCCCACCTCGTCGGCACGAAAATCCGCGACATCGAGATCATGCACGTCAACCGCATCTCCCAGTTTTGCAAGGAGAACAAGGTGGACATCGCCGTCATCACCGTCCCGCGGACGTACGCCAAGGATGTGGCGGACCTCGTCATCAGCCTCGGGATCAAGGGAATCTGGAACTTCACCTCCGTCAAGCTCAGCGTGCCGGACAACGTGGCCGTCGAGAACATCCACCTCAGCGACAGCCTCATGACGCTCGGCTATTACGTCAAGCTGCTTCAGGAGAAGGAAGAGGAAGAAAAGGCAAAGGAAAAAGAGGAATAAAGATGAATAAAAGGCCTGCGCCATGCGGCGCGGGCCTTCGTTTTTTAAGCGGCGGCGCGGATAAGGCGCGCCGCTTTTTTATTTGATGTAAAGCCCCACGAGGCTAAAGTCCCTGCCCAGGGAGACGGTGTAGGTGAGCTTTTCGTTTTCGTACTTTGCCTGCACGGCGACGATGATAATCTCGCCGTACTGCTTGTCGTTATAGGCGACGGCTTTGGCCTTCGTGTACTCGACGAACCTGCCGGCCCCGTCGAGAATCGGCGCGACGGCCGCCCCGAGGGCTTCGGCCGACACCATCTCCCGCACGTCCTCGCGAAACAGCGCGCAGACGGCGTCAAAGTCGAGCATATAGACAAGGTCAATGACGTCTTTCGCGGCGGCGACGGCGGCGTCCTCGTCAAACTCGAAGGCCTGCGGCGAGCAGGCGGCCGTGAGCAAAACGGCGGCGCACAGCAGCGCGGCGGCGGCTTTTTTCATGCGGCATCCCCCTTTTCAGCGTGGCCGAGTATGTTGATGCGGACGTAGAGAATGTAGCCGAGCATGAAGAACATAAAGCCGAGGATAAACAGCTCCGAGACATAGACGGGGTACCCGGCCACCTGCAGCGCCAGCGCGATGAAGTTAAACACCGTGTGCAGCGCGAAGGCGGCAAGTATTTCCCAGACGCGCTTTTTTTCCACGCCGCGCAGGACCATGACGGAGAAGGCGATGTGGACGACCATCGTAAACACCCGCTCGGCCGCCGAGATGAGCACCATCGCCCCCGACACGTCCTCCTTCGTGATGAGGACGGAGAGGAGGGGCAGCCCCACGAGCGCGATCGACTCAACGCCCCCGAACCCAATCCCGAAGGCAACGCCGTCTTCAAACGCGCGGCGCCGGACGAGAAACCGCAAGGCGAGGTACCGCCCGCCTTCCTCGAATAGCGCCGCCGAAAGGGAGAGCGCGAGGGGATAGAGGACGGGCTGCGTCTGCGAAAAGAGGATAAACGAAAGGCTCTCGTTTGAAAGGAGCGAGAGGAGGGGAAAGCGCAAGAGGTACTCGAAGACCAGAAAAGTCGCCGCGCCGAGCAGGGCGTACAGCAGGCGGGTTTTGTCGCCCCCCGCCAGAATCGCCGCGGCGAGGATGGGCAGCGCGACGGTGATGAGGGCGGCGAGGATGACGGCGGTCTGGCCGGACACAGAAAAACCTCCTTTACGCGGCGCGGCGCTCCGGTTTCAGGGCGCCGCGCATGGTCGTTACAGTGTTTTCGCCTTTTCCTTGATAAACGCGCGCATCCACGGGCCGATCTCACGGCTGTCGAGCGCGAAGTCGATCGTCGCCTCGAGGAAGCCGCGGAGGTTGCCTGTGTCGTAGCGGCGGCCTTCGAAGTCGACGGCGATCATCGGGGATTTCCGGCACAGCTGCTTAAGGCCGTCCGTCAGCTGGATTTCGCCGCCGTAGCCCGGCGGGGTGTTCTCCAGAATGTCGAAAATCTCCGGCGAGAGGAGGTAGCGGCCGAGGATGGCGTAATTGGAGAACTTCTCCTCGGGGCGCGGCTTTTCGTTCATGTCGGACACTTTATAGATGCGCTCCTCAAGGGGCGAGACTTTGACGGACGAGTACTTGGAGATGACGCAGTCGTCCACCGTCTGCACGCCGACGGCGCTCGCGCCGTACTTTTCCGCCGCGTCGATCAGCTGCTTAAGGACGGGCGTCTCGGCGCGCATGATGTCGTCTCCTAAAAGGACGGCGAAGGGCTCGTTCCCCACGAAGCGCTTGGCGCGCCAGATCGCGTGGCCCACGCCCTTTGTTTCCTTCTGCCGGACGTAGAAGATGTTGGCAAGGTCCGCCGCGTAGCGGACGGAGGCGGCCTCCTGCTCGCGGCCATTTCGCAAGAGGCGCTCTTCCAGCTCCGGGTAGTAGTCGAAGTAGTCGTCCATGGCGGACTTGGCCCGGTTCGTGACGATGAGGATGTCCTCGATGCCGGAGGCCACGGCCTCCTCGATGATGTACTGGATGACGGGCTTGTCGACCATGGGGAGCATTTCCTTGGGGACGGTCTTCGTCGCCGGCAGCATGCGCGTGCCGAGCCCGGCGGCCGGAATGACGGCTTTTCTGACTTTCATGGGCACAGCCCCTTTCCTATTTCTCGATTTCCGAAGAGTAAAGCGCCTGAAGTGTCCTGAAAAACGCCGTTTTCGGCAGGACGACCATCGCCGGCAGCCCGAGGACAAAGAGCACCGCCGCCTCCCCGAGGCCGACGGTGAGCGCCGTAAACCAGTACGACTCCCCCGGCGTGTTCAGAACGATGACCCAGCCGATAATCAGCGCGTTGAAGATAACGGGCGGGAGGCACGCGAGCGCTTTCGTGAGAACCGTCTGCGGGCGGATTTTGCCCAGCGCCATGGTGCAAAAGCCGGCCAGGAGCGTGGCCAGCGACCCGAAGACAATGTCGTAAATGCCGTACGCGCTGATGAGGTTTGAGAGAATGCACCCGACGAAAAGGCCCCATGCCGAGTACGGGAAGAAGAAGGGCAGGATGCACAGAAGCTCCGAAACGCGAAACTGAACGGGCCCGTATCCCCATGGGTTGATCATCGTCAGCGCCGCGTACACGGCGGCGACCAGCGCGGCGAAAGCGATTTTTCGCGTTGAAAACCTGGACATGCGATAGTTCCTCTCGTTTGCTCGTCTCAGAATGCTCAGAGCGCTTTTTATCCGGGCTTGCAGCCGCAGTATTTCTGGCGGTAAATCCCCAGATCGCGGGACAGCTCGACGGAGCGCAAATACCCATTATTCTTCTTAAAATCCGCCCTGAGATATTGCACCCCGAACTTTTTAGACGCCTGCGCGCCCGCTTCGTTGAGCGCCGCGGCGTTTTTGTGGGGGCTGACCGACAGCGTCGTCGTAAACGCGTCGTATCCCGCTTCCTTCGCGCGGCGCGCCGTCTCCTCAAGGCGAAGGCGAAAGCACACGCGGCAGCGCGCCCCGCCCTCCGGCTCGCTCTCAAGTCCGCGGACGGCCTCGGTAAACACGTCCGGCTCGTAATCGCAGACAAAAAGCCCCACAGGGCGGGTCAGCGGCATCTTTTCCAGCACGTCCCGCTGCGCCTGAACGCGCCGGTCGTACTCCTCCCGCGGGCGGATGTTCGGGTTAAAGTAGAGGATGTCCACGTCGAAATACGGCAGCAGGCTCTCCAGCACGGCGGTGCTGCACGGCCCGCAGCAGCTGTGCAAAAGGAGGCGCGGGCGGGCGGGCGCCGCCTGAATCGACGCGGGATCAAACTGCCTGTTTTGCTTCATGAGCCACCTCCGCGCAAAACGCGCGCAAAGACAAATCCGCGGCAAGCGCTTTAGCAGACTGCTAAAAGAAGTATACAGCGTTTAGGGCGATTTGTCCATTCCTTTCCGCCGCGCGCGCCCCGTCGGGCGCGTGATACCGGCGCCTCTGAAGGGACGATATAAACGCGCATTTGTTTCCTTTCCGCGCGTGGTTTGCCTTATAGCTGGAAGGCGGGCTGGGCGTATCTTGCCGCCTTCGCGGGCGCCGGGCTGTAAGAGAACGCCCCCGGCATGGCCGGGGGCGGGTATGTTCACGAAGTCTTAGAAGTATTTCCGGAGGCCCTCCGGGGCAACGGAGGCGTCGGCGCTGATGGTGATGGTGAATTTAACGTTCATGCGCTCGGAAAAACTCTCGCACCATTCGATAAATTCCTCGCACTTGGCGTCGACTTCTCGGCCGACAATGCGGAGCAGGCTGTCGATGAAGATGTGGGTGATGTCGTAATTGGCCGCGTACAGGCCGGAGATGAACCCTTTGATGAAATCGTAGTCCGGGTAATTGGAGAACCCGTAGTCCGCCGCTTCAATCAGGCGTACCGCGTGGGGCAGCTCGTGAATCAGCTTCTGCCCTTTTTCGATGACGACGACGTCCCCGTGCCGCTCGTTTACGCAGGCACGGACAAGCTCAATCAGCTGCTTCGTCTTGCCGGAGCCCTTCAGGCCCATGATGATCTTAACCATAAGAAGACACCTCTTTCGCTGTAATAATGATGAGTCGTTTTTCCGAGTGGCTCTCTATTCCATCTCCCGCGGGGGAGCAAATAGACTTAAAGGCCGAGCCGCGCTTTCAGCGTCGTCTTGTACGCCTCCACGCCCGGCTGGTTGAAGGGGTTGACCTGCATCATGATGGCCGACACGGCGCAGGCAAGCTCAAAGAACATCACCAGCGCCCCGAAGCTGTACGGCGTCATATCCGGCGCCGTGATGGCGATGACGGGCACGCCCCCTTCGATGTGGGCCGCCTTCGTCGCCTCCGCCGCCGCCTCGTTGAGCGCGGAGAGCGGCTTGCCGGAGACAGGGTCGAGCCCGTCGCCAAAGCCCGGGGCAGGCGGGACGAGAAGCTGCACACCGCTCTTTTCAAACAGGACGAACGTCTCCATCAGGGCGCGCTCGCCCTCCTGGACGTACTGCCCGAGGGAGTGCAGGTCCGCCGTGTAGTCGGCGTAGGCGGGGAAGATGCCGCGTCCGCATTTTCCTTCGCTTTCCCCGAAAAGCTGCTTCCACCACTCGCCCATATAGCGGAAGAAGGGCTCGAAGCTCGCCAGCAGCTCGATTTTATACCCCTTTTGGTAGAGCGCCTGCCGCGCCGCGGCGTACAGCGCGGCCTCGTCCGCGGCGGACCCAAGCGCGTCGCGCGCCCCGCGCAGGATTTCCTCCGCGTCGATGCCGGCGCAGAGAATCGGGAGCAGCCCCACGGGGGAGAGCACGCTGTAGCGCCCGCCCACGTCGGCGGGGATTTCAAACGAGATGTACCCCTCGCGGTCCGTGATTGCGCGCAGCCGGCCCGAGCGCGCGTCCGTTATCGTGTAAATGCGGCTTTTCGCCTCCTGCTCGCCGACTTTCGCGACGAGCAGCGCCCGCATAATCCGGAAAGCCACGGACGGCTCCAGCGTGGAGCCGGATTTTGAGATGTACAGGATGGAAAAGGGCCGCGTGCCGATCAGGGCGACAATCCGGGAAAGGTGCGCGGCGGAAAGGCTGTTTCCGCAAAAGAAAATATCCGGCGTACTCTTCCGCATGCCGTTGTAATAGGGGGACCGGAGCAGTTCAATCGCGGCGCGCGCACCGAGATAGGACCCTCCCGTTCCGATTACAACGAGGACGTCGGATTCACCGGATATTTGACTTGCCGTATCGCGCAGCGAGCCCAAAAGCCCGCCGCTCATTTCCTCCGGCAGGCGGAGCCAGCCTGTTCCCTCAAGGCCGGCTTCGCCTTCACGCAGGTTTTTGACGATGTCTCTGCCTTCCTTAAAGCGCACGGCATCCACCGGCACGAAGCCGGAGATGCCGGATAAATCGACTTTTATCATACGTACCACCATCCTTCAGGCGGCGTTTGCTGATGGGTAAAGAGAACTGGGGCGCCTTTAAGGCTATTCTAACCGAAAACGCACAAATTTACAAGCCGCCGGTGAACATCAGCTTGAGAAATTGTACAAAAAGGTCCCCCCAGGACAGCCGCCCGATGTCGTGGCCCGCGACGATGGGGTACTCCCCGATCACCTCGCCGCCGCTTTTGACCGTGAGCGTGCCGAGGCGGTCCCCCGTCTTAAGGGGCGCGCTCACTTTAGTGGGCAGCTCCACCGTCTTTTCCAGCGAGGAGGCCTTCTCCTTTTCCACGACGATCTTCGACCCGCCCTGGACGAGCGGCTGGACGTAGGGCGACTTGCCGAGGACGACGCGGATCGGCAGGAGCGGCGAATCGGGGTAGACGTCGCACAGGGCGAAGTTGGCGAAGGCGTAGTTGAGGAGCGCCTTGGCGCTCTCAAAGCGCTGGTCGGACGTGTCGCAGTGCATGACGACGGCGATGTACTCCACGCCGTCGCGCTCGGCCGTGGCGGACAGGCAGTACATGGACCGGCGCGTATAGCCCGTCTTCAGGCCCGTCGCGCCCTTGTAGTAGTAGATGAGCTTGTTGGTGTTCGTCAGGCCGAACTTGCCGCCGCGGACGGTGTCCATCCAGATGGTGGAAAACTGCTTGACGAGGTCGTGCCTGATGAGCTCCCGGGACATAATCGCCACGTCCCGCGCGGTCGTCACGTGGCTGGGGTCGTCGAGGAGGCCGGAGCAGTTTGTAAAGTGCGTGTTCGTCATGCCGAGCTCCTTTGCCCGCTCGTTCATGCGCGCGACGAACGTCTCCTCCGAGCCGTACAGGTGTTCGGCCAGCGCGACGGAGGCGTCGTTCGCGGAGGAGACGACGACGGCCTTGAGCAGGTCGCGCACGCTCATCTGCTCGTTTTCCTCGAGGTAGATCTGCGAGCCGCCGTGGGACGCGGCGTGGGCGCTCGTCGTGACCATTTCGTCGAGGCTGATTTTCCCCGCCTCAATGGCCTCGATGACGAGCAGAACCGTCATAATCTTCGTGATGCTGGCCGGCTCGAGCTTATCGTCGGCGTTTTTCTCAAAGAGGACGCGTCCCGTCTCCTTTTCCATCAGGATGGCCGACGGCGCGGGGATGGACAGCTGCCCGACGGCGGCGACGGCCCCGCCTTCGTCCTCAAAGACGGACGCGTCGACGGCGGCGGTGTCTTCGTCTTCCTCCAGATAAACGGGAAGCCCCTCGTCCCAGTCGGCCGTCGCGAAGGCCGGCGCGGCGGCCGCGGCAAGGAGCGCGAAAGCCAGTAAAGCGACGATGACTTTTTTCATAGTCAATTCCCTCCTATCGGTAAAGGGATATGTCCGAGCAGAGCCAAATATGAGCGTTCCCGCGGACAAAACGGCCGCGTTTTTTGCCCGCGCGCCGCACGGGCTTAATCCGCCGCTTTTTCGCCTCCGGCGTCGCGGGGCAGGACGCCGGAGGAAGGAGCCGCGATGGCCGCGCCCTGCCGCACGCGCACAGCGCCGCCGCCCGCGAGAAAGCGCCCCCGTGCGGCGCGGGAAGCGTTGAAAGGGCACCCCTGCAAAGGGAGAGATGAGCAAACCCGCGATCCGGCACGCCACCACCCGCGCAACGCGTGAAAAAGCCCGCCGGGAAGCCGGCGGGTATGCAGGAAACCGCCGGAAAAGACCGGCGTCAAGGGCGAAACGGCGGCAAGGCGGGCTAAGGAAGACCGGCGGCAAGGGCGGGCAAATACAGACCGGCGGCGGCAAAGGGAATCCGGAGCAGAAAAAAAGCCGGGCGGCTCAATGCCGCCCGGCTAAAAGGTTTTTATTTTCCGCATCCGTAGCCGCCGTGGCCGAAGCCAAAGCCGCCGCAGCAGCAGCAGATGAGGATCAGAATGAGAATGATCCAGAAGCAGTTGTTAAAGCCAAACCCGGTGTCACACATAATGTACTTCCTCCCGTTATGGATTGATCCGTCCGCTCTCGGACGGTTCGTCGATGGACCCAATGGCGGGTCAGTTCATCATATTCACAACGGCGGGAAGTGTGCTTTACCAGCGCGCGGCGTTTCCGAAATTCATGATAATCTGCGCCACCTGCGCGCGCGTGGCGGTGTTTGCGGGCAGGAGCTTGCCGTCCGCCCCGTTGATGATGCCGCGGTCGGTGGCCCAGATAAGGGCGTTTACGGCCCAGTCGGAGACGTCGCCGCTGTCCGGGAAGGCGTTAAACTTCTCGGCGCTTGAAATCTGCACGCTGTACCCGGCGTAATCGGCGTAGCGGTACATGATCGCCGCCATCTGCTCGCGCGTGATGGACACGTCGGGGCGGAACGTCCCGTCCACGTAGCCGGTGACGATACCGCTAGAGCTGGCCCACGCCACCGCGTTATAATAATACGCGTTCGGGTCCCTAACGTCCGAAAACGCCATCGAGGCCGTCGAGACGTACGGCTGCCCCGCGAGGCGGTAGAGGACGGTGACGAACATCGCGCGTGTCATGGAGCTGTTCGGGGAGAAGGTGCGCGCGCCAGTCCCCTTGAACAGCTCGCGCCCGACGGCGTATTCCACGGCGGGGTAGAACCAGTCCGCCTTCGTCATGTCGAGAAACGGCAGCGGCTGGGGCGTTTTCATCGCCGTAGTATTGCAAAAGCCCTCGATGAGAATCTCAAGCGTCTGTCCGGCGGCGACGGCCGCGACGGTGTCCTCCGCGCACAGGTAGCGGTGCCCGTTTGTGAGGGCCGCGCCGGACGGGACGATTTCGCCGGTGGAGACGTTAATCACTTCGCCCTTCGTCACGGTGAGCGTCGCAAGCCCCGAGACGGGGACAAACAGGCTGCCCGAAAGCAGCTGCGCCGTCTGCGCGGGGTAGAGCGTGTAGGACGTGAGGGAGGGGAGGGCCTCGTAGCCCTCGAGCGCGCCGATGCGGGCAAGGTGCGTTTGGTAGGCCGCGGTCAAATCCGCCTCGGCCTTGCTGTACCGGGCGCCGACCGTGCCGCCGTATTTCACCTGGAATTCCGCCGTCAGGGCGTCAAAAAACGCGCCCGTCAGGTAGCGCAGCGACACGAGCGGATCAAGCGAGGAACCCGCCGGCGCCGCCGCCAGAGCCGTGACAAGGCCGGCAAGCAACGCGAGCACGAGTATGGCCGAGACGATTTTTTTCACAAGGCACCTCCGCGCAAAACGGCTATTGCGGCAAAAAACGCCGCAAAAGTACATATATTCCACAGAATAGATGATAACACGACGCTGACATAATATCAATATTGACGTGTTGACAAAGGGTAACCGTTAGTATACAGTGGTGTTAGAATACGCTACTATTAGATATACTAAAATAGTATCGTACTCGCAGACGCATCAGGATATGACATCCCGGGACATTTTTTAAGGACTGGAGATTACTATGAAAGCGAGATTCGTTTACGCAGACAACGCCGGTACGACGGCTCTGTCCAAAACAGCGCTTGACGCCATGATGCCCTATCTGACGGAGAGCTTCGGCAATCCTTCTGCTATATACAGCATCGGCCGCGAGGCCAAAAAGGCCCTTGAGTCGGCCAGGGCCACGATTGCGGAAGCAATCGGGGCCAGGCCCGAAGAAATCTACTTCACCGGCTGCGGCACGGAGGCCAACAACTGGGCCCTGCGCGGCATTGCCGAAGTCAAGGCCAAGCAAGGCCGCCACATTATCTCGACGGCCATCGAGCACCACGCCATCACCCACACGCTCGACGCCCTCGCCAAGAAGGGATACGAGATTACCTATCTCCCCGTCGACGAGTACGGCATGGTCTCCCTCGATGACCTGAAAAACGCCATCCGCGAGGACACCATCCTGATCTCGGTCATGACGGCCAACAACGAAATCGGCACGATCCAGCCCATCGCCGAAATCGGCGCCATCGCCAGGGAGCGCGGCATTGTGTTCCACACCGACGCGATTCAGGCCGTCGGCCACATCCCCATCAACGTGCAGGAGATGAATATCGACCTGATGTCCATGGCCGCCCACAAGTTCAGGGGCCCGAAGGGCATGGGCGCGCTGTACATTAAAAAAGGCCTGTACGTGCCGCCCCTCCTCACCGGCGGCGGGCAGGAGAAGGGCCGCCGCTCCGGCACGGAAAACGTCGCCGGCGCCGTCGGCATGGCCGCCGCGCTCAAGGAAGCGGTGGACCACATGGACGAGAACATCAAAAAAGTCACCGCCATGCGGGATCGGCTCATCAGCGAGCTCCTCAAGATCCCGTACTCGCGGCTGACGGGGCACCCGACAAAGCGCCTGCCCGGCACGGCGTCTTTCGTGTTCGAGTGCGTCGAGGGCGAGGCGATGGTCCTCACGCTCGACAGCGCGGGTATATGCGCCTCGTCGGGCTCGGCCTGCTCGTCGGCGTCGCTCGACCCGTCCCACGTGCTGCTGGCCATCGGCCTGCCGCATGAAATCGCGCACGGGTCGCTGCGCCTGTCCATCAACGAGACGACGACGGAAGAAGACATTGACTATCTGATCGAGACAGTCCCGAAAGTAGTTGAAAAACTCAGGGCGATGTCCCCGCTCTGGGAGGAAAAGATGCATGGAAAACCTCAATGACATTCAAAAGCGCATCCTTGAGCTGAAAAAGCAGAAAAACGCCCTCATTCTGGCGCACTACTACGTCCCCCTCGAGGTGCAGGACGTGGCTGACTACGTCTGCGACTCCTACGCCATGGCGACGAAGGCCATGCAGGCGCCGCAGGATCTCATCGTCATCTGCGGCGTGCGCTTCATGGGCGAGAGCGCGAAGATTCTGTCCCCGCACAAGAAAGTGCTCATTCCCGCCATAGACGCCGGCTGCCCCATGGCCGACATGGTCTCGGTGGAGGATGTGCTGCGGCTGAAGGCGCTGCACCCGGACGCCGCCGTAATGTGCTACGTCAACTCCTCCGCGGCCGTCAAAGCCGTGTCGGATATCTGCTGCACCTCGTCGTCCGCGCTGCGCGTGGCGCGCAGCATCGACAAGGACGAGATTATTTTCGTACCGGACATTCACCTGGCCGAGTATGTCGCCGAGAAGGTGCCGGAGAAGAAATTCATCCTGCACAACGGCTTTTGCCCCACGCACCACCGCGTGACGGAAAACGACATCCTCGCCGCGAAAAAGGCGCACCCCGAGGCGGCTGTCGCCGTCCATCCGGAGTGCCGCAAGGAAGTCATCCGGCACGCCGACTTCGTCGGCAGCACGGCGGAGATCATCGACTTCGCGCGCAAGACGGACGCGCCGGAGATTATCATCGGGACGGAAATGGAGATTGCCGCGCGGCTGCAGCGCGAACTGCCGCACAAGAAAATCTACTCCGTCACCTCCGCCTTCGTGTGCCCGAACATGAAGAAAGTCACGCTCGAGGCGCTGCTAAGTTGCCTTGAGAACGAGGAATTTGAAATCACGCTGGACGAGGCCGAAGCCGCCGCCGCCCGTGAGGCGCTCGACCGCATGGTCAGGTGCTAGATTAGAACAGGAGAGACAGTATGTATTCAGAAAAAGTTATGGAGCATTTCTCCAACCCCCGCAACGTGGGAGAGCTGGAGGACGCCAACGCCGTCGGCACGGTGGGAAACCCCAAGTGCGGCGACATCATGAAGATGTACATGAAGATTGAAAACGACGTCATCGTTGACGTCAAGTTCAAGACGTTCGGCTGCGGCGCCGCCATCGCCACCTCTTCCATGGCGACGGAGATGGTCAAGGGCAAGACGATCCAGGAAGCCCTGCAGCTGACGAACAAGGCCGTCGCCGACGCGCTGGACGGGCTGCCCCCGGTGAAGATGCACTGCTCGGTGCTCGCCGAGGAGGCCATCAAGTCCGCCATCGCCGACTATTACCGCCGTCAGGGCATCGACCCCGAGCCCATCGTCGGCTGCAGCTGCGATTGCGACGCCTGCCATCAGGAACACGGCGCCAAAGGTACATCGCGTCAAAGGGCCGCTTTTTGAGCGGCCCTTTTGTTTTTTGACGCGGCGCAGCCGCGTATTTAGTATTGAAGCCGCCCAATCGGGCGGCATTTTTGCTTATCCGGCGCTCCAGCACAGGAAAGAGCGGCGGCTTTTTTATATGCAAACAAGCCGCCGCCCGCGCGAGGCTCTTCGCGTCTTTTGCCGCCTGCGCCTTGAGCCTGTCCTGCCCGAAGCGGGGAGCGAGAGCGCCCCGCTTTTTTTGTGCGCGCGGCATAAAGGAGGCTGTCACACGGCCGCGCGGGTTGGAATAGTATGAACGGAAGCGCCCTGTGGCTTTATGCGTACAGCCCGTATGTCATAGTGAAGAGTTTTGTCCAAGCGGATAAAGGAGGATATCATCATGATATTTGCCGTTATTGGAGGAGACATGCGTCAGGCCAAGCTTGCGGAGATGCTGGCGGCGGACGGACACTGGGTTTCAACCTTTGCGATAGATAAACTCCGGCTGGAAAACGGGGTCACGCAGCGCAGCAGCGTGAAGGAAGCGGTCGACCCGGCCCACTGCGTGATTCTGCCGCTTCCCGTCACGTCGCGGGAAGGGCTGCTCAACGCCCCGCTCAGCTTCGGAATACATACAACGCATGAGATCTTTTCCGCGCTCCGGCCGGACCAGATCGTCTGCGCCGGCCGCGTCGACGAGCAGACGGCAAAAACCGCCGCGGAGGCGGGCATCGAGCTCATCGACTACTTAAAGCGCGAGGAGCTGGCCGTCTCCAACGCCGTCGCCGCGGCGGAAGGGGCCATCCAGCTGATTATGGAGGAGACGGCCATCACCGTCTGCCACTCCAAGTGTCTCGTCATCGGTTTCGGCCGCATCGGCAAGATTCTCTGCCACCGCCTGCGCGGGCTCGGCGCGTACGTGACGGCGACGGCGCGGAAAGTGGAGGACCTCGCGTGGATACGCGCGTACGGGTACGAGGCCTGCGAGACGGATAAAATCGACGGGACTCTGGGCAATTACGACGTAATCGTCAACACCGTACCGGCGAGGATACTGGGCGAGGAGCGGCTGCGCGAAATCAAGCGCGGCGCGCTCTGCCTTGACCTGGCCTCCAAGCCCGGCGGAATTGATTTTTCGGCCGCGTCGAAGCTCGGCGTGAAGGCCGTCTGGGCGCTGAGCCTTCCCGGCGAAGTCGCGGCGGTGACGTCCGGCAGGATTATCAGGGACACGATTTACAACATACTCAGGGAAAAGGGCGTGACATAATGGACGACAGGACCATCGGATTCGCGCTGTGCGGATCGTACTGCACCTTCGATAAGGCGCTCCGTACGCTATCGGAGCTGAGCGAAAAATACGACAACATCGTGCCGATTATGTCTGAAAGAGCGTATTCCACGGATACGCGCTACGGCAAGGCGAAGGATTTCATCGACGAAATCGAGGCCATCTGCGGCCGGAGCGTCATCCACACCATCGCGCAGGCGGAGCCGATCGGGCCGAAAAACCTCCTCGACCTGCTCATCATCGCGCCATGCACAGGCAATACGCTCGCGAAAATCGCGCACGGGATTACCGACTCGAGCGTCACCATGGCGGCGAAGGCGCACCTGAGAAACGGCAAGCCCGTTCTCATCGCCATCTCCACAAACGACGGACTGACCGGCAACGCCCCCAATCTCGGCCTGCTGCTCAACAGGAAAAACGTCTACTTCGTGCCCTTCGGGCAGGACGACCCTGTCAAAAAGCCCGGCTCCCTCGTCGCCGACTTCCGGCTTGTCCCGGAGGCCGCGGAGCTTGCGCTCAGGGGCGTCCAGATGCAGCCGATTCTGCGCTTCAACATCGAGTAAACGAAAAAGCGCGCGCGAAAAGGCCGCGGCTTTATGCCGCGGCCTTTTTTTGATAGCAACAGGAACTTTTAAGCGGTGCCTATTCGGAATACTCCCAGTCCGTGACGTAGGCCGCCCACTTCGGGTATACGGCGCCGTCCGACATGACAAGGACGCCGTCGCGGCTCGTCGAGTCGAGCTGCGTGACGAGCAGGCAATGCCAGACGCCGTTTTCATCGACGCGGCAGAGATGCCGGTTTTCCTCGATGAAAGGGCGGTCGGCGTAGAAGTCGGTGATGAAGTTTACATAATCTATAACCGGCAGCCGGATATGCTTGACGATTTTATACGCGCGCTTGTCGCTGGTAAGATGTGGCCGGCGCAAATCGCTTATCCGGGCTGGCTGGTGAACAAAATAAGCCATTTTCAGTGTGTCCATTTTCCGCTTACCGCACCGGGCGAAAGGGGCAAATTTCTCTGAAGACGCATACTCAAACGCAGCCCTTTCTTCTGTATTTGGACTTAAGACAACTTGAGCGAGGCGGTGAGAAAGCGCCCAAAGGGGAATGCGGTTTCGCTTAAGAGACGGTTCAATATTATGATGATATTGGTATCTTTCGTCCATGAATCGTATCATACGTATCATAACGCATTATGCACTATAAATCAATGAAAAATGCGGCCTCTGCCATGCAAAGAAATCATGCCAGTATGCCCTTTGGCTATAGCAAGTTGCATAAAAGCGCCGCAATAGAGCGCGGCGAGGGAAAACGCGGAAATCGTAAGGAAAAACGCGCAAATCGTTAAAAATTTGTCGGGAACCGTTAAAAAAACGGCCTGTGCCCGCCGGTTTGAAAGATTTGTTGGTCAACGCGCAAACTTTTATTGCGCCATACGCGCGGCTTGGGTTAAACTAATCGAAGAAATTAGAAAGAACCAGGCGGCGATGAACGAATGAAGAGAAAATTTCCGAATTTATGTAAACCCATTCAGATCGGCAACGTCGTTTTTAAAAACAGGATGTTCAGCGCCCCCATGGGCGGGACGGACATCCCCGAGGACTGCACCATCGGCCCGAAATCCACGGCGTTTTACGAGCTGCGGGCCAAAGGCGGCGCCGCGGCCGTGACGGTGAGCGAATGCGTGGTGCACCCGAAGACGGAGCACTCGCACGCGTTCCGGCTCGACCCGAAAGTCTTGGGCTCCATGGCCAGCTTCGCCTATACGGCGGACGCCATCCGCCGGCACGGGGCGATCCCGAGCGTGGAGCTGTCCCACGCCGGGCAGTTTTCCGGCACATACCTTATCGACAAAGAGGAGAAACGGCAGATTGAGCAGTGGGGCCCGAGCGCCGGCGTCCGGCACGACGGCGTCCCCGTCCGGGAGCTGACGGAGGAGCTCATCAGGGAAATCGTGGAGGCCTACGGCGCCACGGCGGCGCTGGCCAAGCGGGCCGGCTTCGAGATGGTCATGGTCCACGGCGGCCACGGGTGGCTCATCAACCAGTTCCTCTCGCCCTATTACAACAAGCGGACCGACAAATACGGCGGGAGCCTGGAGAACCGCGTGCGCTTCGCGCAGGAAGTGCTCGACAGCGTCCGCGCGGCCGTCGGCCCCGGGTTCCCGATCGAGTTTCGCATGAGCGGCGCGGAGTTCTTCGAGGGCGGGTACGGCCTTGAGGAGGGCATTGAAATCGCAAAGCTCCTCGAGTCGCGCGTGGATTTGCTGCATGTGTCCGCCGGCTCGTACCTGACGGGCTTTGACATCACCCACCCGTCCATGTTCAGGGAGCACGGCTGCAACGTCTACCTTGCGGCGGAGATTAAAAAACACGTCTCCATCCCCGTGGCGACGGTGGGGGGCATCAACGACCCGTACATGATGGAGGAGATTATCGCCTCCGGCAAGGCCGACGTGGTGGAAATGGCCCGCGCGCTTCTGGCCGACCCCGAGCTGCCGCGCAAGGTCATGAGCAACCGCGAGGACACCATCGTCAAGTGCCTGCGCTGCTACACGTGCCTGGCCGAGCGCGTCGCCACATCGACGCGGCGCTGCACCGTCAACCCCCTCATCGGACGCGAGCTTGAGTCGCGCGACATCGTCCCCGTCACCGTGCCGAAGAAGGTGCTCGTCGTGGGCGGCGGGCCGGGCGGTCTGCAGGCGGCCGTCACGGCGGCAAAGCGCGGCCACCGCGTCATCCTCTGCGTGGCGTCGGACGAGCTCGGCGGCATCCTCAAGGGCGAGCGCGCCATCCCCTTCAAATACGAGATGTACGAGCTGGGCGTCACGCTCGGCAGGCAGGCGCGCCAGCTCGGCGTGGAGATCCGCCTGAACACCCGCGTGACGAAAGAGTACGCCGAGCAGGAAAACCCCGACGCCGTCATCATCGCCGTCGGCTCCGAGCCCATCGTCCCCCCGATACCGGGCATCGGCGGCGCGAATGTCATTCAGGTAACGGACTACCACCATCAAAAAGACAAAGTGAAAGACAGCGTCGTCGTCCTCGGCGGGGGGCTCGCCGGCTGCGAAATCGCCGTCCACCTCGCGCGGGAGGGCAAGACTGTCCATCTCGTGGAGATGCGCGGGGAGCTGGCCCCCGACGCGAATGTCCGCCAGCGGCCGATCCTGCTCAGGGAAATCGACAAATGCGGCGTTAAGGTGCACTTAGGTCACAAGGCCGTGCGCGTCACGGAAGAAGGCGTCGTCTGCGCGCACGAGGGGAAGGAGACGCTCATCCCGGGCGAAACCGTCATCTGCGCCGCCGGCCAGCGGCCGCGCCGCAGGGAGGCGGAGGAGCTTCTCGACACGGCCCCGTTTGTCGCCCAGATCGGCGACTGTGTGAAGGCGACGACCATCACAAACGCCATCTACCAGGGCCACCACGCCGCGCTTGATATTTGAATATAGGTTCAACCCTACCAGACTCTCATAAATTGACCACCCCTTATCCGCAGGCACGCCGGCCGCTCAAGCGCCGGCGTGCCTGCTTTTTCGCGCGGGAGGGGTGCGTGCGCAAAGCCGCGCGTGTTCTGGCGGGGCGGGCGCCGGCGCTTTATGGCGCACAAG
>JAAYMC010000101.1 GCA_012521555.1 Clostridiales bacterium
CCTGCCGTACCTGCTCACCTGCGTGCTGATGGTCGCCATGTTCTACATCCTCGCGTACCTGTCCCGCGCCCCGTTCATGGCGTACATCGGCGGCGGGAACGCTCTGGCGTGGGTGTTGAACCTCGGCAGCTTCGTCATCGCGGTGTTTTCCGTGTTCTTCCTGTTTTACACCAACTCGTTTCTCATCCGCCGGAGGAAAAAGGAGTTCGGCCTGTTTAACATCCTCGGCATGGACAAGCGCAGCATCGGCCGCATCTTGTTCTGGGAGTCGCTCATCGCCGCGCTCGTCGCCCTCGCGTGCGGGCTTGGCGTCGGCATCGCGCTGTCGAAAATGGCCGAGCTTGGCCTTGTCAACCTCGTCGGGTTGGACATCTCCTTTGAATTTACCCTCTCGCGCGAGGCGGTGCGCTACACCCTCATCATCTACGGCGCGCTGTTTTTCCTGATTTTCCTCAACGCGGTGCGCCAGGTGCGCTTTTCCAACCCCGTGCAGCTCCTTCGGAGCGAAAACTTCGGCGAAAAGCCGCCGAAGGCCAACTGGCTCTTTGGGGTTGCGGGCTTTGCTATTCTGGCGGCGGCGTATTATATCGCCGTCACGATTGAAAACCCGGTTGCGGCGCTGTCGTGGTTTTTCGTCGCGGTGCTCATGGTCATCGCCGCCACCTACCTCATCTTTATCGCGGGCTCCGTGCTGCTGTGCCGGATTTTGCAAAAGAATAAGCGCTACTATTATAATAAGAAGCATTTCGTCTCCGTCTCCTCCATGGCCTACCGCATGAAGCGAAACGGCGCGGGGCTCGCGTCGATTTGCATTTTGCTGACGATGGTGCTCGTGATGATCTCCTCGACCGCCTGCCTCTACTCCGGCAAGGAGGGCAGCCTCAAAACGCGCTACCCGCGGGATCTGGCCGTCATCGCCAATTTCAGCGGCGCGTCGCCCGCAAACGCCGAGAAAATCGCCGCCCTGCGCGAGACGGTCAACGGGATAACGGACAGATACGGCGCGGCGCGGCTCAATCCCGTCGACTACAGGGAGGCGGAAATCACCGGCAGCCTTGAGGAGGGCGGGTATCTGGAACCCGACGTGCGCTTTGTCAACGACATCAATTTCGGGAAGCTCGTCACCGTCCACTTTATCCCGCTTGAAGATTACGAGCGCATGTACGGCAGGACGCTCAGGCTCGGCGAAAGGGAGGGCGCGGCGTTCGGGCTGAAGAAGATGGACTTTCCGGAGTCCATCACCATCGGGAATCTCACGATCAACATCACCCAGACGCTCGACACGCTCGACGTGGCCGGCATCGACACGGCGGAGATGCTCACGCACCTTTTCCTCGTCGTGCCGGACTTTGAAGGAACGCTCAAGGATATTGAAGGTCTGACGGACTACAACGGCAACAGGATGCTCCAGTACGGCTGGCACTACGCGTTCGATACGGACGCCGCGCCGGAAGAGCAAATCAGGCTGCGTTCGGAGTTTGCCGCGGCCGTCCTCGCGGAAAAGGAGAAGGCTCCGGGAGTCTTCCGCAGCGTTTTCTGCGAGTCGCGCGAAGAGGACCGGCTGGACTTTTTCAGCCTTTACGGCGGGCTGTTCTTCCTCGGGATTATGCTGAGCATCGTGTTCCTCATCGCCGCCGTGCTGATGATCTACTACAAGCAGATTTCGGAAGGGTACGAGGACCAGTCGCGGTTTGACATCATGCAGAAGGTCGGCATGACGAAGCCGGACATCCGCAAAAGCATCAATTCCCAGATGCTCACCGTGTTTTACCTGCCCATCGTGTTTGCCGTGCTCCACCTCGCCTTCGCCTTCCCGATGATCCGCAAGATGCTTCTCCTCTTTAACCTCAACAACCTGCCGCTCCTCATCCTCACGACGGCCGTGAGCATCCTCGCCTTTTCCGCGTTTTACGCCGTCGTCTACCGCATCACCTCCAACGCGTACTTTGCCATCGTCAGCGACGCGAAAGCCGAATAACAAAGCGCGCGCCCCGCTTAAAGGGGCGCGCTTTTGTTTGCTTAAGTTTTTATAAGCTCAAACCAGACATGCCGCCATGCGGCGCTTCCTTGCAAGTCCCTTAGAAGTAGAAAGACGCGCCGTCCCCGGCGTACATTTGCGCCGGGACGGGAATCGGCGGCTCCTGCGGCGGCAGCGCGCCGGCGGCGAGACTGAGCGCTGCTTTGCGCACCGTTTCAATCTGCTCCGGGGGAATGGGGAACGTCCCGTGGGACGGGTAGATGACGTCGAACGCGCCCTGCAATTTGATGAGCTTTTCAAGGCTGGCGAGATACGCGGTGAGATTGCGCGCGGGGCCGAACATATAGATACACGCCTCGGAAACGGTGTCGCCGGAGACGAGGATACGGTTTTCTCTGTCGAGCAGCGCGATGCTGCCCGGCGTATGGCCGGGGATATGGATGACCTCGAACCGCCTGCCGCCGATGTCGATGACGTCCCCCTCCCACAGGGGGCTGACGCTGGGGTTTTTAACGCTCGAGCGGGTGTAATAATAGGCCATTTCCGCGGGGTGCATCCAGGCCGTTTCAAACGCGCCGGCGCCGCCGATGTGGTCGCCGTCCGCATGCGTGATGACGAGCATGACCGGCTTGTCCGTGAGCTTGGCGGCAATCTGCCTGACGCTCCCCGCCTCGCCAAAGCCCGTGTCGACCACGAGGGCCCTCTCCTTGCCGATAAACACGAAGCTGCGCACGCCGTTGTCTTCGATGCGGAAGGTCTGCTCGTCAATCTTTATCACTTCCAGCGGCTGATTCCTCTCCTGCATGGTTTCCCTCCGTTCATACTCTGAGTCATTCCATTTTAGGCCCGGCGGGGCCGCGCGGTCAAGGCGGCTGCGGCGCGGTATGACATAAAAAATCATGCCCGATCGCGCAATAGAGCTATACAAACCAGCCAAAGTGGCTTTATAATAGGCTTGGAGATTCCGTCACTATACCGAAATACGCCACAGCGTTCACAGCCGGGCAAAGGGCCGCGGGCGCGGTAAAAGCCCGCTATGCTATGGCAGAGAGGAGAAGGAAAGGTAATGAAGTACGAGCGCGTTCCATACCTGGCCGGAAAATATGAATACGCCGGGACGCTGGCCTCGCCGATCAGAATCCCCGTGTTCGACTACCCCATTTCGCGCCGAGAAAACTTCAGGAGGGTGCTCGAGCGCGACAATCCCATGTGGGTGCCCACCACGCTGGGCGACTTTAACTACACCGTGGGCGCCACGCTCACGGGCCTTAGTGACATGCGCTTTAATTTCACCGGGCGCAGCGAGTGGACGGACGCGTACGGCTGCGTCTGGGAATGGGTCCCCGAGGCGGGAGGCTCCATGCTCAAGCCCGGCGCCCCGCCCGTTCTGGACGACATCACCGAGTGGGAGAAGAAATTCCGCTGGCCGGACTTGGACGAAGAGCGCATCAAGGAGTGCTGCGAAAAATTCATGAGCCAGCCTCACTACAATCCCGACAAGCTCAACTGCTACGACATCGGCATGGGCTGCACCGAGCGCCTCGTGGCCGTCCTCGGCGGGTACGAGCAGGCGATGCTGGCCTTTGCCATAGAGCCCGAGGCCTGCAAGGAGTTTATGGCGGAGCTGTCCCGCTACCACTGCCGGATGTTCGACCTCATCAACAAGTACTTCCCCACGGACCTCGTGCAGTACCACGACGACTGGGGCACCGAGCGGGACACCTTCTTCAGCGAGCGCATGATGGAGGAGATTGTCTACGAGCCGAATGAGATCTTCTTTAAGCATGTCAAGGAGCAGGGCGCGGCCATCACGCTCCACAGCTGCGGCTGCATCAGGCGGTTTGTCCCCTACGCCATCTCCCTCGGCGCCGATTTCCTGCAGCTGCAGGAGCGGGCCAATGACATCCGGGCCTATAAAGAGCAGTACGGCGACAAAGTGGGCTTTGATGTGTACATAAGCCCAACATCGCATGAGGATCCCGTCCAGTTTGCCCGGAGAATCGTGGACGATTACGGCAAGGACGGCGGGCTTATGAGCACCTTCTTCGGCGGCAAAGAGGAGGATCTGTGGTACTGCCTGCAGGAGCTTTACTACAGTAGCCGGGAGTACTACGAGCAGGCGGCGGCCGCCCGTACATAACTGGATTTGAATGAATACGCAAGGAGGGCCGGCAGCATTTGGCTGCCGGCCCCTTGTTTTGAGCGGTTTTGACACTCCGCGGATAAAGGGATGGAGCTATTTGCCCGCAAGGCCGAGCTTTTTCTGCGTTTCGATGTGGCGCAAAGCGGCCTCCGTAGCGGTCTGCGGGCTGTCTTTGTCGAGCAGCTTCTCCTTAAAGCACCTGCCGCAGACGGTGCACGGCTTTGTTTTGTCGTACCGGCACGGCCTTTGCGCGCCGATGCCGGCGTACTGGATATAGACCTTGCCGGCTTCGTCGATGCGCTGGAAATACGGGCCGAATCTGCCGCGCGTGCCGAGGACCTGCAGGTACACAGGCTTTGACACGCGCTTAAATTCGAGGGGGCAGTGCCAGTAAAACGGCGGGATGCGCACAATCGTCGGCTCGGTGA
>JAAYMC010000102.1 GCA_012521555.1 Clostridiales bacterium
AGGTGGTTGCTTCCGATAAGCCACCGGTAGGCGACCTTCGAGGCGGGCTGCCTGCAGTATTCCTTGATGTATTCGAGCACTTCCTCCTGCGTTTTAAAGCCCGCGTCCGCGAGCACCTTTGCAAAGCCGGGGGTGACGACGTAGCACGCGCCCTTGTCGTAGCCGGAGTAGTCCACGCGGAACATGGTCTCAAAGCACTCCTTGGGGTCGGCGCCGTGGCCTTCCGCGCGCTCCTGCGGCCAGAACATGGTCACGGCGGAGTCGTCCTCGCTGATGCCCCAGCGCACGTGCAGCGGCTTCCAGGGGCTCAGGTCGGCGTTTTCCGCGATGCACACGCCCTGGCGGCTTTCGTGGCCGGGCTCGCACAGGTCCTCGATGCCGAAGCGCACGCCGGAGACGTTCATGATGATGTAGGAGTAGGCCCTGGCGATGGTGGAGGAGGCTTTCGTCCACGCGTTGAGGGCGGACGCGACGCCGATCTGCTTTGCCACCTTGCCGCTGACGGTAATCAGTGGGAACCAGCTCGCCCGCGAGCACGTCCAGCCCTCAAGGCGGATTTTCGGGTCCAGCGTGGCCTTGACCGCCGCAATGAGGACGGGCATGTACGTCGGCAGGCACCCGGCCATGACGGCGTTGACGGCGATTTTCTCAACGGTACACTTGCCGTTCATGGGCGGGATGTAGCCGACGACGTAATCCCGCGGCAGGTCCGTGCCGCGCAGCATGTTCTCCACGGCCTCTTCCGTGGGGGCGATGATGGGCTGGCCCGTCGTCCAGCCGCGCTTGTAGAACAGGTCGCTGATGCCGTCGAGGGTGTCGACCTCAAAGGGCATCGCCTCGTCGTTGCTCCGGATGACCGGCGTCTTCTCCTCCTCGGTGAGCGGCTTTGTCAGGCCGTCGATAATCTCGTCCAAAATGGCGGCGAAGGCGGGGCGCATCATGCCGTTGATGACCCGGTCGTCAATTTCGGGGAACCAGCTCATGTCCGGCAGCGTGGTGGTGACGAAGCGCAGGTGCGGGCACTGGCGGACGGAGGCCCCCTTCTTGCCGGCGGCGAGGAGCTCCTCGTGGCAGATCATGACGGTCGTCTTGCCCAGCCGCTCGATGTACGCGGTGTTGTACGCGTGGAACATGCAGCACGAGCCCATGTCGCCGTAGGCGGCGATGACGCCGTCGACATCCTTCAGCCATTCCTTGAGCTCGGCGTCAAACTCCGGGAGCTTGCACGCCTCGGCGGTGTCGATTTTAAGCTGGATGCTCTTGAACCGGGCTGTGGGAAAGCGCTCTTTCAGCAGGTCGGCGACCACCTGCAGCATGATCGGCGAGTGGGCCTTGAAGTGCGCGAACAACCCGATGGTCTTCCCCTCCAGCGTGTCAAGGCGCGGATTGAGCGCGATGGCGCCGCTGTTGTCGACTTCAGCCCAGGGACTATAGACCTTCATTGCGTCTCTCCTCCTCTTTTAATTTATAGTTCTGCAGCCCGGCGCCGCCTGCCGCCCGCCGGACGGGCGGCGCCGCTTTGTTTCGTCAAAGCCCGCACCCTGCGGGAAACCTTAAGCGTTGCTGACGATAAACCCAGACTTCTGATCCTCGTACGGGTAGAGCCCGGCGGGCCGGCTGATCTCGTCGAGCGCGGCCACTTCCTCGGCGGTCAGGTCCCAGCCGCTGGCCGTGAGGTTGGCCTTGAGCTGCCCGGCGTTGCGGACGCCGATGATGAGCGACGTGACGGCCGGCTTTTGCAGCAGGTAGTTGAGAGCCACGTCCGAGACGGATACGCCGCGCGCGTGCGCAATCTTCTTCAGCTCGTCGACAATCCGGTAAAGCCGCTCGTAATCCACGGACCACGGGCCCGTTGCGTCCTTCGAGGGGAAGCGCGTCCCCTTCGGCCACGGCTTATCCCTGTCGTATTTGCCGCTCAAAAAGCCCCCGTGCAGCGGGCTGTAGGCGAGGATGGAAATCCCCTGGTCGAGGCAGGCCGGCACAAGCTCGTTTTCCACGTCGCGCAGGACGAGGGAGTACTTCGCCTCGAGGGTGGTAAACCGCACGAAATTGTTCGCGTCGGATACGCTCAGCGCCTTCATCAGCTGCCAGCCGCTGAAGTTCGAGCAGCCGACGCAGCGAACCTTCCCCTGCCGGACGAGGTCGTCGAGCGCTTTGAGCGTCTCCTCAAGGGGTACAATGGGGTCGAAGATATGCAGCTCGAAGATGTCGATGTAGTCCGTGCCCAGCCGTTTGAGACTGGCGTGGCAGACGTTCATCACGTGCTCGTATGTAAGGCCGCCCCTGGACGTTTCGCCCGCGCGCTTTGGCGCCACCTTCGTGACGATGACGGCCTCCTTCCTTCTCGCCCCGAGCGCCTTGCCGAGAATTTCCTCGGCAAGCCCGTCGGAGTAGATTTCGGCCGTATCGAAAAAGTTGATGCCGGAGTCGAGCGCCAGCCCGACGATCTCATTCGCCTCGTCCTGCTGGATGCTGCCGCTCATCCTGTACATGCCCAGCCCGCCGAAAGAGCCAGTGCCAAGGCAAATCTCGGAAACGGAAATACCGGTCTTTCCGATCTGACGCATTCTCATAGCGTTTTCTCCCCTCAAATTGTCTGGAGTTATATGGTGCCGCGATTATCCGCCGATTTGTGTCTTTATCGCGTACTTATTGAAAATCCCTGTGATCTCCGCAAGCCGCTCGTCGGTCAGCGGAGTGAGGTTGAGCGTGTAATCCAGGCCGATCTGTTCATACTTCGGCTTGCCATATTCGTGGTAGTTCATCAGGTCCACGCGGTCTAAATTCCGAAGTGTGGAAAGGAACTGGGCTGTTTTCTCGATCTCGTCGCCCGAGTCCGTGTACCCGGGTATCAGCGGAAGCCGGATGATGGAGGGGATGCCCATCGCGTCGAGCCGCTTGAGGTTTGACAAAATCAGCTCGTTGGACTTGCCGGTGTTTCTGGCGTGGCGCTCCGGGTCCATTCCTTTCAGGTCATACAGCAGCAGATCCGCTTCACTCAGCACCTGGAATGCTTTTTCGCTCACGGTGTACCCGCACGTGTCGACGGCTGTGTGGATCAGGTTCTCCTTGCATTTTCTAATGAAGGCGAGGGCGAAATCCGCCTGCGCCGTCGCCTCCCCGCCGCCGAGTGTGACGCCGCCGCCCGAGGATTTGTAGTAGCGCATATCGCGGCGGACGATGTCAAACAGCTCGTCGACTGTGTAGTACCGCCCGAACTGCTCCAGCGCGCCGTAAGGGCAGGCCTCGACGCATTTCATGCAGTTTACGCACTTTGCCCTGTCGACGGCGATTTTCCCATCGGGGTCTGCCTCGTCCGCATACAGCGCGCCTTCGGGGCAGGCGGGGACGCATTTCATGCAGGCGGTGCAGAGGGCCTTCGTGTATTTCAGCTCCGGCTCGAATTTCTGCCCTTCCGGATTGCAGCACCATTTGCACCGGAGAGGGCACCCTTTCAGGAAAACCGTCGTCCGGATGCCGTAGCCGTCCACGAACGAGCCGTGCACGATATTGAAGACAACGCCTTTAAGCTCGTTACTCATCTCTTTCTCCTTTCGAAAACCTCGGATAGACTGCGCGGGCCTTAAGAACCGGGAATGCCTGCGGCATTCCCGGTCCCCGGCCTCAAGGGATTTGCCAAAAGGCCTGTTTTATTGCGGCCTTGTGCCCGCAATATCGGAGGAGGGATCCTGGATCTGCCCGCGCCCAAACCAATGTCCGCGGGCAGGAGATGTCGCAAAAGAACGGGCTTGAGGGGTGTGAGCTCTATTTATGAGCTTCAGGCCGGGCGCGCCTTGGGCGCACCCGGTAGCCGACGAGCCCGCTGTTCGGAGGGAGTCGAACACATTCGCGTTATATGTAGAACCCGGCGCCGCCGTGGACATACATCTTGGCCGGCATCGGGAACGGGGGCTCCTGCGGCGTGAGCTTGCCGGCAAGGTACATTTCCGCGGCCTCAATCTGCTTGTCTATCTGCTCCGGCGGCAGCGGGATCGGCCCGTGGCTCGGGTAGATTGCGTCAAACGCCTCCTTCATGCCGGAGAGCATTTTCATGCTCTCCATAAAGGCGTGGATGTCGCGCCCTTCCCCGAACATGAACACCGGCATGCCGGACACCGAGTCGCCCGCTATGAGAATGCGCCCCTCGCAGTCGAGCAGGGCGATGCTCCCGGGCGTGTGGCCGGGCACGTGCAGCACCTCAAAGTACCGCCCGCCGATATCAATGGCGCAGTCCGCCGCCAGCGGGACGACGCTCTCATCGTTTCGCCCTTCCATCGCGGTATACCGCGCGATTTCGCTCTCGTGCATATACACGGTGTCAAATTCCCCGGCAAAGCCGATGTGGTCCGGGTCGGCGTGGGTGATGACAAGCTCGACGGACTTATCTGTGAGCGTCCTGACAAGCTCCATAAGGCTCCTGCCTTCGCCGCCGAACCCCGCATCGACGAGCAGGGCGTGCTTCGTACCGACAAACAGGAAGCAGCGGACCATATTGTCCTCAATGACGTAAGTGTTTTCGCCCATGGGTACGGCCTTGAGTGGCTGCAGGTTCATCATATCCGGCACAATGAACACCTCTTTCATTCTGTTAAGTCGCGGCGCGAGGAGGATACCGTGCGGCGGCGGACGAAAAGCTCGCATCCCCCGCGGCGGGCGGCGCCGCCGCACGATTTTTTATGTATCGGATTCCTGTCCGGCGCCGGCGGCGCGTTTACCTGCCCGCTTTTGTCAGCGTGGCGCCGGTGATTTTCTTTAAGTTGTAAGGCGGGTCGCAGGGGTCGTAGCCTTCGACCTTCGTAAACTTCCCGTAGCTGCCCAGGCACATCAGGCCGACCGTCTGGCCGGACATGTGGCCGGCGACGAAGATGGCAATGCGCTTGGCGTTGAACGCGGGGATTTTCCCGCCGGGCTTGCAGTTGTCGACGGTCAGGCCCGGTATCTTGCCGGTCTTGGCGATCTCCAGCAGTTCCTTCTGGACGTTCTCGTCAAAGGCCTCCCACGGGACGGCCTTGTAGTCGGCGATGTACCGGGCGAGGGACTCGCGGGTAAAGCCTCTTTCATGGAGCTGATGGGCCTGGCCGGGGTGCAGGATAATCGCGTACGTCCTGTTGTTGAGCAGCGCGAGGATGTCCTGCCCGCCGACGAAATTGGCGGTGGCGTGGATGCTGTCGGGGCCCTTGACGGCGGTCATAATGGGCGGCCTCTCGGACGCGGCTTTTTCGGCGAGGGTCTTCAGGTCCTCCTCAAAGCCTTTCGTCCACAGGCCCGAAGGCATCGCCATGGGGCCCATCTGGAAGGAGCCGTCTACATGGAACACTTCCTCGACCATGACCACGCTGTCCTCGGGGCCAAAGCCGCGCGACACGGAGTACGTCTCCCACGGGCTTAAGTCCTCGTTTTCGCAGAAGACGAGGTTGCAAAATCTCGAGGGCTGGCCGCACATGCCGCCGTGCGTCTCGTACTCAACCCAGCCGAGGTTGAGCGCGCACAGGCTCACGGCGCGCCCGATGGCGTTGTTGGCGGGATTGCCGGGGCCGAGGAACGCGCCGCGGCCGCTCATGCCGATTTCCTTCGCGATGGGGCCGCCGACGTAAATGAGAAGCTGGCTGCTGTTGATGGCGGCCAGGACGTGCCACGCCATGAAACCGGGGTCGCAGAGGCACTCCACCGCCGTGATGATGACGGGCAGGTACTCGGGCCGCGCGCCCGCCATGACGGCGTTGATGGCAATCTTCTCGATGGTGACGATGCCGTGCCCGGGCTGCATGACGCCATGTATAACCTCGTTGCGGTCGCGGCTTGTGCCGGCGAGCATCGCCTCCACGGCCTCGGGCGTGGGCGGCACAATGGGAAGGCCGTCGGTCAGGTTGTGCTCGACAAAGTACGCCTGGCACTTCCTGTAGGCCTCGTCGTAATCCTTGCCCTCAAAGAAGAGGTTGCCGAAATCGTACTCGCATGGTGGCGGGTTCTTCTCTTCTTCCGTGAGCGGCTCGGTGAGGGCCCGGACGATATCGTCCGCCATGTACTCGGCGATGTGCATGTAGGCTTCGGGATCAGGCCTGTTTCCGGCGTTAATCCATATAAGCGCGGGGATGGGGACGATGCGCAGCGTGGGCAGGCCGTGGGCCCACATGCTGTATTTCCCGTTCGGGTACATCGTCTCAATGCTCAGGTGGACGCCGGGGATGCCGGCTTTTTCGTACTCGACGGGCGGCTCCGTCGGCCAGCCGCCGGAAAGGCGGACGCCCTCGATAAACGCGTCAAAGTCCCTTAAGTACTCAATGTTCTTCTCAATGTCCATGCTCGTCTGACGGTAAATCACCGTCGCGGTGGGATATCGCTTCTGAAGGACTTTCTCAAGCGCGCGGTTGAAGGCGATGCTTTCAGGCAGGGCGCCGATAATGGCGATCCTCTTCCCCTCGAGGGTCGGCAGGCGCGGCGCTGTCAGGCCCTGAATCGTCACGTCCCGGACGGCGCGGGGGTTGCACACTTCGAGTACGTATTTGCCTTCCATTACAATCACTGCTCCTCTTTTCATTCGATAATGGTCGGGCGGCGCGCCCCATATCTCCGTCGATATGACCAAATCGGCCGTTTCGAGAGTATCTCTTATTGAGCATTATATATTGGAAAAGCTTGATAATCCAATCTAAATATGGTAATATTTTTCATAAAGTTTTGGTTATGGGGGGATAAGGCATGACGCTTGGGCAAATCAACTGCTTTTTGACGGTCGTAAACGAGCAGAGCTTCGCGAAGGCGGCGAACGTTCTCTTTGTCTCGCAGCCCGCCGTCAGCAAAAGCATTGCGAGCCTCGAGGAAGAGCTCGGCTTCCCGCTCTTTGACCGCCGGGGCCGCGAGCTGCGCCTGACCGTCGCGGGCGAGAAGCTGTACGACTTTTTCTCCCGTGTCAAACAGGAGTACATAGGCGTCATCTCCGAGATAAATAAGCTTGTGAGCGCGACCGACACGACGGTCCGCATCGGGTGCTCCGACGTGTGGGATCCGGGCAAGTTTTACAGGAAGACCATTGAGCACTTCGCCGGAAAATACCCCTCCATCCGTCTTGAAATTGAAGGCTACAGGCTCCCGGACCTTTTCGGCCGGCTCCAGTCCGGGAAACTGGACATCATCATGACGTTCGAGCTGTACAGGCCGTTGCAGTACGGGTTTTCCGTCCAGCGCCTGACCGATATCGCCTGCAAGATTGTCTACTCCAAAGCGTATTTTGATTCCGTCCGCGCGCTGTCCGACTTAAACGGCGCCGACCTGCTCATCTTCGACGTGGACATCGAAAAGATATTCGCCAAGCTCGTGAAAAAAATCTGCCGCGATTACGGCTACATCACGGAAGTCAGGAACTTCAGCCGCTATGAAAGCGCCGTGTTCAACATGGCCTGCGGGAAAGGCGTCCTTCTCGTCACCGAGTGGGACAACGTCATCGCGGACAAGCTGTACGCCTCCATTCCCTTCCCGCACAGCGCCCCCGTCAACCTCGTCTACCTAAACGCCCCCGACAAGCCGCACATCCAGCTGGTGGTCGACGAGCTCGTTTCGATTTTCGCGCTTGAAAAAGCCGGTGCCGGGGCATCAGGCGGCGCCGGCGGGGCAGACGGCCCGAGGCCGTCTCACCGGCTCAAGGCCCGCCCGCTCACAGTGGAGTAAACCAATAAGGCAAAAGAAAACCATCCGAAAGGCAAGAAAAACCCCGAAAAGCTCAAGGGCTTTTCGGGGTTTTTGCGGCAGAGCGTGATTTTCCAGCGCGGCCTATTATATTTTCAGCCCGCGCCGCCCCATACTAAAGGCATGGTACAGGAATTTGTCTTTGCGTTTTTATTCGGCGGATGGGGCTACGTCGGGCTGGAGCTCCTCTGGCGGGGGCGCAGCCACTGGACGATGTTTTTAGCCGGCGGGCTGTGCTTTTCATTTATCTACGCCCTGTCGACGCGCACGGCGCTTCCCCTCCCGCTCCAGTGCGCGCTCTCGGCGCTGATGATTACCGCCGTGGAATTTCTCGTCGGGTGCGTCGTCAATCTCGCCCTGCGCTGGAACGTGTGGGATTATTCCGGATTGCGCTACCATCTCCTCGGGCAGATCTGCCTGCCCTATTCGGCGCTGTGGCTCATGCTCAGCTGCCCCGCGCTGCTCCTCGCGCGGCTTATCCACAACCATCTCTTCCCGCACCTGCGGTAGCGGCAGGCAAATCCCGTCTTCAGGCGGCGGTGCGCCGGAAAAGCGCCGCTTATGTTCTCCTGCGCGCGCAACCGGGCATAATGGTATAATGGAACAGCCAGTTTATTTTAAAGGAGAACGGTATGATCGATTTCCAAAACGCCGCGTTCGTCAAGCTCAGGCCGGCCGATTTTTCCGCGTTTTCCGACCTGCTTGAGCCCATGCTCGTGGAGGGCGAAGAAATCGTCGCGACGTTCAAGGGGATACGCGACGGCGTCGTCTTCACGAACAAGCGCATCATCTCCATCAACGTGCAGGGCATCACCGGCAAGAAAAAGGACATCACCTCCCTGCCGTACAGCAAAATCCAGGTCTTTTCCATCGAGACGGCGGGCGTGCTCGACTTGGACAGCGAGCTGGACCTGTGGTTTGCCGGGCTCGGGAAGGTCAGGTTCGAGTTTGCCGCCCGCGCCGACGTGGCGCACCTGGCCCGCATCATCGGCGAGTACACGTTCAGGTGCTAGAAAAAGCAGCCATCAGGAGATGGCTGCTTTTTCTACTGGTATTGAGAGACGGCTGCTACTGGTTTTGGATGATGATTTTAAGCTCCCCTTCCCGGCTGAGGCTCAGGGCCGTGAGGTCGACGTCGATTTCAAGCTCCTGCCAGTCGACCGGCAACTCGTAGGCGAGCTTGCCGCGCAGCTTCTTCCCGGGCGCGACCGTGCCGTCCATCGTCGGGATGTCGCTGGCCATCTGCGCCGAGAGCGACTCGGAGACGGCAAAGCCATCCTGATACGCGTCGAACATAAGCATGGAGCTGACGGTCATCTCTTTATCCGAGGTGTTCTCGATGACCAGCACGAGCTCCACAAACTCCTTCCCCGCGGCGGGCTTGTTAAACTCCCCGCCTTCCGGCTTGCTGACGGCCTCGAGCGTCAGGGTAAAGCTCTTCGTCCTGGCGGTCTGCCCCGCCGCCGTCAGCGTCCCGCCGCCTGCGGGCGACGCGTTTGGAGTCGCATCAGGGCTGGGCGCGGGCGACAGCGTCTCCACGAGCTCTTCCCCGGGGTTTGTGATAACGGGCGGCGAACCGTCGTCTCCCCCGAACGCGACGATGAGGATAACGGCGATGAGGATGACAAGCAGCCAGAACCACCATCGCTTATAAACCGGCCGGGCTGCGCGCGCGCCGCAGAACGGGCAGACTCTCGCGCTCGACGGAATCTCTTCCGAGCAGCTTCGGCATCTTTTCATTTTCATGGAAGCGGAAAGCCCCTTTCGGATATGGTTTGATGCGCTTTTACACAGGTTAGTTTTACATATCGCGGCGCATTTATCCGGAAAGGGCAAAAAAACCGGCCGGAGCTATGAACTGCACCCCAATTGTTAGACAGTATGGTATACTGAATAACGATTGGGGTGTTTTTATGCCAAAAGGAGTGCCGAACAAACGATACACGGCAGAATTTAAACAGAAAGTTGTGGAAGCAGTC
>JAAYMC010000103.1 GCA_012521555.1 Clostridiales bacterium
AAAAATGCCGTGCCCGCCGAGCTGGTAGATGCCCGTTTCAAAGGAGACGCGCGTGCGCGTGGAGTTTTTGGCGAAAATCATCGCGAGCGTCTTCCCCGGCGGGAAGGGGTGCGCGATGCCGGCCTTGCGCTGGGCCTTGAGCGCGTCGGCCACGTCAAGGATGTGGGTGATTTCCTCGCCTGTGAGGTCTAAGAGCTTGAGCAGATGTTTCACTTAAAGTTCCCCCAGTACGGATTTGAGTATCGCAAGGCCTTTTTCAATTTCCTCGTCCGAGATGGTCAGCGGCGGCAGGAGGCGCAGCGCGTCGCTTCCGGCCGTGAGGACGAGCAGGCCTTTTTCAATGCACCGCGCGGCCGCGTCCGCGGGCTTTGCGTCTTTAAGGGACACGCCGATCATAAGCCCCATCCCGCGCACCTGCTTGACCGCCGAGGCAGACCAGCTTTCAATCGAAGCGCGGATATGCGCGCCCTTGCGGGCAACGTCCCGCAGCAGCTCCTGCGTGAGCGTGTCGAGGACGTACAGCGCCGCCGCGGCGCACACGGGGTTGCCGCCGAACGTGGTCGCGTGCGTCCCCGGGGTAAGGGAGCTCTCGCAGCGGCTGCCCGCGAGGAAGCCGCCGAACGGAAGCCCGCCGGCGATGCCTTTTGCAAAAGTCACAACGTCCGGCTCGATGTCAAACTGCTGGAAGGCAAAGAGGGTGCCGGTGCGGCCGACGCCCGTCTGGACTTCGTCGCAGATAAGGAGCACGTCTTTTTCGCGGCAGAGCGCGGCGGCTTTCGCCACATACTCCTTGTCAAGAGGCAGCACGCCCCCCTCCCCCTGCACAAGCTCCATCATGACGGCGCACACGTCGCCGCGGGCAAGCTCCGCCTTGAGCGCCTCGTAGTCGTTTGCCGGGACGTGGCGGAAGCCCTCCGTAAAGGGGAAGAAGTGCTGGTGGAACACATCCTGCCCCGTCGCGGCCAGAGAGGTGATGGTGCGGCCGTGGAAGGAGTTTACTAAGGTGACAATCGTCTCGCGGCCGGCGCCGTACTTGTCGCGCGCATACTTGCGGGCGAGCTTAATGGCCCCTTCGTTCGACTCCGCGCCGGAGTTGGCAAAGAAGACCTTGCTCATCCCCGTGCGCTCGACAAGCGCTTTGGCAAGGCGCGCGCCCGGCTCCGTGTAAAAGAGGTTCGAGACGTGCTGCAGTTTCAGGGCCTGACCCATGACCGCCTCGGCCCAGCCTCTGTTCCCGTAGCCGAGGCTGCACACGCCGATGCCGGACGTAAAGTCCACGTACGCCTTGCCCTCGGGGGAATAGAGCGTCGCCCCCTCGCCGCGGTCGAGCGCCACGTCAAACCGCGCGTACGTCTCCATGACGTAATTGGCGTAGAGCTCCTTTATCTGCTGGCTGTTCATGTCGCACCACTCTTTCTTTTCAAATCTAATAAATCATCGTTCCCGCGCCTTCGTCGGTGAACATCTCAATGAGAATCGAGTGCGGGACGCGCCCGTCGAGAATGTGCGTGCGGGCGACGCCGCCTTCGATGGCGTCGGCGCAGCAGGCCACCTTCGGAATCATACCGCCGGAGATGACGCCCTCTTCCATCAGCGCGGGGATTTCGTCCTTCCGGATGGCCTTGATGAGCGTGTCCTCGTCCTTCGGGTCGCGCAGGACGCCGCGCGTGTCCGTGAGGATGACGAGCTTTTCCGCTCCGAGGGCGACAGCAAGGCGGGACGCGGCGGTGTCGGCGTTGATGTTGTACGCCGTGTCCTCGTCCACGCCGCGCGCGACGGTGGCGACGACGGGAATCATCCCGTCCTCGATGGCCTTTTCTACGACGCCGGGGTTGACCTTCACAATCTCGCCCACAAGCCCGTAATCGACGCCGTCTTTCGTCATGCGCACAGCCTCGATGAGGCTCCCGTCCATGCCGCACAGGCCGATGGCGCGGGCGCCCTTCCGGATGAGCGTGGAGACGAGGTCCTTGTTCACCTTGCCGCACAGCACACCCTGCACGATGTCCATCGTCTCCTTGTCGGTATAGCGCAGGCCGTTTACAAAACGCGCCTCCTTGCCGACTTTTTTAAGCATCTCGTTGATTTCCGGCCCGCCGCCGTGCACGAGCACGACGTGGATGCCCACAAGGTGCAGGAGGATGATGTCCTCCATCACGGCGTCAAACAGCTCGGGGCTGATCATGGCGTTGCCGCCGTATTTGATGGCGACGACCTTGCCGTGAAACCGCTGTATGTACGGCAGCGCTTCGACGAGCGTCTTCGCCCTCTCGCAATTTGAGTACATGCGCGCCCTCCTCCCCTTTACGTCCTGTAGTCGCCGTTGATTTTGATGTAGTCGTACGTGATGTCGCAGCCCCAGCAGGTGCACGAGGCCTTACCGCCTTCAAGGCGGATGTCAATCGTCACGTCGTGCTCGGAGAGGATTTTCTTTGCCTGGTCTTCGTCAAACTCCAGCCCCCGGCCGTTTTTGCACACGTCAATCCGCCCCGCCGCTGACTCAAAGGCGACGTCCACAGTGTCCGGGTCAAACTCCACGCCGGAGTAGCCCATCGCGCACAGAACGCGCCCCCAGTTGGCGTCCGCGCCGAAAATGGCGGCCTTCGTGAGGGTGGAGGAGATGACGGATTTCGCGAGCGTCTCGGCGTCCTCCTCCGTCCGAGCGCCGGTGACGGTGCAGATGACGAGGTGCTTTGCCCCCTCCCCGTCGGCGGCCATGTTGATGGCAAGCTTCGTGCACAGCGCCTTGAGCGCCTCGACGAATACATCGTAGTCCGCGCCCGGGCCGGCAATCGGGTCGTTGCCCGCAAGACCGTTTGCAAGCAAACACGCCATGTCGTTTGTGGAGGTGTCGCCGTCCACGGAGATGCGGTTAAAGCTCACGCGCACGGCCTCCAGCAGGGCGCTTTTCGCCGTCTCGGGCGTCATGGCGCAGTCGGTGGTGACAAAGCAGAGCATCGTGCCCATGTTGGGGTGGATCATGCCGCTGCCCTTGGCGATGCCGCCGATGCGGACGGTCTTGCCGCCAATGACGGTCTCGACGGCGTACTCCTTCTTCACGGTGTCCGTCGTCATGATGGCGAGGGCCGCGTCGTGCGAGCCGGTGCGGCTGAGAAGCGGCACGAGCTTTTCCACGCCCTGCTCAATCTTTTCAACGGGCAGGCGCTGCCCGATGACGCCCGTCGAGGCGACGACGACGTCCCGCTCGTCTAACCCGAGCGCCTTTGCCGCGGCGCGGCAGGAGCGGCGGGCGTTTTCCTCCCCGTCCGGCGCGCAGGCGTTGGCGTTGCCGCTGTTGACGAGGACGGCCTGCGCGCGCCCGTCGGCAAGGTGCTCCCTTGTCACGAGGAGCGGCGCGGCCTTGACGGCGTTTTTCGTGTACACCGCCGCCGCGGCGCACGGCACGTCGGAGACGATGAGCGCAAGGTCCTTTTTGCTTAAATTGCTCGTTTTCACGCCGACGTGGATGCCGGCGGCCCGAAAGCCCAGGGCGGCGCACACGCCGCCTTCGATAAACGTCATAACCATCCCTCATTTCAGCCGGCGCTGTACGCCGGTTTTACAAAAGCCCCGCCGTTTCCGGCAGGCCGAGCATGATGTTCATGTTCTGCACCGCGGAGCCGGATGCGCCCTTGCCGAGGTTGTCAAACCGTGAGGTGACGACCGTCATCCCCTCGCGGCCGCTGACCGTAATCTCCATGAAGTTCGTGCCCTTGCCCCAGCTCGCGGTAAGGTACCCCTCCCCCAGCGCGGGGGCGACGGAGATAAACGTCTCGCCGGCGTAGTAGCCGGAGAGGGCCTCGTGGATTGTCCTTGCCGTCGTGCCGGGCGGGAGCAGGTCGTTGTGGAGCATAATCGTTGTGGCCATGCCGCAGTCGTAGTCGTCCACGACGGGGACGAAGACGGGCTCGCGAGTGAGCCCTGCGATTTTCGTCATCTCCGGCAGGTGCTTGTGGCTGAGCGTAAGGCCATACAGCCGCGGGGCGTAAAGCTCCGCCGTTTTCTCCTGTTCGTACTGGTAAATCATCTTCTTCCCGCCGCCGGTGTACCCCGTGAGGGAAAAGCAGGTGAGCGGGTAGTCCTTCGGCAAAATCCCGAGGGCGACGAGCGGGTGCGTGATTGAAATAAAGCCCACTGCATGACATCCGGGATTGGCGACAAACCGCGCCGACCGGATG
>JAAYMC010000009.1 GCA_012521555.1 Clostridiales bacterium
GACCGGCGCGCTGCTGGCGTTTAACCTGCCGTCCACTCTGCCGCTCTGGCAGGCGGCCTTCGGCTCCGTGGTGGCGATTGTGGTGGCCAAGCAGATGTTCGGCGGGCTGGGGTACAACTTCGTCAACCCCGCGCTGGCAGGCCGCATTGTGCTGATGTTCAGTTTCCCCGAGACGATGAACACCTGGGTGCCGCCGCTGAAGGCGGCTGCCGACGCCGTCTCTACGGCGACTCCGCTGACTCAGCTGCAGCAGGGTCAGCCGATAACCCTCTCGCTGGGCGAACTGTTTCTGGGCATACGGGCGGGAAGCCTGGGCGAGACCTGCGCGCTGGCGCTGCTGATCGGCGGCGTTTACCTGGTCATCCGCCGCGTGATTTCGCCGCTCATCCCGCTCACCTTTATCGGCACCGTGTTTGTGCTGACATGGATTCTCGGCCAGCCGCCGCTGGTACATATTCTGTCCGGCGGCTTGCTGATCGGCGCCATTTTCATGGCGACCGATTACGTCACCTCGCCGCTGAGTAAAGCAGGCAAGGTTATGTTTGCGGTTGGCTGCGGGCTGCTGACCGTTCTGTTCCGATTGTACGGCTCGCTGCCGGAAGGCGTGTCTTATGCCATTATTCTGATGAATATCCTCGTTCCTCTGATTGAGCGTGTGACCCAGCCGCTGCCGTTTGGCTCGAAACGGAGGTTGCGCCGTGAGTAAGCTCAATATCAAGGAAATTCTCATATCCGCGTGCGCGCTGGCTTTAATTGCGGCGGTGACGACCGCCGCTCTGGCGGGCACCAACGCGCTGACGCATGACAGAATCGCCGAAATCAACGAAGCGGCCGCCAACGAGGCGCGCATGCAGGTGATGCCCGCCGATTCGTTTGAGAAAAAGACGCTGGATATTGAGGGGAAAACCGTGGAGTATTACGAGGCCGTCAAAGACGGCGACGTCATCGGGTTCGTATTCTCAGTGTCCGCCACGGGAAAAAGCTCCGGCCTTGTGGTGATGACGGGCATTTCCACGGACGGCAAGATAACCGGCGTGGCTGTCACCGAGGATAACGAAACGGCCGGTTATGTGGACAAAGTGAAAAAGGGCGGGCTGCTCGACCGCATCGTGGAAGCCGGAGCCGAGCGCCCGCTGGAGCCGGGTCAGGACGTCGATGTGGTGTCTCAGGCCACCAAAACATCCAAGGGCGTGATTTCCGGCGTCAATCAGGCGATTGCGTATTATAACGGCTATCTGAAAGGAGGGCAGGGCTGATGAACGCGAACTACAAACAGGCGTTTACCAAAGGCCTGCTGATTGAAAACCCCGTTTTCCGCCTCGTCCTCGGCACCTGCCCCACGCTGGCGGTGTCCACCGCGGCGGTCAACGGCCTTGGCATGGGCGCGGCCGCCACGTTCGTGCTGGTGTGCTCCAACATCGTAATTTCCCTGCTGCGCAAGGTCATTCCGGGCAAGGTCCGCCTGCCCGCGTTTATCGTCGTGATCGCGGGCTTTACCACCATCGTGCAGATGCTGGTGAAAGCCTACCTGCCCGCCATCGACAAGGCGCTGGGCATTTACCTGCCGCTGATTGTGGTCAACTGCATCATTCTCGGACGCGCCGAAGCGTACGCAAGCAAAAACAGCGTGGCCCTTTCCGCTCTGGACGGGCTCGGGATGGGCGTCGGATTTACGGCCGCGCTCATCGTCATGGGCGGTATCCGCGAGCTGTTCGGCAGCGGCACACTTTTCGGCTGGCCGGACGGCGGCCTGGTCACGCCCGTCACCGTTTTCGTGCTGCCCGCAGGCGGGTTTTTCGTGTTCGGCATTCTGATCTGGCTGACCAACCGGCTCTCCGACAAGCTCAGCGCCCCGAAAGCGGAGTGCAGCTCCTGCGCCGCCTGCCCGGCCGCGAATATGTGCCACAGCGCGGCGGATCCTGAAGGGAAGGAGAATTAACCGATGGATAAATCATCCCTGTTTGCGATTTTAATCGGCGGGCTGCTGGTCAACAACTTTGTTCTGGTGCAGTTTCTGGGGATCTGCCCGTTTCTGGGCGTGTCCAAGAAGCTCTCTTCCGCGGTCGGCATGTCGCTTGCCGTCATTTTCGTCATGCTGATGGCCACCGCCGCGACCTGGCCGATTTATACGCTGGTGCTGGTTCCCGCGGGGCTGGCCTACCTGCAGACCATCGTGTTTATTCTGATTATCGCCGCGCTGGTCCAGCTGGTGGAGATTGTGCTCAAGCGCTTTGTCCCGCAGCTGTATAAATCGCTCGGCATTTACCTGCCGCTGATTACCACAAACTGCGCCGTGCTGGGCGTCACCTTTCTGAATATTGACAGAAATTTCGGCTTCGTGCAGTCGCTGGTCAACGCGCTCGGTTCGGGCGGCGGCTTCCTGATCGCCATGGTGATGTTCGCCGGCGTGCGCGAACGGCTGGAGACGGCGCCGATTCCCGAACGGCTGAAAGGCCTGCCGATCACGCTGATCTCCGCCTCGCTGGTGTCCCTGTCCTTTACCGGATTTCAGGGGCTGTTCGGGCTCTAATCACCTATAGGAAGGATACTGACTATGAGTGCGATATTACTGGCTGTCGGCATTCTCGCCGGGCTGGGCCTGGTATTTGGATTGATTTTGTCCATCGCGTCGGCTGTGATGGCCGTTCCCCGCGACGAAAAGGTCGAAGCGCTGAAGGAAGTGCTGCCCGGCGCCAACTGCGGCGCCTGCGGCTACTCCGGATGCGAGGGCTATGCGCAGGCCATGGCGCATGAAGGCGCCAGGGTGGGCCTGTGTTCGCCCGGCGGCGCCGCGGTGGCGGAAGCCACGGCGGAAATCCTCGGCGTGAGCAACACCGGCGTTAAGACGCAGGTGGCGCTGGTGCGCTGCGGCGGCTGCAAATCGTTTGACGGCGTCAAGCAGGAATACCGGGGTATTCCGACCTGCAGGGCGGCCGCGCAGTTTTTCGGCGGCGACCGCGCGTGTTCCTACGGCTGCCTGGGTTACGGCGACTGCGCCGCCGCGTGCGAATACGGCGCGATTCGCATCAAAGACGGGCTGGCGTATATAGACGCCTCAAAGTGCAGGGGCTGCACTACATGCGTCGCCGCGTGCCCGAAAGCGCTGATTACGATGGCGCCCGGCAGCACGCGCGGCGTGGTGCGCTGCTCCAGCCACGACAAAGGCGCGGTTGTGCGCAAGGTGTGCCGCACCGGCTGCATCGGCTGCATGCGATGCACCAAGGTGTGCGAGCATGACGCCATCCATGTAAAAGATGCGCTGGCGGAGATTGATCCGGAAAAATGCACGGGCTGCGGCCAGTGCGCCGACAACTGCCCCACCGAATGCATTACCATTTTCGGGTACCGGCACTCCCTGTCCGACCAAGCCGCGGCATCGGAGGCAACGGATAAGCCGGCGTAAAGAAGTGTATTCACAAATAACTCAAAAAGGTTTGCGCAATCCTTCAAACCAAAAGCCGCCGGTTCGGCGGCTTTACTTTTGTATTTGCTATGACTAAAACGAATACCTGTCTTGGATTTTCCCGAGGCGCACCAGCCGTGCGGCAATTGCGCCGCTTGTCCTCTTGAAATAGCTGCTCAATTCTTTCTTTGAGCTTCCGGCATCAAACATCTGACAGAGGATCGATTCTTCTTCTTTTGTCCAAGGTTTTCCTGCATTTTCCGGGAGCTTTTTTTGACGCACCTTTTTCTTTTCAACCTCACGAATGACACAATAAAGAGCGCAAATAATCTCCGGCTGATTACAGGAATCAGTTGGCGCAAGGGTTTCGCCGGTTAGCGGATTGACACCATCGGCCAGTGTCTTTAGCATCTCCAACGCTTGTGCAATATCCATTCACACTCACCCAATGTTCTAATTTGGGCTCAGCTGATTTCAGCCCTATTGAGGCTACCATATTTATAAATTATTACAAGATTTCACCAACATCGACACATTGATTGTGCTATAGCGCGTTACCACATTTTATTTCAAAGACGCGTCATACTCCCCCTCACCCCGCAATATACTTATACCGCAGAGTTTTCAAAACCAGTAAAGCACTTTTTAGCCGCCCTCAAAGGGCGGTTTCTTTTTGCATTTATCATGACGTCCTTTGCGCGGCGTAGATGGCGCGGGAACCTTGAATCTTTGAAGGTTTTTTATAAACCAATGAAAATACGGAAAAAACACGGCATTTTTGTAGGATTTGCGATTGATTTTCCCCCGGTATTCTGTTACAAAAGGACTTGTTGCGTCCTTCACTCAGCAACAGAAAAGAGACGACCTTAATAAATGAACGGTATCCGGATCTCCATCCGAAAAAACTGCGACCTCATCCTCCACGGCCTCATGTGCTGCGTGGGCGGCTTTCTGGCCGGCTACGCCGTGCTCTGCAGGGGAAATTTGGGCTCGGCCCAGACGATGAACCTCATCGACCTTGTCTTTGCCATCACAGGCAGAAAGGCGGACGAGTTCCTGCTCCGGTTTCTCGCGCTTTTTGTGTACATCCTTGGGATTTACCTCGTCGCCCTTCTGTCGAAGCGGACGCATATAAATATCCAGCGCTACAGCATCCTTATCGACATGGCGGGCGCTCTTGCCCTGGCCTTTATCCCGGAAGGGGTCAATCCGGTCGCCGCCCTGCTCCCCATGTTTTTCATGCTCTCCACCCAGTGGAGCGTGTTCCACGGCATCCGGGGATACAACAGCGCCACTGTGTTCTCGACCAACAACCTCAGGCAGGCGGTTCTGGCCTTAAACGAGTACGCCTTCACCAAAGAGAAGCGGCACTTAGGCGACGCCCTGTATTATCTCGGCACCCTCTTCTGGTTCTACGTCAACGTGGCCTTAAGCTATTTCCTTGTCCGGGCTTTCGGTACGTATGCCTCCCTCTTTGCCATCGTCTACGCCCTGCCGGCCCTCCTTCTGACCCTCGGCCGGGAGAAAGCCCCTGAGCCGGCCTCGCCTGACATAAAAACCGGCCGGGCGGTCCGTCGCGCCGTCTGACAAAATGACGGCGCCGTATGAAGGGCGCTGTATCCGACTGCCCCTGAGAAGAGGACGATGGTGGGAAAAAAGCGGGCATAACGGCCTGTCCTCCCGTATTATCGGATTATACTGCACCGCAGAGTTTCAGAATCAGCAAAGCACTCTTTTGCCGCCTTTTAAGGCGGTTTCTTTTTGCCTGCGCGTCCCATACTAAAATAAAAGCGCGGCGGCGGCTTGCCGCGCCTGCGCGCTTTCGATATAATCGAGCTATATTTTGACGGTAAAAATATCCCGGAAGGAGCGAATGGGAATGCGCGAAGCACTTGTCACCGCTTTTCAGCAGAAAAACTTAGGCCCCGCGGCCGCGTCCGCCCTGGCCATCGCCCTGCTCGCGGCCGGGACGGTGATTTTGTCCCTCCTCGCGCTTGCGTTTACAAGGAGAGTCCTGCTCAGGCTCCTTGCCGCCGTGATCCGGCGCAGCAAGTCGAAATGGGACGACTACCTCCTCAGCAGCGGGACGTTCGACCGCCTCGCGCACCTCGCCCCCGCCGTCGTCATCTACCTGTGCTCCCCGCTCTTTCCGGAAATCAAAACGTGGATCTCCCGCCTCGTTTTATGTTACGTCGCCTTTGTGGTGGCGTTTTCGCTCGACAAGCTCCTCAACGCCATCGACGAGATCTACAGGAATTTCGAGATATCGAAAGAGCGGCCCATCAAGGGCTTTCTCCAGATTATCAAAATCTTCCTTTACGCGGTGGCCGTCGTCATCTCCGTCAGCGCCCTCATCGACCGCTCCCCTCTCCTGCTCCTCAGCGGGCTCGGCGCGGCGACGGCCGTTTTGCTCCTTATCTTCCAGAACACAATTCTGGGCTTTGTCGCCGGGATTCAGCTGTCCGCCAACGACATGGTGCGCATCGGCGACTGGATTGAGATGGAAAAATACAAGGCCGACGGCACCGTCATCGACATCACGCTCCACACTGTCAAGGTGCAAAACTGGGACAAGACCGTTACGACGATTCCCACTCAGGCCCTCGTGACCGACTCCTTTAAAAACTGGCGCGCCATGGAGGAGTCCGGCGGGCGGCGCATCAAGCGCGCGGTGTATATCGACATCACGAGCATCCGCTTCTGCGACGAGGCCATGCTGGAACGATTCAAGAAAATCCAGCTGCTGCGCGATTTCCTCGAGACCCGCGAGTTTGAAATCGCCGTGTACAACGCCGCCAACGACATCGACACGTCCCTGCTCATAAACGGCCGGCATCTCACAAACATCGGCGTGTTCCGCGCGTACGTGCAGGCGTACCTTAAAAACCATCCCGGCGTCAACCACAACATGACGGAGATGGTGCGGCAGCTCCCGCCGGGTCAGTACGGCCTGCCGATTGAAATCTACGTTTTCACCACGACGACGAACTGGCGGGAGTTCGAGGCCATCCAGTCGGACATCTTCGACCACATTTTCGCCGTCGTGCCGGAGTTTGGCCTGAGGATTTACCAGAGCCCCACGGGGCACGACTTAAAATCCCTGAACATCCCCCAAAAAACCGGCTAACCCTTCGCCGCGCGCTCGATAATCTCAAGGTTTCGCTTAATGCGCTCATCGTCCGGGGCCAGCTCCGCGGCCCGGCGCACAAGCTCCAGGGAGCGCTCCTTTGCGCCGATGTAAAACGCCGCGATGGAGCCGAGGTCGTAGGGCGTATGGTCCCAGGCGTAGCCCTGGTTGTAGAAGACGGTGCATGGTTCCTTGATTTTCAGCGCCGCCTCCACCATGTGGTACAGGCAGGGCCAGTCGGCCAGACGGTAGGCCAGCCGGGCAAGCTCGATGTAGGCGTCGCGCATGTCCGGCGCTTCCGCGATAGCCCGGTAGTACCAGCTGTAGGCCTGCTTGTTGTCCCCAAGGGCGGCGTAGGAGGCGGCGATCCAGCGCATGGCGGCGGCCCGCTCCTCCTTAAAGGCGTTCGGGAGGCTGAGGTAGCGCTTGAGGGTGGCGATGCACTTGTTCCACTGCTGGGTGTACATATACTCCCGCCCCAGGTAATAGGCCATCCGGGGGCTGTCCGGCTCCTCCTCCGCCGCCATCTCCAGCAGCGGCAGGTAATTCCCCCTCGACTTGCTTTTGTCGGGGAGGTGGTTGAGCACCATGCCCTCCACGAAGATGATCTCATACGGGTCCTTCCCGATGTAATAGAGCCACTCGTGTATCGCGTGGCGCCACTCGAAATCGTGCCGGGTGTGGGCTTTCGAGGTAAACATCTGCCCGTTCGGGGTGCCGTCCTCCTTCAGGCTCCAGTTAAAAAGGTATTTGGCCTGCTTTGTGCCAGGCTTCCAGGCCTGTTCGAGCTTTTCCCGCCAGCCCGGGTCAAAGACCTCGTCGACGTCGGTGCACACGCATATATCCGCGTCCCCCGGCACGTGGGAGAGGGAGATGTTCCGCGCCCTGTCAAAACGCCACGGCTCGATTTTCTCGCAAAACACGTGCACGCCACGGTTTTTCAGCCGATCGACGGTGCCGTCAGTGGAGCCCGTGTCCGTCACATAGAGGCCGTCGGCCTCGGACATGGAGTCGACCCAGCGGTCCACGAATTTCTCCTCGTTTTTGCAGATCGCGTAGACGTAGATTTTATAGCGTCCCAAGTGTTTTCTTCCTTTCCTGCTGAAAATAAGCCGGCGGGGCACAATGCAGAGCGCGCCCCGCCGGTTTTGAATGCCCATTAGGAGATGGCAAGCCCCGCGCTGATCGAGCCTTCCAGCGTCACGGCCAGGAGGCTTGTGGCGGACGCCACGAGGAGCAGGCGCGTGCCTTCCGTGACCGGCACGTTGAAACTGGCCGAGGCGCTGAAGATTTGGCCGACAATCAGGTTTCCGGGCAGAACGATCGACACCGCCGCCCCCGGAACCGGCGTGAAGATCTCGTCCGGCGCCGTGGACTGGTACACCTGAACGGTAAAGTTGATATCGGCCAGGAGCGCAAGCGCCGCCGTCACCCGCAGGTAGACGTTCAGGTCGGTGAGGGTGCCGTCCCTCGGCATGGTAAAGGCGAGGTTCGTAAGGCCGGCCAGGTCCAGGCTGCCGCCGATAAGGGTCAGTCCGGGAACGTTAAACCCAAACCCGATCTCCGCCACCGTGCCGACGAGATTGCCGGCAAGACCCGTGAGCGTCACCGGAGTGCCCGACGCGAACGGGATAATGGCGCCTTCGCCCGGGGCACCGGTGGGACCGGTGGGACCGGTCGGGCCGGTGTCGCCCGTCGGACCCGTGGGACCCGTATCGC
>JAAYMC010000104.1 GCA_012521555.1 Clostridiales bacterium
GAAGAGGAAGTTTGCCACCGATACGAGGTAGCCGACCTTGAACCGCTTCTGCTTCGTGTAGTCGTATGTAGGATCAAAGAACCCGGGGACAGCCGGCCATTCGGCGTCGCTCGTCTGTTCCTCGCCGCCGCCACCGCCGCCGCTGCCGCCCGGCTGAGACGTCTGCTGGCTTCCGCCGCCTCCGCCTCCGCCGCCGCCACCGCCGCCGGAGCCCGCGCCCCCGCCGCAGGCGGCAAACGAGACAATCATCAGTACCGCCAAGACCAATGCCAAGAGCTTTTTCATCGTATCCTCCTCACATTCAAAATTATGTGCGCCGCCTTTCCGGCGGTCATAACCTGAATCCGGCCGCGCCGCCCGGCATATTGGCCCTCCGGCGACCGCGATGAGAGGGAACGGCTTATTGCGGTTTTGCGCGATATATTAAAATCCTGTGAACCAGTATGCGCCCGTTGTACATTAAAGTCAATACAATGTGCCGTTTACGTAATATTTTTGGGATATTTATACATTGACAGTAAACGTATGTTGTTCTAAACGATGACTTTATCGTCTTATTTCGACACAATTTTATGTACTATGTCCAAGACTCCACGAGAGCGCAAATCCGGGCGAGTCTCATTTTTCCTCACTTTTCTCACTGTCATTATCACTCTCTGCGGCGCGGCGGGCTCGTCGCGCGGAAAACAAAAAGCCCCTCCTCGCGGAGGGGCTTTTATTGGCTTTGCCCGGGTATTTAGCTTTCGGCGCAGTCGCCTTTTTTGGCGCGCAGCATCTCAAGGCCGTGGCCGAGGGCCGGCAGCACGGCGGCGAGGTTTTCCCGGATGGCCTTCGGGCTTCCGGGCAGGTTAATGATGAGCGTCCTGCCGCGGATGCCCGCCTGCTGGCGGCTGAGCATGCCGCGGTTTGTGATTTTCATGCTCTCCGCCCGCATCGCCTCGGGGATGCCCGGCGCAAGGCGCTCGCACACGGCGATTGTCGCCTCGGGCGTGACGTCGCGCGGGGAAAAACCGGTGCCGCCCGTCGTCACGACGAGGGCAGCATCCAGCGCGTCGGCGCAGTGGATGAGCGCGCGCTCAATCTGCTCCCGCTCGTCCGGCACGATGGCCGTGTGCACCACCTCGTACCCCGCCTCCTCGAGCATGGACCGCACGAGCGGCCCGCCCGTATCGACGCGCTCTCCCGCAAAGCCCTTGTCGCTGACGGTGATAACGGCTGCCGTAAACATAGACCTCAACCTTTCTTAAAGAGCTTAAGCCCGGCCGAAATAGCAGCGCGGGTAGGTGCACTCGGCGCAAAACAGGCACAGCCCGCCTTCGCCGTAGAGCGAAAAGTCCTCTTTCGCGATATCAAGCCCCGCGAAAACGCGCGGCAGGAAGACGTCGAGGCTCGTGACGCGGCTGTGCATGGACGCGCCGGGCACGCCGATGAGAACCGTCTCTCCGAGCTTTGCAATCGTGAGCATGTTGCCCGGCTGCATGGGCACGCCCTGCGTAATCATCGTCGCCCCGCTCCGGCGCATCGCCGTCGGCGTCAGGTCGTCGGGGTCGACGGACATGCCGCCCGTGAGCAGTATCAGCTCGGCGCCCAATTCGCGGTAATGGCGGATGGCGTCCAGGATCATATCGAGGTCGTCGGGGCATTTCGTAAAGCCGAGAAGCTGCGCGCCGAAGGCGGTGAGCTTCTCACGCATAATCGGCTCGAACTTGTCCTGTATCCGCCCGTAATAGACTTCGCTGCCCGTGATAATCACGCCGCATTTGAGCGCCCTGTACGGCAAAACCGTGAGCACCGGGGCGTTTTCCCGCGCGATGGCGGCGGCTTTTTCGACGTTGGCGCGCTTCGTCACAAGCGGCACGATGCGCAGCCCGCACAGGCGGTCGCCTTTTTTCACGGGGGTGTGCGACGGGATGGTGGCGACGGTGTAGTCCCCCACGCGGTTAATCTCCCTCAGAGCCTCGGAATTGACGACAAAAAGCCCGTCCCGCGCGGCGGTAAGCGTCAACTTGCCTTCCGAGGGCTTCTCGTCCGCCCCGGCGATCGTGTCCGAGCCGATGACGGCGGCAAGCGCGATGGCGGCGTCGTCCTCGTGGACCTCGTCGGCCTCCGGCTCCCAGACGAAAATGTGGCTTTTCCCGATTTTCAGCAGCTCCGGGATGTCCTCCTCGCGGATGACGTGCCCGCGCCGAAAGCGCACGCACTTTTTCCCGTTTTCGTCAAGGCCCGTCATGTCGTGGCACAGCGTTTCGCCGACGGCGTCCTCTACGCGTATCTTCCTCATGGCATGCCCCTTTATTCTTCCGCTTTCCCGAGAACTTCAATCTCGTCCCCGGGCCGGATGGTGCCTTCCTCAATCACGATGGCGAAGATGCCCTCGCGCGGCATGACGCAGTCGCCCGTTTTCCTCTTGATGGCGCACGCCGTGTGGCACTCCTTGCCGATCTGCGTCACTTCCAGAACCGTCTCGCCGACGCGCAGGCGCGTGCCGACGGGGAGCGTGTAGAGCGTGATGCCCCGCGTGAGGATGTTCTCGGCAAAGGCGCCGGCGGGCAGATTGGGCAGGCGGTCGCGCAGCTTGTCGACGCTCTCCTCGCCAAGAAGGCTGACCTGCCGGTGCCAGTCGCCGGCGTGGGCGTCTCCCACGATGCCGTGGTTTTTCCGCACCACAATCTCCGGGACCATCTTCTTCGGCACGCCTTTTTTCTCGCTGATGCAAACGGCGGTCACAATCGCCATTTTCTGATCCTCCTTTTATCGCCGCGGCCGCGCAAAATGACGCGGCCTGTTTATTACCGGTTCGTAAAGTCCACGTCCCCGCTCTTGCCGCCGCTTTTTTTAAGCAGGCGCACGTCGCGGATGACGATGTCCCGCTGGACGGCCTTGCACATGTCGTAGATGGTGAGCGCGGCGACGGAGGCGGCGGTGAGCGCTTCCATCTCCACGCCCGTCTCCCCCGTGCAGCGCGCCGTCGCCTCGATGCGGATGGTATGCGCCGCCTCGTCGGGGAAAAAGGCGATGTCCACGCCTGTGAGCATGATGGGGTGGCACATGGGGATGATGTCCGGGCAGCGCTTGGCGCCCATGATCCCCGCCACCTGCGCGACGGCGAGCACGTCGCCCTTTTTCATTTTGCCTTCCATGACGAGGGCGAACGTCTCGGCGTTCATCTCCACCGTCGCCGCGGCGACGGCCTCGCGCTTTGTGGCTTCCTTGTGGCTGACGTCCACCATGCGGGCGCGCCCGTCTTTGTTGAAATGGGTCAGTTCCGCCATCGCTTACCCTCCGATTTCGTTCATGTTCCGCGCGCTTTTGCTTTTTTCCTCGTCCAGGTGGTGGCGGCGGGGCTTGCCGTAGACGGCGCGGCTGATGGCGTCCCGCAGCTCTTCCCCGTGCAGCCCGCGCAGGTTGATCTCTTCGGCCGAGTGCAGGCACGGCTTGAGCCGGCCGTCGGCCGTCACGCGGATGCGGTTGCACGACGGGCAAAAGTGCGAGCTGATGGGGCTGATTAGCCCCACCGTTCCGCGGTGCCCCGGCAGGCGGTAGATGCGCGCGACGCCCGAAACGCCCGCCTCCTCAAGTCCCGGAAGGACCTCCAGGACGCGCTCGTTGCTGATAAAGCGCTCCGGCCCCCAGTCGGCGCACTCGCCGATGGGCATGAGCTCAATAAAGCGGACGTGGATGGCCCTGTCCTTCGTGAGCGCGGCGATGTCCCTGATTTCATTGTCGTTGACCCCGCCGATGAGGACGGTGTTGATTTTTATCTCGTCAAAGCCGACCCTAAACGCCTCGTCGATGCCGGAGAGGACGTCTTCCAGCGTGCCCATGCGGGTCAGCTGCGTGTATTTTTCCGGGTCGAGGGTGTCGAGGCTGACGTTCAGGCGCGTCACGCCCGCGTCGAAAAGCTCCCCGGCGTATTTTTTGAGCAGAACGCCGTTTGTCGTCATGCACAGCTTCTCCACGCCCGGGATCGCCCCGATGCGGCGGCAGATTTCCACAATCCCCCGCCGGACGAGGGGCTCCCCGCCCGTCACGCGCACTTTCGTGACGCCCAGATCCACCGCGGCGGAGACGATCTCCTCAATCTCCTCCACGGAGAGGATGTCCTTGTGCTCCTTCTTGTGGACGCCCTTTTCCGGCATGCAGTACATGCACCGCAGGTTGCACAGGTCCGTCACGGAAAGGCGCAGGTAGTCGATGGTTCTCCCGTAGCTGTCTTTCATACTGTCTCCATATAAAAGCCGCCTCGTCCTACACGCGGAACGCTCTGACCATCGTTCCCGCCGGCAAAGGCGGGCTGCCCGCCGGGATTTCGGCGAGCAGGTCGCAGCCGACGAGGGAGAGCACGGCTCCGTTTCCCTGTCCTTCGTTTTCGGAAAACAGCGCGCGGCCGTTTTCCACTTCCAGCCGCCCGCGCAGAATGCGCGTCTTCGGACTGGGCTTTTTCAAATCGTGGCGCAGCGCCACCTGAACTTCCGGCGGATATATATCCGACCGCCCGCACAGCTTGCGGATATAGGGCAGCGCGATGCGCAGCAGCCCCAGAACGGCCGCGCCGGGGTTGCCCGACAGGCCGAGTATCACTTTCCCGCCCTTTTCGGCCGCCATAATCGAGCCGCCGGGCTTCATGTTCACCTTCCAGAACAGCACCTTCGCCCCCAGCCGCTCCGCCGCCGTGACGGCCCAGTCGTAGTCGCCCACGGACGCGCCGCCCGTGGTGACGACCATGTCGGACTTCTCCAGGGCCTGCCCGATTTTCGCGGCGATGCGCTCAGGCTCGTCCTCCACGATGCCGGCGCTGTAGGGCACGGCGCCGTGATGGGCAAGGTAGCCCGCGAGCATATAGGCGCTGCTGTTGTAGATGGCCGCCGGGCGCAGCGGGCTGCCGGGCTCGATAAGCTCCGAGCCGGTGCTGATGAGCGCGACGGTCGGTCTTCTGAAAACCTCGACCTCGCAGATCCCCTGCCCGGCGAGGATTCCCGCAAGCGGCGCGGTGATGACGTCGCCGCGCTCGATGATTACGTCCCCCGCCGCGACGTCCTCGCCGGCGCGGACGATGTCCGTCCCCGGCCTGTAGGGCCGCGTGAGGGTGACGGTGTCCTCCGTGAAGGAGACCGTCTCGTATTTGACGGTGACGTCGGCCCCCTCGGGAATCGGGGCGCCCGTCAATATCTTCGCGGCGGTGCCGGGCCCGACGGCGTACCGCGGGGCCTTGCCGGCGGGAATCTCCTCCGTGATCTTCAGGACAACGGGGCTCTCCGGGGAAGCTAAGAGCGTGTCCTCGCCGCGGAAGGCGTACCCGTCGTACGGGCTGCGGTCAAACGGCGGCGACGGGATGCGCGCGCAGATCTGCCGCGCGGATACGCGCCCGAAGGCGCCGGCAAGGGGGACGGTCTCCGTCTCAGCCGCCACATCCAGCGCGCAAAGAAGCTCCACCGCCTGCGTTGGCTCTATGTTTTTCAGCAACCAAATCACCTCGTCGTGGCAAAAGCGCCCGTCCGGCCCGCGCCCGCAGATTTGCGGGCCCTAAGCCGCACGCGCGGCCGGGGTTCCGTCTAAATACCCGGCGGAATGGGGGAAAAAGAAAATACCGGCAATCCGGCCGAGCCTGAAAGAAAAGCGGCCCGTTTTGAACTGTCCAAAACGGGCCGCTTCATACGCAGCCATAAGCCATAACGGCGACTCGGTTTGGTCCTTTTCAAAACGTGAAGGCCGTGTCGTTTCCTAAAGCGACCCCGTGAGCTTAGCGCTCAGGCCGTGCAATCATAGGCATTGAGCCCTTAGACCGCCGGCTCGGCAACCAAATTGACTTGTTGGCATCATTTTAGCACCGCTCCGCCCCTTTGTCAACGAGGGCCGCCGCTTTCGGCGCGCACTGCTTTAATGGTAAAAACAAATCATCCCGAATTGTTGAATTAAGTAATATTTAGATGTATAATTATTTTTAACGCACGCGCAATATACCGTGATTTTCCGTGCGCAAAAGGTGGATCCATGATATACAGAATCGGAATTGACATCGGCAGCACAACGGTGAAAACCGTCGTGCTGGATCAGCAGAACAACATCCTCTTTCGCGCTTACGAGCGGCACTATTCCAAGGTGCGCGAAAAGGCGGCCGAGCAGCTGCGCTCGGCAGCGCCCGTCCTCGCGGGAAAGCGCGTGACGGCCACCATCACCGGCTCGGCAGGGCTTGGCGTCGCGAAGGCGACGGGCATCCATTTCGCGCAGGAGGTTTACGCCACGGCCGCCGCCGTCTCCGCCACAATCCCGGACGCCGACGCCGTCATCGAGCTCGGCGGCGAGGACGCGAAAATCATCTTTTTCGGCGGCAGCCTTGAAGAGCGCATGAACGGCACCTGCGCCGGCGGCACGGGCGCGTTCATCGACCAGATGGCCACGCTCCTGAACGTCACCGTCGAGGAGCTCGACGCGCTGTCCCTGCGGCACGAGAAAATCTACCCCATCGCGTCCCGCTGCGGGGTGTTCGCGAAGTCCGACATCCAGCCCATCCTCAACCAGGGCGGGCGCAAGGAGGACATCGCCGCCTCCATCTTCCAGGCGGTGGTGGACCAGACCGTCGCGGGCCTGACGCAGGGCCGCGAGCTCAAAGGCAAAATCGTCTTCCTCGGCGGGCCGCTCACGTTCCTTAAGGGTTTGCGGCAGCGCTTTATTGAAACGCTCCAGCTCGACAATGAGCACGCCGTCTTCCCCGAAAACGCCGACTGCTTTGCCGCCATCGGCGCCGCGATGCTCCCGTCGGATAGCCCCCGCGCCTTCGAGGAGCTCCTCGCCCTCATGGAAAACGCCGTGGACGCGACGATGCTCACGGACGTTTTAGAGCCCCTGTTTACCTCGCGGGAGGAGTACGACGCGTTCCTAAAGCGCCACAACACGGCGGCCCCCGCCACCGTGGACGCCGATACATACTCCGGCCCGGCGTACCTCGGCATCGACGCCGGCAGCACCACCACAAAGCTCGTTCTCATCGCCGAAAACGGCGGAATTTTATACAGCTACTACAGCTCCAACAAGGGCGACCCCGTCGCCATCGTCAGGTCTCAGCTTGAGGCGATTTACAGCCGCTTCGGCGGGCGCGTGACAATCCGCGCCGGCGCCGTCACGGGCTACGGCGAGGAGCTTATCAAAAACGCCTTCGGCTTAGACCTCGGCCTCGTGGAGACGATGGCCCACTACCGCGCGGCGGCGCATTTCTGCCCGGACGTCGACTTTATCCTCGACATCGGCGGGCAGGACGTCAAATGCTTTAAAATCCGCGGCGGCGCCATCGACAGCATCATGCTCAACGAGGCCTGCTCTTCCGGCTGCGGCAGCTTTATCGAGACGTTCGCCATCGCGCTCGGGTACGACATTGCCACTTTTGCCAAGCTCGGGCTGTTCGACCCGTCGCCGGTCAACCTCGGCTCGCGCTGCACCGTCTTTATGAACTCGAGCGTCAAGCAGGCGCAGAAGGAGGGCGCGAGCGTCGAGGCCATCTCCGCGGGCCTTTCCATCTCCATCGTCAAAAACGCGGTGTACAAGGTCATCCGCGCCTCGCGCGCCGACGAGCTGGGCCAGCACATCGTCGTGCAGGGCGGCACGTTCCTCAACGACGCCGTCTTGCGCGGCTTCGAGCGGGAAATCGGGCGGGAAGTGACGCGCCCGACCATCGCCGGGCTCATGGGGGCCTACGGCGCGGCGCTCACGGCGCTCGACGCCGTAAGGGACGGCACACTCCCCGGCGTTTCTTCGCTCATCGGGCCGGACGAGCTGAAAACCTTCACCCACACGGCGCGCCCCGTCACCTGCCAGGGCTGCACCAACCGCTGCAGCATGACGGTCAACACCTTCTCCGGCGGGCGGCGCTACATATCGGGCAACCGCTGCTCAAAGCCGCTCGGCATTGAAAAATCGGCGGCGCCAAACCTCATGAAATATAAATACGAAAAGCTCCGCGCCCTGCACGGGGTCGGCTCCGGCGACGGCAGCCGGGGCAAAATCGGCATCCCGTTTGGCCTGAATATGTACGAAAACCTCCCCTTCTGGTTTGAGTTTTTCACGAAGCTGGGCTTTGAAGTGGTGCTCTCGGAGGAGTCCTCCCGCGCCCTGTACGTCCGCGGGCAGCGCACCATCCCGTCCGACACCGTCTGCTATCCGGCCAAGCTCATGCACGGGCACATCGAGTCCCTCCTCGACCAGGGGGTGGACACGATTTTCTACCCCTGCATGCCCTACAACTTCGACGAAGGCAAGGGGGACAACCACTACAACTGCCCCGTCGTCGCCTACTACCCCGAGCTGCTGGCGGCAAACGTCCCGCGGCTGAAAAACGCGCGCTACCTCAACCCCTATTTCGGGCTGCACAACAAGCGCGGCTTCCTATCGCGCGCGGGCAAGTATTTTCAGGAGCACTTCGGCATCCCGCCGAAGGAGACGCGCCGCGCCGCGGAAAGCGCGTACGCGGCGTACGCCGCCTACCGCGCGGACATCCTCAGAACCGGCGCCGAGTACATCCAGTACGCCCGCGAGCACGGGATGGACATCATCGTCGTCGCCGGGCGGCCGTACCACATCGACCCGGAAATCAACCACGGCATCGACGAGCTCATCGCGTCGCTGGGCCTCGTCGTCATCACGGAGGACGCGGTGGCGCACCTGTCCCCGCGCCAGACGCTGCACGTGCTCAACCAGTGGACATACCACTCCCGCATGTACGACGCGGCGCGGTATGTGACGACGCAGCCGGACATGCAGCTTGTCCAGCTCGTCTCCTTCGGCTGCGGGACGGACGCCATCACCACGGACGAGATGCGCGCCATCCTCGAAAAGGGCGGCAAGCTCTACACGCAGATTAAAATCGACGACATCTCCAACCTCGGCGCCGTCCGCATCCGCATCCGCAGCCTCCTTGCCGCCATGGCCCACCGCAAGGCGCACGGCATGGAAAAACGCCCCGCCGTTTAAGCGGGACGACAACGTCCAAGCGGGATTATGAAAGGTTTTAAGTATGGCAAAGCTTATTTATGATAAAACCGGCCGCCTTCTCTTCACGAAGGAGATGAAGAGGGAGTACACCCTGCTCATGCCGCAGATGCTCCCCATCTCCTTTACGATGATGAAGAAGGTCTTCGAGCTGGAAGGGTATAAAGTCGACATGCTCAACACGACGCACCGCGGCATCGTGGACACGGGATTGCGCTACGTCCACAACGACGCGTGCTACCCGGCCATCCTCGTCATCGGCCAGCTTGTCGACGCCGTCATGAGCGGCAAATACGACAAGCACAAGGTCGGTCTGCTCATCACGCAGACGGGCGGCGGCTGCCGCGCCTCCAACTACATCCACCTGCTCCGCAAGGCGCTCGAGCGCGCGGGGCTTGAGTACGTGCCCGTCGTGTCGGTCAACCTCTCCGGCCTTGAGAAAAACCCGGGGTTTAAGCTCAATCTGCGCCTTATCCGGCGGCTCGCGTCCGCCATGATCTACGGCGACCTTCTCATGTGGCTGAAAAACCAGTGCCTGCCCTACGAAGTGCACCCCGGCACAACGGATAAGCTCACCACCCACTGGACGGACCGCATCGTCACCCTGTTCGACCAGGGGCGCGGCATGGGCAAGAAGGAAATGCGCCGCGTCATGGCGCAGATCGTCGCCGACTACGCGAAAATCGAGCGGAATGTGACGGACAAGCCGCGCGTGGGCATCGTCGGCGAGATTTACGTGAAGTTCTCCCCCCTCGGCAACAACGGCCTCGAGGAGTTTCTCATCGCCGAAGGCTGCGAGCCCGTCGTGCCGGGGCTGACCGACTTTATGATCTTCAAGGTCAACAACCGCGTCGTGGACGTCGACCTCTACAAGGGCTCGAAGCTCAAAAAGCTCGTCTGCTCCATCCTGCAAAAGTACCTCGAAGGATTGCAGCAGATTATGATTGAGGCGGTCAAAGCCGAGCCCTCGTTCCGTCCCATGGGGTCGTTTAAGGATCTGCAGCGGCTCATCAAAGGCTACCTCGGCTACGGCAACAAGATGGGCGAGGGGTGGCTGCTCACGGCGGAGATGCTTGAGCTGATTCACACGGGCACGCCCAACATCGTCTGCACGCAGCCCTTCGGCTGCCTGCCCAACCACGTCGTCGGCAAGGGCATGATAAGGCGCCTTAAGGACGACTACCCCGAGTCCAACATCGTCGCCATCGACTACGACCCCGGCGCGACGAAAATCAACCAGGAAA
>JAAYMC010000105.1 GCA_012521555.1 Clostridiales bacterium
ACGAGCTTTTCGGCCTCCCCGTCGCCGACCGCCGCGTTGAAAACGAAGTCGATATTGAATTGAGATTTGACCTGGTCGATGGCGTCCGCGACGCATTGTTCGCGGGACAGGCACGCTACCTTAACCAATGTCAGCCCTCCCAAAACACGCCGGCCTCTTACCTTTGTTGTACATTTATAATTATATACGCGCCGGAAAGCGACATGCCATTGTGCACGTTATCTAGTGTTCGGGGGAGAAATAGGACAAAACCTTACAAAATTCGATTCAATGCGCGGGGATATAGGCAAACATTTCATCGCCGTGCCTTTGCCTGCCCGCACGGCGAAAGAAGGCGTTGTTCATGCGCCGTCCGACATAGCGCAGGGCGCTTTGGGGCCGCCGCAACGCTCTCACGTAGGGCGCTTTGGGGCCGCCGCCCGGCTCTCCTCACCAGTTGTCCTCGCCGCGTGGGATGCTAGCCCACCTCGCAGGGCGCTTTGCGGCCGCCGCAACGCTCTCACGCAGGGCGCTTTGCGGCCGCTGCGCTCGCGCGGCAAGAGTTTTTCCGGGCGCTGCCGGCCGGTTTTCCAGCCGGCAGCGCGCCTGTACTCCGGCGGGATTTCCATATCCGCTCCTATCCCTCGTACGCGCCGCCCGTGTTGTCTTTATTTAGGGTGCCGGCGCGCTCGATGAGAAGACACTTGGCGAGGCCCGTGCATACGGGGCGGTGTCGCACGCCTATCGGGATGATTATGAAGTCGCCCTCCTCGATGTCGACAAGGCCATCGTCAAGCTCGATCTGAAAGCGCCCCTCGATGCAGTAAAACATCTCGTCGGAGTCTTCATGGATGTGGAAATCGAGCGTCCTGTTTTCGGCGGTCAGGACATGCAGGACGTGGTCGTTGAGCTGCCCGACGCGCAGGTATGTAAAGAGCTTATGGAGGCTGCCGGCCTCCCGCTTGAGATTGACCTTTTTCAGCATGGCCCGCTCCTTCAGATCGCCGCGCGTGAGGGAAAAGCAAGGACTATAGCGGCTTGCTGATATGGCTAGTCGTTGTTGAGGGCCTGGTAGGTGGGGCGCTTCGTGCTTGAGACGGTGTCCGGCCGGACGGAGGCCTCCTGCGTGATGCTCGCGTCCACGAAGATGAAGGGCTTGCCCACGCGCTTGATGACAAGCGGGCAGTGCTTCGTGCCCTTGGGGATAAAGATGTAGCAGGGGTAGTTGATCTGGATGACCTTGTCGCCGAGGGTGAACTCCACGTCGGCGTCAAACTCCGAGAAGTCCTCGGCCCCGATGAGGTAAACCCACTGGTCGAACGGGTGGACGTGGGTGGGATAGCCGAGGACGTCGGGCTCCGTGATATGGGCAAACCCCATGGACAGGGCCGACTCCTTAATCTCGCTGGGGCCGAGCCCCGTGACCATCGGCTTTGTAATCGTCTTGTGGATGGACTTCCAGGGCTTGAGCTCGAAGACGTTTTCGTCCCTCTTGACGTTTTTGATGACGGGCATGTCTGCCATAATGCTTCCTCCTTTGGAAAAATCTGATTACAAGTAGTCTATACCACTTGCGGCGCGCGCGCAACCGTTTCGCGCAAAAAAGCGCATCAGGCGGCATGGGGAGTCCGGCAAAACGCGCCGCCTTTAACGGGTTTGGGTAGCGCTTTGGAAAAGAGCGTTAAGAAGCGGCGTAAGATTGTCTGCGGGCAGATAATCTTTGACTCGGCGGGCGCTTTGTGATACCGTTATATTATACAAATTCATTTCCGGCAAAGCGGGAGCGCCCGGATAGATTGAATAGTTCAATACAGGGCAAAGGAGCAGAGCGATGGATAGCGAACAGAAAAAGCTGTACGATTTCATTATGGAACGCACGCAGGAAGGGAAGAAGGAGCAGATGGAGGCGGTCCTTCAGGATTTCTTCAGCCCGCCGCAGGAAAAGCCCAGCCCGGAAACCTTCCAGAAACGCATGGAGGCCGTCACGTCCCTGCTAAAGCCTGAGGCCGTCCGGGAATTTCTCGTCAGGATGAGTCCCTTCAGCGACCTCGGCGACGAGCCCATCGAGATTAAAAACCCCCTTGCGCAGCCCAACCGCGAGAAGTGGCGCGACCACTTTAAGGACGTGCCGAAGGAAAAGCTCCGGGAGGCGTTCGAGTGCGCCAAGAGGGCGCACGAGATGCAGTGCGACTGCTGGAACACCCACTGCATCATCTACGGGGATTGCAAAAAATGCATTGCCTTCCACCTGACCATGAAACAGTTCCCCACCTGCCAGCGCTCTCTTCTGGGGGATCTGGAGGAGCACTACATCGTCTTCAGCCGGGATACGAACAAATAGCGCAAGCCGGCAAAGCGGCGCAAAAGCCGCCGCTAAAAGAGGAAAGGAGCAGAGCGATGCCTTGCGATAAATGCGACAAAAACATACTGGCCCAGCCGAACAAATATAAATGGAGAGACAATCCCCCGCGCGTGACGAGGCAGGAGATGCGCGTGGCGATGGCGACGGCCCAGGCGGCCGACAACTTCGCGTGCGAGTGCTGGAACACGAAATGCCCGAACTTCGGCGACTGCCGCAAGTGCATAGTGTTTGAGATGTGCATCGGGCAGCTGCCGACGTGCGAGAGGGAATTGTTTGAGGAGCTCAAAGCGCACTACGCCGCCCACGCCGGGAAGGAAGCCGTACAGAATACATAAGTTAAAAGCAAAGCCGCCTTTATGGAGCGCCATAAGGCGGCTTTTTGCTGCCCGCTTGAGCCTCACGCCGCCGCGCGCCCGATAAAACGGGAAAGCTATTTAGCCCGCGGCGGGCGCCTTCACGGCCGGCACCGCAGCCGGTTTCCTTTCCCGGCGCGCAAAACCCGATGAAAACAGGAGAAAAACAGGATCTCCGGCAAATCCGTGCTCATTGCGCGCCGTTTGTACGGCGAAAAATTTATTTAAAGCGCAAAAGACTTCGTTGTTTTATAAACTGCGGCGGTATATAATGGTGAAAACTGAAATGGAGGGAAAACGCGTTGGAGTTTAGCGTAAACAGTCCCATTTTGTTTGTTTTGGCCGGCCTTGTGATTGCGGCCGTGCTCGCGCAAAGCGTCTTTTTTCTGGTAAAGGCGTGGAGGCGGGGCAAGGAAATCGGCATGGATAAGGACAGGCTCAAACACATCGCCGTGACCGCCGCCGTCTTTACCATCGCGCCGGCGATATCCATCGTCATCGGCGTCATCGCCTTGTCGAAGGGCCTGGGGATTCCGCTGCCGTGGCTGCGACTGAGCGTCATCGGCTCGTTGTCGTACGAGACCGTGGCCGCGAACAACGCCTTGAGCGGCATGGGCCTCTCCTTAGGTTCCGCGGCGCTGACGGCCAAACAGTATGTGACCGTCGCCATCGTCATGACGGTGAGCATTCTGGTGGGTATATGGCTCGTCCCCGTCGTGGCGAAGAAGGTGCTGGGCGGCATGGAAAGCCTGGAGAAGCGGGACAGGAAATGGGCCGAGATTTTCATCAACGCCATGTTCATCGGCATGATCGCCGCCTTCCTCGGCTTTATCTTCTGCGACGTGTCGGACGTCTTTAAGGGCTCGACGGCGGGCCTCATCCCCGTGTGCGTCATGATTGTGTCGGCGCTTGTCATGTGCCTTGCGGGCGTCGCCGTCAAGAAGCTCAAATACCGCTGGATTTCCGATTACGCCCTGCCGGTGAGCCTCGTCATCGGGATGCTCAGCGCCATCCCCATCACGGCGTGGCTGGGTTAAGGAGGTATAGCGATGCAGACATCGTATATGGAACGTGTCCACAAGTGGGGGAAAATCTGGTGCTTTTCGATGTGCGCCGTATTTTTCCTGTTCCCCATCGCCGTCGCCGTCATTTTCAGGGCCGCGCCCGACTGGCAGGGGCTTGTTCAGGGCCTGATCGCCACGGCGCCGATGTACTGGGCCGTCGGCATCATCGAGACGTTCACATACCTGCCCATGCTGGGCGCCGGCGGTTCGTACCTCTCCTTCGTCACCGGCAACATCTCAAACCTTAAGCTCCCGTGCGCCCTCAACGCGCTGGAGCAGGCGGGCGTGAAGGCCAACTCCGAGGAGGGCGAGGTCGTCTCCACCATCGCCATCGCCGTCTCCAGCATCGTGACGACGGTCATTGTCATTCTGGGCGTCATCCTCATCGTCCCGCTCACGCCGATTCTCAACGCGCCGGTGCTCCAGCCCGCGTTCGAGCAGATTATTCCGGCGCTGTTCGGCGGGCTGGGCGTGGTGTTCGTCTCGAAGTACTGGAAGATTGCCGTCGCGCCCATCGTGCTCATGCTGGTGCTGTTTATCGCCATCCCGGCCCTCAACGCCGGCACCGTGGGCATCATGGTGCCCGTGAGCGCGGCGTTTACGCTGGGAGTCAGCCGCTTGATGTATAAAAAAGGCATGCTCGATTAACAGGCAAGGAGGTCAGAAAAATGGTCGCGCTGTATATTGTTTTGGCCTTAATTGCCGCTTTCATCGCGGTTGTCCTGATCCGGACGGCGCGCTTTAAGCCGCCGGCCGAGAAGGGCGGAGAGCCCGAGCCCGTCTCGTTTGACAAGGACGGCGCCGTCGCCGCCCTGCAGGAGCTCGTGCGCTGCCGCACCGTCTCCTTCTACGACCATTCTCTGGAGGACGACGCTGAGTTTGAAAAGCTCGTGAATCTGCTTCCGAAGCTTTATCCGGAAGTGGCGCGCGTGTGCACGCTCATCCGCCTGCCGGACAGGGGGCTCCTTTACAAGTGGGAGGGCGAGGAGCACGACGAGCCCGTCATCCTCATGTCCCATTACGACGTCGTCCCCGTAAACGAAGAGGGGTGGACGAAGCCGCCCTTTGACGCCGTCATCGAAGACGGCGTGCTCTACGGCCGCGGCTGCGTGGACACGAAGCTCACCCTCAACGGGATACTCTTTGCCGCAAACCACCTCATTGCGCAGGGCTTTAAGCCGAAGAAGGACATCTACTTCGCCTTCTCCGGCGGCGAGGAGGTCAACGGCCTCGGGGCTGTGCACATCGTCGACTGGTTTAAGGAGCAGGGCATTACCCCCGCCTTCGTGCTGGACGAGGGCGGCGCCGTGGTGGAGAAGATCTTCCCCGGCGTGTCCCGCCCGTGCGCCCTCATCGGGATTGCGGAAAAGGGCCTGATGAACGTGGAGTTTCGCGTCTCGTCCCCGGGCGGCCACTCCTCGGCGCCAAAGCCCCATACGCCCATCGGCATCCTCTCGAGGGCGTGCGTGCGTCTTGAGAACCGGCCGTTTAAGATGCGCCTTGCCGGCCCGGCGGCGAAGATGTTCGACACGCTCGGCCGCTATTCCACCTTCGCCTACCGCCTGATTTTCGCCAACCTCTGGTGCTTCGGCGGCATTATCAATATGCTGGCGAAGAAGTCGGGCGGCGAAATGAACGCCATGATGCGCACGACGGTGGCCTTCACGATGGCGTCGGGCAGCCAGGCGCCCAACGTCATCCCGCCCTCCGCCGCGTTCGTGGCGAATATGCGCCTCAACCCGCACGACACCATCGACAGCGCCGTGGCGTACATAAAGAAGGTCATAAAGGACGACACCGTCCAGATCACCGTCGGCAAGGAGTCGATGAACCCCAGCGTCATCTCCGAGACGGACTGCCCCGCGTGGGAGACGATTGCGCAGGCCGTGGCGGATACGTGGCGCGGCTGCATTGTCAGCCCCTATCTCATGGTGGCCTGCTCGGACAGCCGCCACTACGGGCGCATCTCAAACCGCGTCTACCGCTTCTCCGCCGCCGACCTCACCGCCGACGAGCGCAGCGGCATCCACGGCAACGACGAGCACATCCGCCTCGACGTCATCTACCGGACGGTGGAGTTTTTCATCCGCCTTATGCAAAAGTGCTAGGTTTAAGCTTTCGCGCGGACATTGAAACCCCATTCAGCATGACAAAAGCCCGCTGTTCTCATAAAGCGAGAACAGCGGGCTTTTCTGAATGCCGGTTCATTAAAACCGCGCTGGGAGAAGAAACAAAAAAATTATCAGCTCATAGAAGGATTGAATTATACAGGTCATCCATATTATAATGAGCATGATGTGCAATTTTTGGTCCAAAAAGGACAAAAAACAGGGAGGTTTGCCGCCTTTTGCCGAAAAGAGGCGCGGCGATTCACCCTGTATAGAGCGGGCGGAGCCCGGGCAGGGCGGGCGCGCCGCGCGCGGCGCTTTTGGCCGGCTTCTTACTTTCGATATGAAGGGATGATTTGCCATATATTTGCTCGGAGTGGACATTGGGTCGACCACGTCGAAATGCGTCGTGATGCGGGACGGCGCGGAAATCATCGGGTCGGCCGTCATCCCCGTCGGCACGGGGACAAGCGGGCCGGCGCGGGCGATGGAGGCGGCGCTGAAGGACGCGGGCCTGACTCAGGCCGACATGGATGTGACGGCGGCCACGGGTTACGGCCGCAATACGCTCAGCGAAGCCGGGCACGTTTTTTCGGAGCTGAGCTGCCACGCCCGGGGCGCGTACTGGCTTTTTCCCGGCGTCCGGACCGTGCTGGATATCGGTGGACAGGACGCCAAGGCCCTCTCCGTCCTGCCCGGCGGGAAGCTCGGCGGTTTCGTCATGAACGACAAATGCGCGGCGGGGACGGGGCGGTTCCTCGAAGTCATGGCGCGCATTCTCGATATCGACCTCGATACGCTCAGCCGGCTCGACCTGGAGTCACAGGAGTGCGTTGAAATCAGCTCCACCTGTACCGTGTTCGCCGAGTCGGAAGTCATCTCGCAGCTGTCCAAGGGCACAAAGCCGGAGGATCTGGCCGCCGCCATCAGCCGGGCTGTGGCCTTCCGGGGCTGCGGCCTTCTCAGAAGACTGGGGCTTACAGAGCCGCTTTTTATGACCGGCGGCGTCGCCCGCCACGGGGGCGTCGTGCGCGCCATTGAGGCGGAGCTTAAGATACCTGTTCACACCGACCAGCGGGCGCAGCTGGCCGGGGCCATCGGCGCCGCGCTGATGGCTTACGATAAAATTACGCGCGAGGGAGAGTAGATGAATGGACGATCACATCGAAAGAAAACCGGCGAAAATCCGCCTCAGGGAGATCGCCGAAAAGGCGACGCAGGACGCCTGGGAGGCGAAGCTGCGGGGGGAAAAGGTGGGCTGGTGCGCCTCCAATTTCCCGCAGGAGATTACCACGACGCTGGGCATCCCCGTCGTTTTCCCTGAAAACCACGCCGCGGGCGTCGCGGCGAAAGGCGGCGGGCAGCGCATGTGCGAGTACGCGGAGAGCATGGGCTATTCGAGCGACCTGTGCTCCTATTCCCGCATCAGCTTCGCCTACGCCGCCCTCAAGGAGTGCCCGGAGCTCAACATCCCCCAGCCGGACTTCCTTCTCTGCTGCAACAATATCTGCAACTGCATGATAAAGTGGTACGAGAACCTGGCGGTGGAGCTCGATATCCCGCTTCTGCTCATCGACATTCCGCACCTGGATGCGTTCCCCTGCGACGAAGACCGCATCAGATACATACGCGCCCAGTTTGACGACTGCATCCGCAAGCTCGAGGAGCTGACGGGGAAAAAGTGGGACGAAGAGCGCTTTAAGGAAGTCATGGCCATCTCCCAGCGCAGCTCGAGGGCGTGGCTGAAGGCCGTGAGCTACGCGCAATACACCCCGTCGCCCTATTCCGGTTTTGACATTTTCAACAACATGGCCGTCGCCGTTGTGGCGCGGGGCACCGTCGAGGCGGCGGAAGCCTTCGAGCAGCTGGCGGAGGAGTACGAGGAGAACGTCAAAAATGGCGTCTCGACGTTTAAGGCGGAGGAGAAATACCGGGTGCTCTTTGAGGGGATCGCCTGCTGGGCAAACCTCAGCTATACGTTCAAGACGCTGAAAAATCTCGGCATCAACGTCACGGCTACGGTGTACGGCCCCGCCTTCAGCTTCCTCTACGACAATTTGGACGAGCTTATGGCGGCCTACTCCTACGTTCCCAACTGCAACGTCTTCGAGCGGGAGCTGGAGCTGCGGGTCAACGACGCCATCAGGCATAAAGTGGACGGCGCCATCTTCCACATCAACCGAAGCTGCAAGCACTGGAGCGGGACGCTCTACGAGATGGAGCGGCAGCTTCGGGAAAAGGCCGGCATCCCCACCGTCGTCTTCGACGGCGACCAGGCCGACCCGAGGGTCTTCTCGGAGGCGCAGTATCTCACGCGCATCGAGGCCCTCGTGGAGATTATGGAGGAGAACAAGAGGAAGGGGGCGCGCAAATGAACAGGATGGAAGAGCTTTTGCGAGCCTTTCGGAATATCGCGGACAATCCGAAGGCGCAGCTGGAGAAATACCGCGCCGAAGGCAAAAAAGCCGTCGGCTGCATGCTGTATTTCTGCCCCGAGGAGCTTGTGTACGCCGCCGGCATGATCCCCTTCGGGCTTTGGGGCGCGCGGACGCAGGCGGTGGAGGCCAAACGGTACCTGCCGGCCTTTATCTGCTCCGTCCTCCAGACGACGCTGGAGCTGGGCATCCGCGGCGCGTACGACGGCCTTGAAGCCGTCATGATCCCCATCCTCTGCGACAGCCTGAAAGGCATGGACGGCAACTGGCGCTACAGCGTGCCGCACATCCCCGTCATTCCCGTGGCCCACGCGCAAAACAGGAAGACGGAGGCGGGCGTTGCCTTCACCGCGTCCCAGTACAGGAAGGTAAAGGCGCGGCTTGAGGAGATAGCCGGCCGCGCCATCACGGACGCGGATATAAGGGACGCCGTGTCCGTTTACAACGCGCGAAGGGCCGTCATGCGCCGGTTCCTTGAGCTTTGCGCCCGGAAGCCGGGCCTGCTCAAACCCTCCGAGAGGAACGCCGTCTTCAAGAGCAGCTGCTTCATGGACGTGCGGGAGCACGCCGGCATGGTCTCGGAGCTTGTCGCGCTTATGGAAGAGGCCCCGGCGGGAGAGTTTAAGGGGCCGAAAATCGTGACAAGCGGCATCATGGCCGACCACCCCAACCTCCTTCAGATCCTCGACGATCTCGGCTATGCCGTTGTGGACGACGAGGTGACGCACGAATCCCTTCGTTTCCGCGCGGACGTGCCGGAGACGGAAGACCCCATCGAAGGGATGGCGCGGCAGGTCGGCAATATCGAGGGCTGCTCCGTCCTGTTCGACCCGGAGAAAAACCGCGGGAAGATGCTCGTTGACCTTGCCAAAAAGAGCGGGGCGGACGGCGTCCTTCTCGTCCTGACGAAATTCTGCGACCCGGAGGAGTACGACTACGTCCCCATTAAGCGCATGCTGGACGCGGCGGGCATTCCCGCCATCCAGGTGGAGATCGACCAGCAGACGGCCGAAAACGCCCAGACGCTGACGGCCCTTGAGACATTCCGGGGAATCCTCGGATATTGAGGAGCCAGGCGGCGTGAAAATTTGCCTGTTAGTTGGGGGACCCTGAGCGGGCCCGCCGGGGCGGAGAGCCTGCCTGAAAAACTGAGCTATTCGTCTTTGGGCATGCCAAAGAGCGCTTCTATAACAAATGCGTCATGGCGCGGCTTTAAGCCGCGCCATTTTTTTCTCCGTTTCTCCCTGCTGCCAAAAAATGCTTAACACACGGGTGGAAATTGTGTATAATTATGCTTAAACTGTTGAATAATGGAAAACCCGCGGCGGCGCCGCCTTGTCCGGAGGGTTTTGGAGGATGCATCATGAGGAATGACGAGATTCCCTTAAAGCACCGGATGTTTAACGTTGTTTTTATCGTTGGAATCTTCATGTCTTTTTCCTGCGCCCTGATGAAATGTTTTATGGGGGAGGATAAAGCCGCGGCGCTGGCGTCTTTTGCCTGCGGCGTAATCACCGTCGGGCTGTATATCGCCTTTCGCGTCAGCCGCAACTACAATCTGCTGTCGCTTATCGGCGTCATTTTCTCAAGCTTTGTGTTCTTCCCGGTGATGTGGCTGATGACCGGCGGGACGTTCGGCGGCATTCCGTATTACCTCATCGTCAACGCGGGCATCATCGCCCTGCTGCTGACGGGGCAGAGGAGGCGAATCATTTTCGGCCTGTTTGCCGCGGCCGTCGGCGTGCTGTTACATATCGAGTACAAGTTTCCGGATCTGGCGGCTGTCTACAAGTCCCCGCTCGACCGGCAGATTAACTATTCGTTCGGCCTTTTCGTCTGCCTGATTTCCGCCGCCGTCCTCATCGCCGCTTTAGCGGACGGCTACGCGAAGGAGCTTGAAAAATCAAGGCGGAGCAACGCCGAGCTTATTCAGGCGAAGGAAGAGGCGGAAAGGCTCAACAGGCTGTTGAGCGAAGAAAAGCAAAAGCTCCATTTGATATCCATTACGGACTTCCTGACGGGGACGTACAACAGGCGGTTTATCATGTCTTATTTAAATGATGAGATTGAAGCGTCCCGCGAAAAGAAAAGGAAGCTCACCCTGGCCTTGATTGATATTGACGACTTTAAAACTGTCAACGACACATACGGGCACGTCTACGGGGATTACGTCATCGAGCGGATAAGCCGGACCATCAAGAGCAACCTGCGGCAAAACGACATCGTGGGGCGCTACGGCGGCGACGAGTTTCTGATTATCCTCCCCAACACCGGCATAAAAGAAGGGTGCGCCGTCATCGAGCGCGTGCGGCGGAAAGTGGCGGAGCTGGAGTGGGAAAAGGATTTCTCGGTGACGATCAGCGGCGGCCTTATGGAAGTGGAGGACGATAAGACAACCGGCCTTTTGATCATGCTCGACCGGCTTCTCTACAGCGCCAAGCACAAAGGCAAAAATCTGATTGAATTCCCTGCGCAAAGCTAGGCGGCGCAAGGCTGTCTTGTGAAAACGAAAAAGAGCGGCTGCGGCCGCTCTTTTATTACCCACGCCGTCCCTGACTGCCGGTTCAGGGGGAAACTGGCGCGCCGGACGGCCGTTCAATCATGTTGCCGCCGGTAAGCCGCCATGTTTTCCCGCGCCGGCGGCCGCTTGAGCGCCCTTCACAGCACTTTTTTCAGCCGGCACAGCGTTTTTATGGAGTTAATCAGCCCATAGAATTATTGAATTATACAAGTCAAGATGAACATTTTATAATGATTTTGCGAATCAGTTTTCGGTCAAATAGTCTAATCAGAATAGCGCGAAAAGCGCGAAAGCCTTACATCATAAGGGAAAGCCGCCATACTGCCAGCCGGAGGGCATAAGGCGCCCGGCGGATGGATTTTACTTGAGTATTTTCAATTTCAGGGAGAAAGGATGGAGAAACATGCCGGTACCGATTACGGACGAAGAAAGAAAAAGCCCGCTTTATAAGTATTTCGAAATGGAAATGGCGAAACCTTCGCCCGAACACTACGAAAAAGCCAACACGTTTCTCGATCCCGCGAGGGCTCACCGCGCGCCGGACCTCAACAGGCTGTTCGACGACGGGTATATGTACGGCGAAATCGGCTACACCCAGTTTGAGGACGGCACGGCCATGCTCGCCAATCTCGTCGACATGCCCGGCGTGACGCCGGAGATGTTCGACTGGTGGTTTGCGTGGCACGGGCTTGAGCCGCTCCGCTACAAAATCTGGTGCCACGACGAGCACCATGCGGCGATCTCCCGCAACCCTGAGAAGAACCGCGACACGTCCCTGTCCATGAAGGAGCGCTACTGGGACACCATCCACGACGTCAGGGAGTCCATGACGCCGGACGGGCCGGTCCTGGACATCAAAATCCATTTCCGCAATCCCGCGGACATCGGCTTTGACCCCGAAAAGCTGAAGGACTTCAAGGGCACCATCGTCTGCTCCGGTGACGAGCACGCGCCGACCATCATGGTGCACTTCGTCCGCCCGACGGAGCGGGGCTCGGAGCTCCGCACCCGCTTCTGGATGGGGTGGGGCGTGCGCGACGGCAAGCCGGCGAAGGTCATCCCCGACGGGGTCAAGATTCCTCTCGAGGGCGTGAAAGAGCTCCTCATGCACAACGTCAAGGAGTTTACCAACCTCGCCGCTATTTTGCCGCAGGTGTACGCGGAGTTTAAGGACAAATTCTGATGAAAGCGCCCGGCGCGCGGCTAAAGCGCCAAGGCTTGCAGGAAAAGGGCAGGCCCTTCCGAGCCTTAAGCAGGAAGGGCTTGCTTTTCCAGAGATTCGTCTTATCCCCGGCGAAAAGCGAGCCGGTTTGCCCGGCGGGAAAGCCGCCGCGGCTTAAAAGCTCAATAGCACTTGTACGTTTTGCCCAGTCAGCCTCCGCCCGGACCGCTTTAAAAAGGAGGGAGAGAGCATGAAACTGAATTTAGGGCTGATTATGGACAACCTGAAAACGCCATACGAACGCGTTGTCGGCTACACGGACGGCGCGCTCGGCCTTGTCGGCATCTGTCCTTTCATCGCAGGGCACCCGTACGCCAAGGATATTCTGTACATCGCGCAGTGGCCGCAGCTTCGCGACGAGCCCCGCCTGCCCGAAAACCTCATCTGTATCGGCGGAGGCGACGGCGCTTACGAGCTTATGGAAAAATATCAGGTCAACGGCCTGATTTTCTCCGAAGAGTTTACGCTGCCGGCCGTCATGGTCGAGGTGCAGAATATCTTTTTTAAGTATAACGAGAAAGAGCACGCCCTGCTGTGCGCCCTGCTGCTCAACAAGCCGATTCAGGCTGTCCTCAACGCCTGCGCGTCCATCATGAACTGCCACGCGTCGCTTTACGGGTCCGATTACATGCTGCTCGGGTACAGCGACGTCAATCTCCCGCCGGACACGAACACCCTCTGGCAGGAGACGCTCGCCGCCAACCGCTGCCAGCTCCCCATGCCCGTGACGAAGCGGGACAGGGATAAGGCGTTTTCGTCGAAATCGGAGGCCACCCCGCGCTCCGTCTTCCTCAACACGGGAAGCGGCGAAAACACCCACATCAGCAGCGCCTTCTACCACGACGACCTGCACGTGGCGACGATCGTCTTTTCAAGGGAAGGCGGCGCGCTCTCCACCCGCCATCTCTGGCTGGCTGACTTTATCGTGGAGACCATCCACAAGTGCATCATCGAGCGGTACAGCAGCTACCTAAACCCGCACGACTACCTGCGCATCAGCCTGATTACGGCGCTGCGCTATTCCGTCGTCTCCGACTCGAGGGCGCTTAAAATCAACATGTCGCGCATCGGTTGGCGGATGAACGACGACTACAGAATCCTCCTTATCAAGCTCCCGCCGGACAGCTGCAAAATCAGCCACTCCCTGCACGCCTACGAGAATATCTTTGCCGACTTATACCCCAATTTCGTCTCGTTCTGGTACGACGATTACATCTTTGTCCTGCTGCGCAACGAAGCGTGCGAGCTCCAGGACAAATTCCTGCAGAACCTGAAGAAGCAGCTGACGCAAAGCAACGGGTCGTGCAGCATCGGCATGAAGTTTTGCGACTTAAACCAGCTGCGGCTGCAGTATGAGCTGGCCTCCATGCCGCATAAAATCACGATATTCGCCAAGCAGCGCATCAAGTATTACCAGGATGTCCTCGCTTCGCATATCGTCAACATCATCACGTCCCGCTTCCCGCTGCGCGCCGTCTGCCACAACGCCGCACTCCGCCTGCAGGAATACGATATGGAAAACGGGACGAATTACTTAGAGACGCTGGAGGTCTACCTGCTCAACAACAGGAGCCTTTTGGCCGCGTCGAACAAGCTGTTCCTCCACCGCAGCACGCTGGCCTACCGGATAAAGTGCATCCAGAACATCACGCAGATCCAGTTTGACGACCCGGAGGAGCGGCTGCATATCCTGCTGTCCTGCATAGCCCTCCGGATTATGAGCCAGAACACGTTCTCCTCCGCCGACTTCCCCGGTACCGAGCAGGAGGACTCCCGGTTCGATATTTTCCTTGAAATGCGGGAAAAGTGCTCAAAGCACAAGCCGGATGCCGCAAAGCATCCGGCCTGCCAGGAAGCCAAGTGATTTGCCGCCCGCTTTAAGCGCGCGCTGCTATTGCGCTCTCGCGTTCCCTGTCGTAATACTCCCTGCTGTAGCAGATAAGCTCGCTTGTGATATTCCACGCGGTTTCGGGATGGAAGGCGAAGATGTTGAGGTACGCGCCGCCGCCCTTGCCGTACAGGTCGACGGTTTTGCGGATTTTTTCCGCCATCTCCTCCTTCGCGTATGTCTCGCCGGGGACGGTGTCTTCAATGGACAGGTTAAAGCCGATTTTGTCTCCGAACCGCTCCTTCATGCCGGGGATATCGTTGGCGCGCCGCTGGAGCTGCAGGAAATCCATGCCGATGTCGATCATGTACGGGAGGAACCGCTTGATATTGCCGCAGCAGTGGAATTCAAACAGAATGCCCTTGGAGTGGATGTGGTCGACGATGCGCTTTGTCGGCTCGTAGACGATTTCCTCCATCATCCTTTCGCTCCAGAAGGTGTCCTTTTCCGTGCCCCAGTCGTCGTGGTACGTCATCATGTCCACGGGATAGAGGCGCGCGATGAGGTCGACGTACTCGATGGTGAAATCCGCGAAGCGGTCGAGAAACGCGCGCACAGCCTCGGGCTCGACGGCAAACGCCAGCATCGCCTCGGTATACCCGCCCATGACGGAGACAAGCCGCTCCGTGGCGCCGATGCCGATGTCGATGTGCAGCGCGCGCGTCGGGTCGTACCGCGTTTTCATAAACTCCTCGGCCGCCGTCGTAAAGTCCCATTCGCTCAGGTCCGGGAAGACGACGTCCTTTTCCCACTGCGTGATGTCCTCGCACAGGACGAAGCCCGGCGTGAGCATGGGCCCGCCCGCCGAGGCGACGTAGGTCCAGTTGGTGTTGAACCAGTCGTAGAACGTATAGTTTTCCGGAGTCATGCGGGTGACGTCAAAACTGCACTGCATGCCCCGGACGTTGCCCGTCACAAGCTCCTGCGACACGAGCGACTGGAGGTCGTACAGGGAGCTCGGCATCCAATACGGCGTTTTCCTGCGCGCCGCAAGCATGAAGTTTTCCTTCGGCGTGACGGGGAAGTCAAACGCCGGCAGATCAAGCTCGCGCTTATTGCGCAGCTTTTTTTTATATACCGGGACGTTTGCGTCCCCGTAAAGCGGCCTTTCGTATTTCATTCCACGTTGCTCCTTATTCTCTGCAGTCTTAGAGGTTGTGGTCGTGCCTGCGGATGAGGTCGTTCTGGCAGTCGAGGCTCAGCTCCACGAAATAGGCGCTGAAGCCCGCGATGCGCACGACGAGGTCCTTGTATTCCTCAGGCTTTTTCTGCGCCTCGCGCAGGGTATCCGAGGAGACGACGTTGTACTGCACTTCCATGCCGCCCTGGTCGAAATACGCCAGCGTCAGGTCGCGCAGCTTTTCGACGCCGTCCTCGCCGTTGAGGGCGGTCGGGTGGATTTTCAGGTTGACGGCGAGGCCGTCCATGAATTTCGAGTGGTCGAAGCAGACCGTCGAGGCGAAGACGCCCGTCGGCCCGTTCCGGTCGCGCCCCTGGCCCGGCGAGCAGGCGTCGGCGATTGGTTCGCCCGTCTTGCGGCCGTCCGGCGTCGCCCATGTGATGTAGCCCTGCGTGACGTGGTCCGCGGCGCCGTAGAGGCCCGCCTTGTAGTTCGTGCAGCGCATGCTGTAGCACTCTTTGCAGGCGTTGTAGTACGTGTCGCAGATCCACTTCATCTCCATGTCGGCGTACGGGTCGCCGTTGCCGTAGCGGGGCACTTCGTTCAAAATCCGCTGGCGCAGGACTTCGTAGCCCTCCCAGTTGGCCATGACGGCGTCGTACAGCTCGCGCGTGGTGCAGATTTTCTTGTCAAAGCACATGTATTTGATGGTGGTCAGGCAGTCGGCGATGGTGGCAAGGCCCGTGGCCGTCCCGCCGTAGGAGTTGTACTTGCAGCCGCCCCACGTCGCGTCCATGCCCTTTTCCATGCACCCTTCCATGCTGATGGAGATGAGGTTTTCCGTGCCGTAGAACTGGTGCAGGTATTCCGTGTAGTTGTCGACGCTGACCTGCAATTTGATGAGGTAGTAGATGAGCTTGCGCAGCGCCTCGCGCACCTCTTCGATGGAGTTCATCTCGTAGAGGTAGCCGGTGTGGATCTTGCACTGCTCCCCGTTGAAGGGGTTTTTGCCGTCGTTGATGGCCATCGTAAAGACGACGCCGTAGTTGAGGCTGGAGTAGGGCGGCGTGTTGCCGTTGGCGGCGGGGTACTCCGTGCCGGGCCCGACGATCTCCTGGCAGCCCATGATGGCGTAATCGCGGGCGTCCTCCAGCGAAAAGCCGTTTTCGCGCACAAGGCCCTTGATGATAACCTCGTCGTTCTGGAACAGCGGCAGGCCGCCGACGATTTTCGTCGTCTCGATGGCGAGGTTCCAGATGTCCTTCGGGGTGTTCTTGTGGATGCGCAGGGAGATGGTCGGGTCGTGAAGCTTCAGGCGCGCGATGGACTCGAGCACCATGTAGGAGAGGGGATTGGTGGCGTCGTTGCCGTCGCGGTCCACGCCGCCGATGGTGGTGTGCTGGTACGTGATGGCGCCGATCATCTGGACCATGTACTGGTTTGCGCCGCCGTAGAAGTTGTTGAGCTTGAGGAAGTACGCGTCCACGATTTCCTGCGCCTGGTCCATCGTGAGGGCGCCGGACTCGATGTCCTGCTTGAAGTACTTGTATGTAAACTGGTCGAACCGCCCGATGGAAAAGGCGTTGGCGCCGTCGTGGTACAAAAGCAGCTCGTAGAGCAGGGAGGCCTGGCAGGCTTCCCAGAAGTTGCGCGCGGGGTTTTCGGAAATCCAGTAGAGGCTGTCGGCCATGCGCAATAGCTCGGCCTTCCGCGCGGGGTCCTTTTCCGTCTCCGCCTTCTTCAGGCACGCGTCGCCGTAGCGGCGGATGAGGATGCTCGCCGCGTCGCAGACGATGACGACGGAGGAGTAGAACAGGTATTTCTTCACGTCGTCGCCCATGACGTTGCCGTAGTGCTCGTCGAGCCAGTCCTGCGCCTGCTTGCGGATGGCGCCGTAGCCCACGTCGATGATTTTCTTGTGCCCGGGGATCAGATGGCCGGGGCGGCAGCCGATGAGGTGCTTCATGAAGATGTTGTGCTTCGTCGCGCCGAGGCGCTTGAGCTCGTCAAGGCCCGCGGGCGCCCAGCCGTCGCCGATGCAGTCGAACGTCTTGCCCTTCCAGAATTCCTGAATGCTCTCAATGGCCTCGACGTCCTCCGGCGCGGCGGCAAGCCGCAGAAACTCCGACTTCGGGTTGTGCCACAGCCCGTCGTCCCCCATGGTCCACTCGCCCCTGCGGATGGCCTCCACCATAAAGCCCGGGCCGGAGCGGATTTCAGGGTACAAAACGTTGCTGGAGAAATACCGGCCCCTGTTGGCCACGAGGACGTCGTCGTCTTCCACGCGCAGCGTCACGTTGGAGGCGACGGCTTTCAATATCGTCGGCCTTCTGATTGTCGGCACGAGGTTGACAAGGTCCTTATACGCTTCCGTCACGATCATGGCGCGTTCGGAGTCGAGCTGAATGACGCGGTTGCGGATTCGGTCCCGCATCCGGGCGATTCGGTCGGAAACCGGCCTGAACTGATACATAATGCCACGTCCCTCCAGACTGGTAAAATGTTTTAAAAATATCATAGCACACTTCATTATATTTGGCACTATTCGCCGAATACAAATGTCGCGCTGCCTATTTAAGCCGCAAAGCGAACGCGCCCGGAAAGTTTTTTGCCCCGATTGCGCCGCTAATCAGACTCGGAGACGGATTTGTTGTCAGGATGTACAAAGGGGATTCGCCAGCTTCGTACAATTTTACAAGATTTTCGCATCGTCAATGTCAATAAATTCTGTGCCGCGGTTCGTCGAAGTTAACAAATATGGATAGGATTCGGCAACCGAGTCTAATGAAAAAGCATAAATTTTATATCCGTAAACCGAACCGAATCGGCGCGTTCTATGTTACGATTTAAGCGTCGTTTGACAAGGTTTATTGATTGTACCGCGAGTCAAACAAGCACTATAACAAAACTGATAGAGCACTTTTAAGGAGGGTGTTTTCCGCATGAAAAGATTCTTGGCAATCCTTCTCGCGCTACTCCTTGTCGTGGCGCTCTTCGGGTGCGGCTCCAAGGGCACTCAGGGGAGCGGCGGCGACAAGGGACCGACACAGCAGCCGTCGCAGCCGTCGACCAGCGAGCCGACGGGTACGGGAGGTCAGCAGGAAGACAGCGGTCCGAAGTACCCGAAAGTCGCCGGCTATTATGACCCGGACTTCGACTACACCAAGTTCCCGAAGTACAAGGTCGCGTATCTGAGCATCTCGGCCGGCGAAGCGTTTGCTGCCTTTGACGTTGCGTACGAAAACTGGGCGAAGAAAGTCAACATGGACTACACGCGCATGTGGGCGCCCACGCAGTACAGCGCCGAAGAGTTCATCAGCGGCATGCAGACCTTCATCGACCAGGGGTACGACGGCCTGATTCT
>JAAYMC010000106.1 GCA_012521555.1 Clostridiales bacterium
CCGCCGGCGGGAGTCGAAGCGCCAGGGGACGGGCTGGACTGCGTGCTCTTGCCGCCGCATGCCACGCAGCCTAACAGCATGACAAGGCACAAAACAAGGATAAGTACCTTCTTCATTGTGTGTTCCTCCTGTTGTTTAATAATTCACTGCATTTGCAGCAAGCCACGAAGTGATTGGGCAGCGGCTCGGTCAGAACCTGCGGCTGTTCGCACTCTTCCGTCGCATAGATGCAGCGCGGCCTGAACCGGCAGCCGGGTTTGGGGTTGATCGGCGATGTCAGCTCGCCCTTGAGGATGATGCGCTTCGTCTTGTTGTGGATGTCCGGTATGGGAATCGCGGACAGCAGCGCCTGCGTGTACGGGTGGATCGGATTGGCAAACAGCTCGTCGGAGCTGGCCTTCTCCACCATCTGTCCGAGGTACATGACCATGATGTCGTTGGATATGTACTTCACGACGGACAGGTCGTGCGTGACGAACATGTAGGCGATGCCGAGAGATTCCTGAAGGTCTAGCAGGAGGTTTATGATCTGCGCCTGGATGGAAACGTCAAGCGCGGAGACAGGCTCGTCGCAGACGATGAACTTTGGGCCCAGCGCCAGGGCGCGGGCGATGCCGATGCGCTGCCGGCGTCCGCCGTCAAGCTCGTGGGGATACGCGTTTTCAAAGCGCGCCGCCAGGCCGACCGTGTCCATCAGTTCCTTGGCCTTTTTCTCGCACTCGGCCTTGCTGAGCTTGCCCTGAATAAGGAGCGGCTCCATAATGGTCTCTTTGACGGACTGGCGCGGGTCCAGGGAGGAGTACGGGTCCTGGAAGATGATCTGCATGTCCTCGCGCAGCTTCATAAGCTCTTTCTTCTTGGGGTAGGTGATGTCCTTGCCCTCGAAGAGGATCTGGCCCGACGTCACGTCAAGCAGGTGCAGGATCGTCCGGCCCAGCGTGGTCTTGCCGCACCCCGACTCGCCCACGACGCCCAGCGTCTTGCCGGCGTCGAGCGTAAAGCTGATGTCGTCGACGGCGTGCAGCATGCCGCCTTTTGTGTTAAAGTACTTCTTCAGGTTTTTGACTTCCAAGAGCGGGGGCATTAGTTCGAACCTCCCCTCAACCAGCATTTAACGATGTGTCCCGGCGAGACTTCGACGTCCGGCGGCGGCTGCTTGCAGCACTTTTCCGTCGCTTCCGGGCACCGGTCGCTAAACCGGCAGCCCGGCGGCTTTATGGTTGGGTCGAGCATCAGGCCCTTGATTGGCTTGAGCCGGCGCTCGGTCGTGTTGAGCCTGGGCAGCGAGTTGAACAGGCCGACCGTGTAGGGATGCGCCGTGCGGTCGAAGATGTCCTCCGCCGTCCCGTACTCCACGATTTCGCCGGCGTACACGACGGCCACGGAGTCGCACATGTTCGCCACGACGCCCAGGTCGTGGGTAATGAGGATGACCGACGTGTTGAGCTTTGTCTTCAGGTCGTTCATCATTTCCAGCACCTGCGCCTGGATGGTCACGTCCAGCGCGGTGGTGGGCTCGTCGGCCAGCAGCAGCATCGGCTTGCAGGCCAGCGCCATCGCGATGACGACGCGCTGCTTCATGCCGCCGGAGAACTGGTGCGGGTACTCCTTATACCGCTCGGCGGGGATGCCGACCATCTCCAGCATTTCGCAGGCGCGCCTGACCGCTTCCACGCGGGAAATCTTGTTGTGCAGGCGGATGGCCTCTTCAATCTGGAAGCCGACGGTTTCGATGGGGTTGAGCGCAGTCATGGGGTCCTGGAAGATCATGGCGATCTTGTTGCCGCGGATGTGCTGCATTTCCTTTTCCGACAGCTTCATCAGGTCGGCTCCGTCAAACATGATGGAGCCGCTGCAGATCTTGGCGGGAGGGGATTGGAGGATACGGAGAATTGATTTGGCGATCGTCGTCTTGCCGGCACCGGTTTCACCGACGAGTCCGATGGTCTCGCCCTTCTTCACGTTCAGGCTGACGCCGTTGACCGCGTAAATATGGGCGTCGTCGGTGTGATACTCGACAACAAGGTCTCTGATTTCAAGAACGTTGTCAGGCATTTTACTCACCTCAATTCTTCAGGCGCGGGTCAAGCGCGTCGCGCAGGCCGTCTCCCAGCAGGTTGCATGCCAATACGGTGATCATGATGCAAAGCCCGGGGTAAAGCGCGAGGATCGCGTGGTCGCGCATGATGTTGCGCGCGTCGGCGACCATCGTGCCCCATTCGGGAATCGGAGGCTGCGCGCCCAGGCCTATGTAACTGAGGCTTGCGCCGGCGAGAATATTCATACCGACCGTCATTGTGATGGAAACGATAACAGGGGCGATGGCGTTTGGAATGATGTGCTTGAGGATGATGCGCCGGTTGCTGGCGTTGCACATGCGCGCGGCTTCAATGAACTCCTGGTTTCTGACCGTCAGGATGGACGCGCGCATCAGCCGCGCCGGCAACGGCACCGTGGAAATGCCTATCGCAAGGACGGCGTTTCGCAGGCTTGGCCCCATGACTGCGGCAAGGGTAACGCAAAGCAGGAACATCGGGATGCTCTGGTAAATGTCGAGGAAACGCATGATGACCATGTCAACCCAGCCGCCGTAGTAGCCGGCGATGCAGCCGAGCGTAATACCCAGAATGCCGGCAATCGCCGTGGCGAGAATGCCAAGCTGCAGGGACTGGCGGGTCGCGTAAATCAGGCGGCTTAAGATGTCCCGTCCCAGCTGGTCGCAGCCCAGCCAGTGCTCGGGGCTTGGTTTGGCAAAGGACAGGGAGTAGTTTTGCTGATCATAAGGGTACGGGGCAAGGTAATCCGCAAAGATGCCGACGAGAACAATGATGATCAGGACAAAAACGGAAAACACCGCGGCCTTGTTTTTCTTCAGGCGGCGAACAACCTCGCCGAATTTGGAGCGTTTCTTTCTGTATGCTTCGTTCATGACGCATTGCCTCCCTCAACAGACTCAAGCGGCTTTAGCGGTTGCTGCGTAACGGGCGGCTTTTTCCGTTTGTTTTTGCCAATGTACTGCGAACGAATTCTCGGGTCGACAAGGGCGAAGATGACGTCCACAATCAGCAGGACAACCGCAAACAGCGTCGACAGGATCAGAACGCTGCTCATGATAACGGGATAGTCTCTGTTCTGCAGCGCGGAGATGGTGTACGCGCCAAGTCCCGGGATGGAGAAGATGACCTCGAAGATCATGGACCCGCCCAGCGCGCGGCCGAAAATCTGGCCGACGATCATGATGACGGGGATAATGGCGTTCTTCAGCGCGTGGCGGTAACGCACCTTTCTCTCCGCAAGCCCCTTCGCGCGGGCCGTCGTGATGTAATCCTGGCGGATGACCTCGAGCATGTTGGACCGCGTCTGTCTCGCGATTGTCGCGCAGTACTCCAGAGCCAGGGTAACCGAGGGGAGCACCCAGCCGATCCACCTGTCAACGCCGGACGGCGGGAAAATCCTCAGCTTCACCGCGAAGAGCTGAATGAGCATCAGGGCAAACCAGAAGCTCGGCATGGAGACGCAGAAAAGAGCGGCGATGATGGAGAGATTGTCCTTCCACGAGTACTGGTGCGTGGCGGCGTAGATGCCGATCGGGATGCCGATCGCCAGCGCCAGCGCCAGGCTCACGCTCACCAGCAGCAAGGAATAGGGGAAGCGCGACATAATCTCGGTGAGAACAGGCCGGTGCGTGCGGTAGGATGTCCCAAAGTCGCCGCGAAGGATGTTCTTTATGTAGTTGACATACCGGACGAAGAACGGATCACGAAGTCCCAGCTGGACGCGCAGCTCTTCCATCTCTTCTTCCGAAAGAAGGTCGCCGCTCATCAGGCGGACGGGGTCGCCGGGTGTGATCGTGATGAAGATCTGCACCACAAGGATGATGCCCAGCATGATGGGAATCATCATCAGCAGGCGCTTGCCAATGAAC
>JAAYMC010000107.1 GCA_012521555.1 Clostridiales bacterium
CCGAAAAAGTCGCCGGGCCCGCGCAGGCGCAGGTCTTCTTCGGCGATTTTAAAGCCGTCGGTCGTCTCCGTGAGGATTTTCAGCCGCTCGCGGGCCACCTCGCCGCCACCGCCTTCAAACAGGATGCAGTAGGACTTGTGCTGCCCGCGCCCGACGCGCCCGCGCAGCTGGTGCAGCTGCGACAGGCCGAACCGGTCGGCGTTTTCGACGATCATCAGCGTCGCGTTCGGCACGTCGACGCCCACTTCGATGACCGTCGTCGCCACGAGGATGTCAATTTTCCCTGCCGCAAAGTCGCTCATGACGGCGTCCTTTTCGTTCGGGCGGAGCTTTCCGTGCACGAGCCCGACGGAAAGGTCCGGGAAGACGTTTTTCCTTAAGTGCTCGGCGTACTCGCTCACGCTCTTGAGGTCTAAATCGGCCGTCTCGCTCTCCTCCACCATCGGGCAGACGATGTAGACCTGCCGCCCTTCAGAGACGAGCTTGCGCACGAAGTTGTAGACGCGCGCGCGCATCCGCTCGCCGACGGCGTACGTTTCGACGGGCGTGCGCCCGGGCGGCAGCTCGTCGATAACGGAGATGTCGAGATCGCCGTAGAGGATGAGGGCGAGCGTCCGCGGGATGGGCGTGGCGGACATGACGAGCACGTGCGGGTGCTCCCCCTTGCGGGACAGCGCCGAGCGCTGATTTACGCCAAAACGATGCTGCTCGTCCGTGACGACGAGGGCGAGGTCGTAAAACTTCACGCCTTCCGAAATGAGCGCATGGGTGCCGACGACAACGTCGATTTCCCCGAGCTGGAGCTGTTCCAGGACGGTTCTCTTGCGCTTTGCCGGGAGGCTGCCCGTGAGCAGCGCGACGCGGATTCCGTGCGGCTCGAGCAGGCGGATGAGCGTTTTTTCGTGCTGCGCGGCGAGGATTTCCGTCGGCGCCATGAACGCCGACTGGCAGCCCGATTTCCACGCGTACCAGCAGCACGCGGCCGCCACCACCGTTTTGCCGGAGCCGACGTCGCCCTGCACAAGGCGGCTCATCGGCACGCCGCGGCGCATATCCGCCGTGGCCTCCCGGATGGCGCGCTTTTGCGCATTGGTGAGCGTGAAGGGCAGCTTAGAGAAGAACTCCTCAAGGTCGTGCTCGCCGAGCGCGCGCCCTTCGGCGCTTTTGCGGCCGCGGCGCATATACGAGAGGGCCGCCGAAAAGATAAACAGCTCTTCAAAGACGAGCCGCCGCCGGGCGATCTCCAGCGCCTCGGCGCTCGACGGGAAGTGGATATTTTCAAGGGCAAAGCGCAGCGAGGCGAGCTTGTAAGTCTGCAAAATATCGACGGGCAGGGGGTCCTTCGGCGTGTCGCCCAGCGCGTCGAGGGCGCGGCGGGCGCAGGAGGCCATGAAGGACTGCGTCAGCCCCGCGGAAAGGGGATAGACGGGCACAAGGCGGCCCGTCGCCTGAGGCTTGTCCGCCGGCTCGAAGATGGGGTTTATCATCTCGGGGCGCCGTGCGGTGCCGGTGACTTCCCCGAAAAAGATGTACGTCCTGCCGGGGGTAAGCTGGTTTTTGACGTAGGCGCGGTTGAAAAAGGTGATGTCGAGGGCGCCGGTGTCGTCCACGGCGCGCGCCTTGACGAGGTCGCGCCCGCCGCTGATGCGGTGCAGGCGGGGCGGGGCGGCCACCGTCGCCGTCACGCACACGCTCGCGCCGGGAACCAAAGCGGAGATGGGGGAAAAGCGCGTGCGGTCCTCGTACGCGCGGGGGTAAAAGCGGATAAAGCCGCCCAGCGTCTCAATTCCGAGGCGCGAGAGCGCTTTCGCCCGCGCCGGGCCGACGCCGCGGAGCGCGGAGACCTCCGTATTCAGCCGCGCGGGCGCGCCTGCAAGAAACGCGCGCGGCGCTTTCTCAGTTGCCATGTCCGTCACCTCGCCTTTGGGCTTTACTGCATCTTATCATATTTTTTCCATAGTGGAAAGCGCCGGCACTTGCATGGCCGGTCCATTTTGCTGTAAGATGATAGCGCACTATCCAAACCGTGGAGGAGACGAAATGAACCGAGTCTATTTGCTTCAGCGCCGGCTACTTGCGCTCATCGACCGGCAGGACCCGCAGGCACAGCGCGACGAGCCTCTTGACTTCGAGCGGCTGCACCTTGCCTCCTGCGCGCGCGTGGCGTGGCTGCTCGCCCTCGAGCGCGGGGTTGACCCGGAGCTTGCCGCCGCCGCGGCCGCCATGCACGACATCGGCCGGATCGTGACGGGGCGGCAGTCCGGCCACGCCGAAGCCGGGTACGAGCCGGCGCGCGCGTTCCTTAAGGAGAGCGGGCTGTTTGGCGACGACGAGATTGAAATCATCGCCACGGCCGTGAAAAACCACAGCAGCAAAACCGTCGTGGGGACGCCCGTCGAGGAAATCGTGAAAGACGCCGACGTCATCGACTGCTACCATTACGGCTTTCCCTTTGACCGCCCGGAAAAAGAGGAGCGGTACAACAAGTGGCTTGGCAGCCGCCCGAAATAAAAAAACGCCTCGCGCTAAGCTCAAGCGCGGGGCGTTTATGTATCTTTTACGGCGTTTAGAGGATGATGCAGATGAGGCCGTTGCCGCCCTCGTTGACGATTTTCTGGAGCATTTCCTGAAGCTTTGCCTGCGTCTCCTCGGGCATTTTCTTGATTTTGGCGTTGAGGCCTTCGCCCGCGATGTCGTACAGGGATTTGCCGAAGATGTTCGATTCCCATATCTTCCCCACGTTGCCCTCGAATTCCTGCAGCAGGAAATTGATGATGTCCTCCGACGAGCGCTCTCCGCCGACGGCGGGGGAGACCTCCGTCTCGATGTTGGCCAGAATCATGTGGATGGACGGCGCGCTCGCCTTGAGCCGCACGCCGTAGCGCCCGCCCTGGCGGACGATTTCCGGCTCTTCGAGGTGCAGCTCCTCGCGCGACGGCATGACGATGCCGTACCCGCGCGTGCGCACGTCCTGCAGCGCCGCGTCGATGCGGTCGTACTCCCGCTTGATCTTCGACAGCTGCGAGAGGAGGGAGATGAGGTCGCCGTCGTCCCGCACCTCGAGGCCGGACTGCTCGCTGAGTGTCTCGTAGAAGAGCTCGTGGGGCAGCTCCACGGCCGCGTTGACGACGCCCGTCCCGAGATCCATCTCGCGGATGGAGACGAGGTTGATCGGCTCCATTTTGCCGAGGGCGTTGATGGCCGGCTCGACGTCCTTAATTCTCTGCGCATTATTGAGGCTCTGCCGGATGTTCGTATAGACCGTCTTTTTCAGCGGGTGCTCCAGAGGGAGGGCGTTGACCCACGCCGGCAGGAAGATACCGATCTCCGCGACGGGGAATTCGTAGAGGATCGACTTCATGATGCCGGTGATGTCTTCTTTTTCGAGGGTCATGCAGTTTTTCACGAGGCATGTCACCCCGTGCTTTTCAGCCAGCTCCGCGCGGAGCTTCTGCGCGCGCTCGGACGTCGGGTTGGCGGAGTTGATGATGATGAGGAAAGGCTTGCCGATGTCCTTGAGCTCTTTAATCACGCGGTTTTCGGCGTCGACGTAGTTCTGACGCTCGATGTCCGTGATGGTCCCGTCCGTTGTAATCACAATGCCGATTGTCGAGTGCTCGGAGATGACTTTGCGCGTGCCGACCTCAGCCGCCTCCGTAAGCGGGATGTCGTAGTCGAACCACGGCGTTGTGACCATGCGCTCGCTGTCGCCCTCGAACTGGCCGATTGCGCCGCTGATCATATAGCCGACACAGTCAATCAGGCGAACGGAGAACGTCGCGCCGCCGTCCAGCGTGATTTCGACGGCTTCCTCCGGCACGAACTTCGGCTC
>JAAYMC010000108.1 GCA_012521555.1 Clostridiales bacterium
GGCAAGCCGCGAGTAATACCCCGTTTTCATCGCCGCTCACCCCGCGCCAGCAGCGTGAGCGTATCGGAAATCTTCTGATACAGCTGCTCGTTCGTGCTCTCGCCGCGGTAAATCTGGTGGAAGACCTCGCCGTCTCGTATAAACAGCACGCGGGAGGCGTGGCTGGCGGCCTTCATCGAGTGCGTGACCATGAGGATGGTCTGCCCGCGGCGGTTGATCTCCCCGAACAGGCGCAGCAGCTCGTCCGTAGACTTCGAGTCGAGGGCGCCCGTCGGCTCGTCGGCCAGAACGATGCGCGGGTTTGTGATGAGCGCGCGGGCGACGGCGGCGCGCTGCTTCTGCCCGCCGGAGACTTCGTACGGGTACTTTTTTAAGATAGCCGCGATGCCAAGCTGCTCGGCAAGCGGCGCGATGCGCTTTTTCATCTCGGCGTGGCTTTTGCCCATGAGCACGAGGGGCAGGTAGATGTTGTCCTCGATGGTGAACGTGTCGAGCAGGTTAAACTCCTGAAAGACAAAGCCGAGATTGTCCCGCCGGAATGCCGCCACGGCCGACTCCTTAATCTGCGAAAAGTCCTTCCCGTCAAGCAGCACGGTGCCCGCCGTGGGCCTGTCGAGCGCGGCGAGGATATTCAGGAGCGTCGTCTTGCCGCTTCCCGATTCGCCCATGATGGCGACGTACTCGCCTTCCTCCACGGTGAAGCTGACGTTTCGCAGCGCCTCGACGGACGCGCCGCCAAAGCGTGTCTTGTACACTTTTTTCAGTCCTTTGACTTCAAGAAGACTCATAGATAACCCCTTTCCTTTCGTCAGGGTCAATTATAAGAAGGAAAGCCGATCCGCTCCATCGGATCGGCTTACAAATCGCGTGCAAAACGAACAGTTTTGTCACATTTACTCCGACGCGCGCTGTTTCGTGTCAAGGTCGACGCGCACGGCCGTGCCCTCCCCGGGCTTTGACTCCGCCCAGATCCTGTGGCCGAGATTCGTGCAGATCCGCTTGCACAGGTACAGCCCGATGCCGCTGGCGCGCTTGTCCGCCCGTCCGGCAAGCCCCGTGTAGCCGTGCTCGAAGATGCGCGGCAGGTCCTCCGGCGCGATGCCGATGCCCGTGTCTTTAATGCACAGCGTTTTCGGCGGCTCTAAACAGATGGAGACGGCGCCGCCGCTTGGCGTGTATTTGACGGCGTTGGTCAGCAGCTGCTCGATGACGAAGGAGAGCCACTTTTCGTCCGTGAGGACGGTGGTGCGGAGCGGCTCGTACTCAAGCGTGAGCTTCTTTCCGATAAAGTCGCCGGAGAGCTTTCGGACCGCCGGGCGCACGATTTCGTCGAGGTCGTACTCCCTGAAGACGTAATCGGTGCTGTCCGAGTCAAGCCGCAGATAGGCGAGCACCATGCCCACATACTGCTCGATGCGATTAAGGTCGGTCAAAAGCTTGCGCGCAAGCTCCGTGTCCTCGTTTTGCAGCTGTAGCCGCATGGACGCGATGGGCGTTTTGATCTGGTGGACCCAGAGCGTGTAGTAATTTATCATCTCGTCGTACGCCTTGCGGCTTTTTTCGGCGGCGCGCGTATACTCCTCGCAGAAGGCGCAGACCATCTCCCGGTAGCTCTCCTCAATCCCGCTCAGGGGCTCCGGAAGACGCGTGCACAGCTCGACGCCCGCCTCCATAATGCCCCGGAGCGTCTCCCGCCGCTGCTTCTCGCGCCGAAAGTCCGTCACAAAGTAGGCGGCGGCAATCAGAAAGCACAGCGCCGCGGGGTATAACACCGCCGCAAGGGGCAGATGGTAGAGGTAAAACGTGAAGAGAAAAACGGCAAGGAGCAGAAGGTGCGCGAAAACCCATTTCAGGCGGTACCTTAAATAATCCCTGAAAAACCTCATTTTTCGCCCCCTACGATGTACCCCACGCCGAATTTCGTGCCGATAAAGTCGTGCAGCCCGATCGCGTCGAGCTTTTTCCGCAGCCGGCCGACGTTGACGGTGAGCGTGTTTTCGTCCACGAAGCTGTCCGTCTGCCACAGCGCCTCCATGAGCTTTTCGCGGCTGACGACTTTCCCCTTGTTTTGCATGAGCGTGTAGAGGATGCGGTATTCGTTCTTGGAGAGGTCAATTTTCTTCCCGTTGAAGGTGAGCGTGTTGTCCCCGGTGCTCAGCACCGCGCCGCAGGCCTCCAGAACGGGCGCGGACTGCCCGAAATCGTACGTGCGGCGCAGCAGCGCCTGCACCTTCGCGACGAGAACGCTCGCGTCAAAGGGCTTGGCGATAAAATCGTCCGCCCCCATGTTGATGGCCATGACGAGGTTCATATTGTCCGACGCGGAGGAGATAAAGAGGATGGGCACGGAGCTGACTTTCCTGATCTCCTGGCACCAGTAATACCCGCCCATGTAGGGGAGCGTGATGTCCATGAGCACAAGGTGCGGCTGATAGTCGGCAAACTCGCGCATGACCGCGCGGAAATCCTCGACGCTGCGCGCCTCTATCCCCCACCCGGCAAGGCACTTTTCGATGGCTTCGGCGATGCCCCGGTCGTCCTCCACGATCAGTATGCGGTACGTCATGTCTCTCTCCTTTAAGCGGCGAAAGCCTTCTCCCTAAAGCTCCCTGCCCTCCGCGGGGCAAAACAGCTCCTTTGCCGTCTCCAGGAACATCTCGGCGGCGGGGCTTTTCAGCGGCGCGCGCCACGCGAGCACATACGTCCGGCGCGTGTCCACGCCGGCGATGGGCTTGACGGCCACGTTGTCGGAGTAAAACACGTCGCACAGGGCTTTGGGGATGATGGAAATCCCCAGCCCCGCGCCCACGGAGAGGAGAACGGCCTCGGCGCGGTCATAGCGGTTTACGATGCGCGGCGTGTAATCGAAGTGCTTGCATATATTCATAATCTGCGCGTACAGCGCCGGCCCCTCCGACTCGTCGAAGGTGACGAACGGCTCGTTTTTGAGCTTGTTAAAATCAAGCGGCTCACTGGCGCAGGGGTGGTCCTTCGGCAAAATCACGCACAGGTGGTCCTCGTGCGTGACGATGTACTCAAACGCGCTGCCCGCGGGGATATAGTCGAGGAGCACGAAGTGAAAGTCGAACGCGTGCTCGCCGAGCGTGAAGATCTGGGAATTGCCCGACGTAAAGGAGATGTCCACGAGAATATTCGGGTGCTTTTTGTAAAACGCCGAAAGGCACCGCGACACAATCGCGCTCGACGTGCTCACCGCCGAGACGGACACATGCCCCACCGCGCCAGACTCCACCTGCCGGACGCGGAAAACGGCCTTTTCCGCCGTCTTGACGATGTCGACGGCGTAGGGCAGGAACTCCTTTCCCGCCGCTGTCATCTCCACGCTGCGGCTGGAGCGGTTAAAAAGGCGCGCGCCGAGCTGCTTTTCCAGCTCGCCGATGTGGTGGCTGATGCCGGGCTGCGTCATGCCGACGCGCCGCGCCGCCTCGGTAAAGCTGAGCGTCTGCGCCACGGCGATAAAGCATTTAAGCTGCGTAATATCCATAGCGGCGTCTCCTTTTCCGTCCTGACGCACTTATTATACCATCGCGCCCGCCTGTTAAAAAGTCCCTTTAAGGCGCGCGCATAAAAACGCTTTCGTTATGTATTCATGCCGAAAGCGTATGAAAAGAGGCGGATTATTTTATTGAATTGCACAAACGAGATGCTATAATGAAAATAGATTATAGTATTCGTGTCCCGTCCGCCAAAAAGCGCGCCGCCGGATGCGCGGCGCATGCTCCAAAGGCGGATATCCCGATAGGAGGTTAAAGTATGAGCTGGACTCTAAAGCCCGTCACCGAGCGCGTGAAGCGGCAGCGCGAGCTGTACCGGAACACAAGGCCGGAAATCTGCATCGCGCGGTATAGAATCGTCACCGAGTTTTACAAAAACCACCCCGAACTGAGCGGCATCCTCCGCCGCGCCCTGGTGATGAAGGAGATTTGCGAGAAAATCCCCATCCGCATCGGGGACGACGAAGTCATCGTGGGCGCGCAGTCGGCCAAATACCGCGCCGGCGCGCTCTACCCCGAAGTGTGCGTCTCCTTCATTAAGGACGAAATCGGCAGCGGCAGCATCCGCACCCGCGACATCGACCCGTACGACATCTCCGAGGAAGACCGCCTGTACGTCCTTGACACCATCGACTACTGGCTCAAGGGCGAAAGCACCCACGCCAAGACGCAGGCGTATTACATCGACGAGTACGCGCCGCATGAGTTTAACGGCGTGACCTACGTCGGCCGCTCGGTCATCAGCGACACGCCCGTCGGCCACTTCGTCACGGGGTACGACAAGGCCATCCGCGTGGGCTTCAAGGCCATCAAGGAAGAGGCGCAACGAAAGATTCAGGAAATCCTTGACGCCGGCATGCCCGGCGACACAAACGCCAAATACAACTTCTACCGCGCCATCGTCATCGTCTGCGACGCGATGATCACCCTCACCAAGCGCTACGCCGCCCTCGCGCGCGAAAAGGCCGCCATTGAAAGGAACCCCGAGCGCAAGGCGGAGCTTGAGCGCATGGCCGAAGTGCTCGACTGGTGTATGGAAAACCCCTGCCGCACCTATCACGAGGCGCTGCAGACCCTGTTTATGTACCAGACGTGCCTGTGCCTTGAGGGCAACATGCACGGCATCTCCTTCGGCCGCGTCGACCAGTACCTCGGCGATTTCCTCGAGAGGGACCTTGCCAACGGCACCATCACGGAAGAGTACGCGCAGGAGCTTCTCGATCTGTTCTACCTCAAAGTCGCCGAGATGAACAAGCCGTGGAGCAACGGCGCGACCCAGACCGCCCCGGGCTACACGTCCGGCCAGCTTATGTGCATGGGAGGCGTCGACAGGGACGGCAACGACGCCTCCAACCGCGTCACCTACATGATGCTCCAGTCCACGGCGCGCCTTGTCCTGCACGACCCGCCGCAGACGCTGCGCATCCACAAGAACACCCCGCCGGAGCTGTGGGAAGCGGCGATTGAGACGACGAAAATCGTCGGCGGCCTGCCCACCTTTGAAAACGACGACGTGATTATCCCCGCGCTCTTAAAGCGCGGCATCCCCCTTGAAGACGCCCGCAACTACGCCCCCATCGGCTGCGTCGAACCGGGCATCTGCGGCGCCGACTGGCCCGCGTGCGGCGGCACCGGCAGCATGTCCTACATCAACATGCCCAACGCCGTCCTTCTCGCCATCAACAACGGCCGCCTGCCCTCCGCGATGTACAACCCGCGCACGGGCAGCATGATGGAAACGCCTCAGGCCGGCCTCCCCACGGGCTACCTCTATGAGATGGAGAGCTTCGAGCAGGTCAAGGAAGCGTACCTCAAGCAGCTTGAGTACTTCGTCAAGTGGCACGTGATGACTATCAACAACGCCGAATACATCACCCGCGAGGTTATGCCGCTGCCCGTCGTGTCGGCCACGATGGAAGGGTGCATGGAAAAGGGCATGGACGTCATGTACGGCGGCGCGAAATACAACGGCACCGGCGTGCCCGGCATCGGCATCGGCAACGTCACCGACTCCCTCTTCATGATCAAGCACCTGTGCTTCGACACGAAGAAGTGCACCACCCGCGAGCTGTACGACGCCCTGATGAACAACTGGAAGGGCTACGAAGACCTGCAGCAGTATATCAAGAACGAATGCCCGCATTACGGCAACGCCAATCCGGAAGTGGACGAGATCGCAAGATGGGCCAGCGAGGAGTATGCCAAGATCGTCACCTCGCTCACCGGCCCGCGCGGCCGTTACACGGCGGGCATGTACCCCGTCACCGCCCACGTCCTGTTCGGCGCCATGACCTCCGCCACGCCGGACGGCCGCAGCGCCGGCGTCCCGCTGGCCGACGGCATCTCCCCCGTGCAGCAGATGGACAAAAACGGGCCGACGGCCGTCATCGCCTCCGTCGCCACCATCGACCAGACGCTGTTTGCCAACGGCACGCTGCTCAACATGAAATTCAGCCCCTCCTCCCTCAACGGCGAGGACGGCGTGAGGAAGCTTGCCCAGCTCATTCAGACGTACTTTGACCTGGGCGGCATGGAGCTTCAGATTAACGTTGTCTCCGCCGACACGCTCAGGAAAGCGCAGAAAAATCCCGAGGAGTACAAAAACCTCGTCGTGCGCATCGCGGGCTTCTCGGCCTACTTCGTCGAGCTCAACCTCGCATGCCAGGAGGACCTTATTGCCCGCACCGAGCTTTCGCTCTGATATTAAATCCCCCTTCAAGGGCGCAGCGTTAAACGCTGCGCCCTTGTTTTTTGCGCAGGCTCTCTTTGAGCGGCTCTTCAAATGGCACCGCGCGTTTTGACAAACCGACCAAAATCCGCTTTGCGCGCGGCGCGCTTTTTTACTTGACTTGTTGATAAGTATATCTTATTATTTAATTAGTAATATTTATTTTAAGCGCCACGCGCCTGGCCGAATGGCCGGAAAGGAGGCTTATCCATGACCCACATATCTGTCCCGAAAAACAACAAAGCCCCGAAAGGGCGCGCGCGGGCCGTCCTCTCCGGGCTGCTTATTCAGCTGTGCGTCGGCATCATCTATCTCTGGAGCGTGTTCAAGGCGCCGGTTGCCGCCACCTTCGGGTGGAGCCTTGCCGGCGCGAACATGGTCTCCTCCGTCATGATGCTCGCCTTCGTGCTGGGGAACCTCGTGGGCGGCGCGCTGCAGGACAGGACAAGCCCCCGGCGCGTCGCGGCCGTCGGGTGCCTGATGTTTTGCGGCGGGATTTTCGCGACGGCTTTCCTCACGGCGCGCACCGTCTCCCTCATTTACCTCACCTACGGCGCCGTCGCCGGGCTTGGCAGCGGCTTTGCCTACGCGAGCGTCATCTCCTGCGTGCAAAAGTGGTTTCCCGGCCGGTGCGGCTTTGCCTCGGGCCTTGCCGTCTCCGCCTTCGGGCTGTCGACCGTCGTGTTCGGGCCCGTCTCCCAATGGCTTTTAAGCCTTTTTGAAACCGGCCCGGCGGGCGGGGCTTTGCCGGCGTATAACCTCACCGCCGTGTTTGGCATCCTTGCCGGCGCGTTTTTCCTCGTGACGATGCCCGCCTGCTCTCTCCTGCGCTTGCCCCCCGCCGCGCCCGCCGCCCCCGCGGGTAAGGCGCAACCCGCCGCGCGGCGTGACCTTACGCCGCGTGAGCTTGTCAGGACGCCGGCGTTCTGGCTCATCACGCTCAACATCTTCTTCATCAACGGCACGTGGAACCTCATCGTCCCGCTCATCAAAGACCTCGGCGTCGCGCGCGGCCTTTCCACCGAGGCGGCGGTGCTCACGGTCTCGCTCACGGGGGTGTTCAGCGCCGCGGGGCGGCTTGTCATGGCGGCGGTGTCGGACAAAATCGGGCGCATCCCCGCCCTCCTTATCCTCGCGGGCGCGACCTTTCTCAGCGCCCTTGCCCTGATCGGCGCGGGCGGCGCTTTCTACTCCGCCGCCGTCGTCCTCATCGCCTTCGGGCAGGGCGGGCCTTCGGCCATCCACCCCGCCGTCGTGACGGACATCTTCGGCCCCGCCTTTTCCGGGACGAACTACGGCTTTGCCATGCTCGCCCTCGGCGTCTCCTCCGTCGTGTTCAACGCGCTGTCAAACCTGCTCTATCGCCTGACGGGCGGCTACACCGCGACGTTCCTCATGGCCGCCTGCACCGTCCTCATGCCGGCGCTGCTGATGGCCCTGCTCCGCCGCCTGAAGAAAGAGGAAGCGGCCCTTTCAGCCGAAAGCACGCTCGCCGCGTAACTTTCGCAGCATAAATAATTATATGAAAAACAAAAAACCCTGTGACGGCCGTCACAGGGTTTTCATCTAAAGCTGCTAGGCAGATTCGAACTGCCGACCTTATCCTTACCAAGGATACGCTCTGCCTCCTGAGCTATAGCAGCGCGTACGACGCATCGCACAGCGCCTCCCTATTATATTGCTCAGCAGGCCAAATGTCAAGAGCCGGCGGCGCAGTTTTAGGTTCGTCAACAGACTTTGCCTTTATTTGGACTGCGAAGAAGCACCCCGCGCTCATCCCGCGCTTCTTCCAAAGCCTTTATGGGGCAGTCTCCGGCCACACCTGTTGCATCCTGCGGCAAATCTCCGAAAACGCGGGCGGCTCCGGCGCGCAAATTGCGAGGCACTCCCCCGAAAGCGGCTCCGTAAAGCGCAGGCACGATGCGTGGAGCGCCTGCGCCGCCGCGCCAAGCGCGTTTGAGAGCGCCCGGGATTCGTCCGTATAGTACAGCCCGTCGCCAAGTATCGGCGTTCCGATGTCAAGCAGATGCACGCGGATCTGGTGCGTCCGCCCCGTCTCAAGCTGAAGGCGCAGGAGCGATACGCGTTTTTCCCCGAGGCGGTATACGCGAAGCGTCTCGTAGTGCGTCACGGCCCGCTGCCCGTCCGCCGCCGTCACGCGGAGCATATCCCGCTCCCGCAGGCGCTTTATGGGCTTGTCCACGGTGCCGCTAAGCGGCTCCGGCACCCCGCAGACAAGGGCGCGGTACTCTTTCCGCGCGTCCTCCCGCAAAAGGGCTTCGGAGGCGAGGGCTTTCATGTACCCGTTCTTCGCGAACAGCACGACGCCGCTTGTGTCCCGGTCGAGGCGGTTGACGGCGTGGCACGTCTCCCCTTCGCCCTTTTCCTTTAAATACCCCGCCACGAAATTGGCAAGCGTCCCCGTGTAGCGTGCAAAGGAGGGGTGCGTGATGAGCCCCGCCGGCTTATTCACGGCCAGCAGCCCCTCGTTTTCAAATAAAATCTCAATCGCGCCCCGCTCCGGCACGTTCCCGCTCGGCTCTTCCCCGGCGAGCACGTCCACGCGCACCACATCCCCCGGAGAGAGGACGTAATCGGCAAACACAGCCTTGCCGTCCACTTCTATCGCGCCGCAGCGCTTGAGCCGCCGCGCGAGCGTCTGGGATATGCGCATCTCCCGCCGCAGCACGGAGTAGACCTTCCGGCCCGCGTCCTCCGCCCGCGCCGTATATGTGAGAATCACGTCTTTTCCTCCCGCGCCTTACCGCAGCGCCTCGAGTGCCTGCACGAGCTCCTCAAAGTGCATCCCGTGCGAGGCCTTGACGAGGACGTTGTCGCCCGGCCGTATCAGGCGGGGCAGTGCGCTGATAAGCGCCGCCTTGAGCGGGAAATGCCACGCCTCGACTTCCTGGCCCGTCGAGATGAGGCCCTTGAAAATAAACTCAGCCTTCTGCCCGCAGCAGATCAGGCAGTCGACGCCGCAGCGCGCGGCAAACTCCCCGATTTCGCGGTGAAGTCTGTCGCTCTCCTCGCCCAGCTCGAACATATCGCCAAGGAGGGCGACTTTCCGCCCCTCGAGGGCGGAAAGAGACGTGAGCGCCGCGCGCATGGAAGTGGGGTTGGCGTTGTAGCAGTCGTCGATGAGGGTGATGTAGCCGGTGCTCACGACGCGCGCGCGCCGCCCGACGGGCCGAAAGTCCATCAGCCCGCGGGCGATCTCCTCGTCCGGCACGCCCAGCGCGTTTCCCACCGCCGCCGCGGCAAGCGCCCCGTAGACAAGATGCGTCCCGAAGGCATGCACCCGCGCGTCAAACCGCGCATCGCCGCGCGCGACGGTAAACTCCACAAACGGCTCCGGCCCGTCCATCCTCTGGCGGACCGACTCGGCGCGCACATCGCAGCGCGCGCCCATGCCGAAGGTCACGACGGGCACGCCCGGGTCATATTGAGACAGGAGCGCGTCGTCGCCGTTCAAAACCGCAAGCCCCTTGGGCGTCATATACTCGAACACCTCCGCCTTGGCGCGGAGCACGCCCTCGAGGCTGCCGAGGTTTTCAAGGTGGCTGTGCCCGATGGCGGTGATGACGCAGATGTCGGGCCGCACCATCTTCGCGATGCGGCGCATCTCGCCGAAATTGCTGATGCCCATCTCGACGACGGCCGCCTCGTGCTCCTCCTGAATGGAAAGGAGCGTGAGCGGCACGCCGATTTCGTTGTTGAGGTTCTCCTCCGTTTTCAGGACGTGGTAGCGCGTCGACAGCACGGCGGCGATCATCTCCTTTGCCGACGTCTTGCCGACGCTGCCCGTCACGCCGACAACGGGGATCTGAAGCTGCCGGCGGTAATACTCCCCGAGGGCTTTGAGGGCGTCGAGGGTGGAGTCGACGAGAACGTGCGGCTTATCCTCCGCGTCCGGCGGGGTGCGCTGGCACAGGCAGCACGCCGCCCCCGACACATACGCCCGCGCGGCGAAATCGTGCCCGTCGACGCGCTCGCCGCGGATGCACACGAAAAGGCTCCCCTCGGTGACGTGCCGGTCGTCCCGCACGACGGAGGTAATCGGCGCGTGCCGGGCGCTCTCCGGCCCCACATAGCGCCCGCCCACCGCTCTGGCGACGATGTCCGGCGTGAGCTTTTTCAATGCCATCTACTTCACCTCGTACTTTTTCAGGGACAGATCCACGATCATCCGGCACAGCTCGTCGTACGAGATCCCGACCGCCGCCGCCTCCTGCGGGAGCAGGCTCGTGGGCGTCAGCCCCGGCAGGGTGTTCCCCTCGAGGCACCAGACTTCGCCCTGCGCGTCCACAATAAAGTCCATGCGGCCGTAGACTTCAAAGCACAGCGCCTCGTAAACGCGCTCGGCGGCGCGCTGCAGCCGCTCGGTGATCTCGTCGGGCAGGTCGGCCGGACAGTATTCGTCGGTCAGCCCGCTCTGGTACTTGTTCCTGTAGTCGTAAAACCCCGATTTCGGGCAAATCTCGATAACGGGCAGCGCCTTGCCGTCGAGGACGCCGACGTCGCACTCCCGCCCTTTGACGTACTGCTCGGCGATGACAAAGTCGTCGTACCGGAAGGCCTGCTCCAGCGCCGCGGGGTAGTCTTTCGCGTCAAAGACGATGGACGTCCCGATGGAGCTGCCGCCGGAGCGGGGCTTGACGACGCAGGGAAAGCCGATGCTCTCCGCGAGTCCGCCCTTTTTCAGCAGGATGCCGCGCGGCGTTTTGATACCGTTTTGCTGCATGATCTGCTTGGCGATCCATTTATCCATGGCGATGGCGCTGCCGAGGCAGCCCGTGCCCGTATATTTGATGCCGGCAAGGTCGAACACCGCCTGAATTTTGCCGTCCTCCCCGTCCCGCCCGTGCAGGGCGATAAAGACGATGTCCGCCGCGCGGCAGACTTCAACGACGTTGTCCCCCATGCGGCTGTCATTAGCCTGCCCGCGCGCGCGGCGCAGCGCCTCAAGGTCCGGCACCGTCTCGCCCACGGCGGCGACGGTGATCTCCTCCTGCCGCGTAAAGATTTCAGACGGGTCGCTGTACGGGTGCGGGTACCCGAAAAACAGGTCCATGAGCACCACGTTATGTCCCAGCCGCCGCAGCGCCGCAGCCGCCATAGTTCCCGATGTGATCGATACGTCGCGTTCCGCGGAAAGCCCGCCGCACAGCACGATAATGTTCATCGCACGCCTCCGATGAGAGATTAAAAACACTAATTGTAAGCGTTTTCTCATACTATACACCAAGATGGTGGAATATACAATCAAAAAAACTGTTGACAATCTTCACCCCGTCCCGTATAATAATCTTCGCCGTCATGACGAATACGGCGGCATAGCTCAGCTGGCTAGAGCACACGGTTCATACCCGTGGTGTCACTGGTTCAAATCCAGTTGCCGCTACCAAAGCCGGGGGCGGCTCGCTCTACCCCCGGTTTCATATTCGGCCCGTTGGTCAAGTGGTTAAGACACCGCCCTTTCACGGCGGTAACACGAGTTCGAATCTCGTACGGGTCACTCCCCGCGGTGCGGCGGTTTGTCGCCGCGGGCTTTTATTTTTCGGAGGCTTAGCTCAGCTGGTTAGAGCGCCTGCTTCACACGCAGGAGGTCACTGGTTCGAGTCCAGCAGTCTCCATACCGCAATAATCCCTGCAGCCGTCCGGCTGCAGGGATTTTATTTTTATTATCGCCGGATAATGCGCTCACCATTGATATTTTTGCGCCCTTAAGCGGCGCTCTATTTGTCCCGTCGGCCTGCCCGGCGCGCTAAGCCGCGGCCTTACCAGATTGCTCATCGTCCAGCCTTCGTACCAAAAAGCCCGCGGCTTCATATATATAATACGGGCGGGGCGAAACGCCGCCGCCGTCGCCGCCTTATGGGCGTCTTTGACGCCGGAACAAAAGCGCGAAGGCCCGCCGGCCGACCTTTCGTGAGCCGGCCTGAAAGGAGTAAAAATGGACGATAAACTGCTGCCTTGCCCCTTCTGCGGAGCGGAAGCGAAGCTGCTTTGCCACTCAGGCGCCTGGCGCGTTGTCGACACAAATTACAAGTGCGATATCCAGCCGAGCGAAAAGTGGTTTGCCACCGAGGAAGAAGCGATTGCGGCCTGGAACAGGCGCAAGCCCGAGATCGTCTACTGCCGGGACTGCAAATACGGCAAACAAAACGCTTTCCAGGTTGGCCTGGTGCTCTGTCAGAACGAGTTCTTCCGCCGATACAGGCTCTTTTCCGAAGACGATTACTGTTCATTCGGCGAAAAACGCGCGCCCGAGGAAAACGATACATAAATTCAGCCGCGCCCGGCAACCTAAGGGTAAAAGGCGCGGCTTTTTTATGCCCGCCGCGCATCTTATGTCACCGTTGCCAAGAACAACAAGCATCCGGCGCGTGTTTTTGGTAATTTATATAAATTTCGTCCGGTTAAGCCGTTAATGAAAAAAAGTGTTACACTTTGTCGAATCCTGTGGTAAAATCCTTAGTAATTACGGCTTGCTTTGCCGGAGTCGTCGCAAAGGCCACCCCCGCGGGATTCCGGCGTATCCGCATGCCCAAAAACTGGACAGGCTTACTCCCAGGCCCAAACTGAATTAGAGGAGGAAAAACACATAATGGAAACAAAGGTAACCGGTTACTTGCCAGATGAGAGACCGCCGTTTTGGAAACTTATCCTCTACGCGCTGCAACAGGTCGTCGTCATGTTCCCCGCAACCATCCTCGTTGCGCTCATCTCCGGCTTCCATCTCGACACGACGATTTTCGCGAGCGGTCTTGCCACGCTGTGCTTCATCCTCGTGACAGGCCGGAAAATCCCGCTCTATTTCGGTTCGAGCTTTGCTTATCTCTCCGCCATCATCGGGCTGACGGGCGGCGTCGAGTTCGGGCAGGTCATGCCCAGCGAGATGATTTCCGCCGTGCAGTTCGGCATTATGGCGTCCGGCCTTGTGTCGATTGTGGCCGGCCTGATTGTCCGCCGCTTCGGCCGCGACAAGATTGAAAAAGTCCTGCCCGCTCCGGTTACCGGCTCCGTCGCGATTATCATCGGCCTGACCCTCGCCGCCACCGCGCTGAAGGACGCCGCCCCCGTTCAGGGCGCCGCGGACATCACGGGCTCCGACTGGGTCTGGGTCGTCTCCCTCATCACCATGCTGGCGACGATTTTTGCTTCCGTGTACCTGAAGGGAATCTGGGGCCAGCTCCCGCTTCTCATCGGCCCGGCCATCGGCTGCCTTGCGGCGTTTGTCGTCTACCTCATCACGGGCGAGTCCCTGTTCCGCACGCTGCCGGAAAGCGCCGCGCCGGACATCGTCCTTGTCCCCGGGTTGCTTTCCGTCCCGCACATCACCCTGCCTCGGTTTTCAGGCGCGGCCGTCGCGGCGCTCATGCCAATCGCGCTGGCCACCATCCCGGAGTCGACGGCGCACGTCTTCCAGCTTGATATCTACGTCAACAGCCTCGCGCGCAAAATGGGCAAGAAGGAATACGACATCGGCAACCGCCTCGGCGACAACCTCATCGGCGACGGCATCGGCGACATCATCGCCGGCCTCATCGGCGGCCCGGGCGGCACGAACTACGGCGAGAACATCAGCGCGATGGCCATCACGAAAATCTTCTCCGTCCCCGTGCTGATCTGCGCGGCCATCCTCGCGATGATCATCGCCTGCTTCACCCCGCTCGTCAATGTCATTTACGCGATTCCCCAGGCCGTCATCGGCGGCATCGAAATCTACCTCTTCGGCGCCATCGCCGCGCAGGGCATCGCCATCATGATCGAAAACAAAGCCGATATGTTCGACGCGAAGAACATCGCCGTCATCGCCGTGATTATGATTATCGGCCTCGGCGGCCAGTACCAGTTCGGCGGCAACATCCCCTTCTTCGGCATTGAAGTGCCGTGCGTCGCCGGCGCGGCAATCGTCGGCATCGTGCTCAACCTCCTGCTCTCCATCGGCAGAAAGAAGGAAACTGCGTAAAGCTCAAAGCCCCGCCGGAAGGCGGGGCTTTTTTTCTGCGGCGGCAGTTATGGCGCGGCGTTCTCGGCTTTCCCGATTGGTGATATTTTCGCCGTGCAGGGAAGGCTTGACATGATGAGGCCCAGCCGGGTAATGCCGTCTTTCCTCTTTTTGCGGGTCTGTATTGAAAGTCCAATAATTTTACTACATAAATGGTGTCGGAAAAATAATGAAAAATGATTCTTGTTGGATTATACTGGTTTTAGCTGGTATTACATTCTAAGGAGGTTAAACTATGGGATCCTGGCATGAATACCTTTTGGCCCAGGGCACGCCGCCCGAGTGGCCTTATCCCATCAAATTCGGCGAAGAGACGGAGGTCGAAGTTGACGTACTGGTCCTCGGCGGCGGCATTGCCGGCTGCTGGGCGGCTATCACCGCGGCGCGCCA
>JAAYMC010000109.1 GCA_012521555.1 Clostridiales bacterium
CTTGCCGCCGTGAAGTTCCTCAGCGTCGTCGCCGCATCGGGGCTGCCCGTTTCGCGCCTTGCCGCGACATTCGAGCAGTACCCGCAGGTGATGGTCAACGTCCCCGTGCGGGGCGGGAACGCCGCGAAGGAGGCGATTATGCAAAGCCCGAAGCTCAAAGAGGCCATCCGCGAGCAGGAAGCGGCGCTCGGCCCGGCAGGGCGCGTGCTCGTGCGCCCGTCCGGAACGGAGGCGCTCATCCGCGTCATGGCGGAGGCTAAGGACGCCGACGCCGCGAAAAAAGCGGTGGAAACTCTTGCCAGTTTGATAAAACTGCTAGAATTATGACACAATTTTTATTTTTTTTAGAAAATCTTTACAAGAACGCTTGACTTTATCACTGGCAGAATCTATAATTTGCGGTGTTGATAAGAAGAAATCTTTGGTTACATTTATGCAAAAAGATTTACATACGCCGGACGAAGTGCTGCTAAGGCGCATCGCCGAAGGCGACGACCTCGCGCTTGAAGAGCTCTTTCAGAAGTACAGCACCGTCGTCAAGATTTGTGCGCGCCCATATTTTCTCGCGGGAGGGGATGGGGAGGACCTCATCCAGGAAGGCATGTTCGGCCTGCTTTCGGCCGTGAGGACGTACGACCCGTCGAAGGACGTGCGGTTTCGGACGTACGCCGAGCACTGTATCCGCAGGCGCCTATACAGCGCCATCCGCGCCGCGTCGAGCTCCAAGCACAGCCCGCTCAACAACCACATTCCGCTTGAGATTCCAGCTCTTGATGAAAACAATACCCAAGGGACGTATATTCTGCGGGATCCTGAAGAACTGCTAATCGCAAGGGAACGGGTCGGTGAGCTGCGCCACCGGCTCGTCAGCCGTCTGTCGAGCCTGGAACGCAAAGTGTTAGCCCTTTATCTGAAAGGCATGAAATATGAGGATATGGCCGCTGAACTGAACACGACCACGAAGTCTGTGGACAATGCCGTTCAGCGCATCAGGAGGAAGCTCGCAGAGCTTATCAATGCAGGCGACAATCAGTGAAAACTGAAGCGCATACAGCCCGGTAGGGTAGACTTTTGTCAAGAGAGGTTCTTTATCATGTATCAGGACAAGGTTTTAGTGTGTAAGGAATGTGGAGCCGAGTTCGTGTTTTCGGCGGGCGAGCAGGAATTCTACGCCGAGCGTGGCTTCCAGAACGAGCCGCAGCGGTGCAAGCCCTGCCGCGACGCGCGCAAGAACGCCGCCCGCGGCCCGCGCGAGTACCACACGGCCGTCTGCGCCGCCTGCGGCGGTGAAGCGAGAGTGCCGTTCGAGCCGAAATCCGACCGCCCTGTCTACTGCAGCGAGTGCTTCGCCCGCATTAGGGAAACCGTGTAAGTCGCCTGCCTGCAGCAAAGAGTGAAACATGGCCCTCGTCAAAAGGGCCATGTTTTTTGCATCCATTTTGGCCGAACGGGGCCGCCTGAGCGAAAAAAGGGCGGTTTTTTCGCCGTGCCGGAAAAATTTTATTGAAATCAATTTTGTAATAATATATAATGGTCAGCAAATAATACGAAATACAGTGTACAACGGAGGTTTACCATAATGACGATTACGAAAGACACCCTCATCTCGGATATCCTCAAAATTGCGCCGAACTCCGCCCCGCTGTTTCATTCCATCGGCATGCACTGCTTAGGGTGCGCCATGGCCAGCGGCGAGACGCTTGAGGAAGCGTGCGCGGTGCACGGGGTTGACGTGGATGAGTTTCTCGAAGAGCTCAACGCGTACGTCGAGTAATCGCGAGAGTTTGAAGACGGAAAGCGGGGGAGCGGCTCCCCCGCTTTTTCAATGCGATGGCGGCGGGGTAAAGCTCTCAAAGCGGCTTGCGGCGGTCGCGGCGTTTGTGCCGCAGGGCGCCGTCGCCGCCGATATCGGGACGGACCACGGCCTTGTCCCCGCGCACCTTGTCCTGACGGGGCGCGCGCGGGCGGTGTACGCCTGCGACATCGGCGAAGGGCCGCTCAATCGCGCGCGCCGGACGGCCAAGGCGCTGGGGCTTGAGGGTGTCATTCGCTTTCGCCTGACGGACGGGCTTGACGGCCTGGAGGACGAGGGGATTGACACGGCCATCCTCGCCGGCATGGGCGGCGAGACGATGGCGGGGATCCTCTCGCGCGCGCCGTGGATAAAGACACGCGGCGTGCGCCTCGTTTTGCAGCCGCAGTCGAAACTGGACGTTTTAGAGGCGTGTCTTTCGGAAAACGGGTATGCTATAAAGGACGCCGCCCTCGTCCTTGAAGACGGGAAGCACTACGTTGTCCTTTTCGCCGTGCTCTGCGAAGGGGACAAGCCCCGCGCCCTCGAGGTGCTGCTTGAAAAGCGCGACCCGCTGCTGCCGGCGTACCTTGAGCACTGTATTTCAAAGCAGGAAAAGAAGCTAAGCGGGCTGCGCCGCGCCGCGTCGCCGGATGAGGACGAAATCCGCCGCGCTCAGGAGGCGCTCGGCGCGCTTCGCAACATGAAGGAGGAGACGAAGGCATGGCAACAGTAGGGGAGATTTTCAGGAGCCTTGCGGAATTTGCGCCGGTTGAGCGGAAGATGGATTTTGACAACGTGGGCTTCCTCGTGGGCTTTGAAAACGCTATCGTCGAGCGCGCGCTCGTCGCCCTCGACATCACGGACGACGTCGTCGGCGAGGCGATTGAAACCGGCGCGCAGCTGATCGTCTCGCACCACCCGCTGTTTTTCCAGCTCAAATCCGTCACCGACACTGACCGCATCGGGCGCAAGGTGACGGCGCTGCTGAAGCACGGCATTTCCGCCATCTGCATGCACACGAACCTCGACGCGGCGAGCGGCGGCGTCAACGACGCGCTGGCCAAGGCCGCGGGGCTGGAGGACGCCGAAATCCTCCACGCCGAGGGGGAGGACTCAAGCGGGCAGAAATACTCCTGCAACCGCGTCGGGCGGCTGCCGAGGCCCATGAGAATGCGGGAGTACCTGCCGTTTCTGAAGGAGCGTCTGGGGGCAAACGGCCTGAGGTACCACGACGCGGGGCGGGAAGTCTCCCTCGTCGCCGTCGTCGGCGGCTCGGGCGGCGGCGAACTGGAGCACGCGATAAGATACGGGTGCGACACGTTCATCACGAGCGATATAAAATACGACACGTTCCTCGCCGCGAAGGAGGCGGGCGTCAACCTCATCGACGCCGACCATTTCTGCACGGAAAACGTCGTCGTCCCCGTTTTGGAGCGGCTTTTGAAAGAGCGCTTCCCTGAAGTTTTGTCCACAATATCAAAACGCCACTGCCAGACGGCCCAATTTTATTAAAAATGAATACCCATTGGCTGTTGCCTGCAAACCGGGATGCGTGTAAAATGGTCATGAAGGCGGGGCGGAGGCAGCCTGACCCCGCTGAAAACGAATTTGCGCTGCATCCCGCACAGGGCGGGAGCGGCAGCAGGGAGGAATTGAATACATGAATGGCAGAAAGTATTTCGACGTAGGCAAGATGGTACGTTTGGCCGTACTTGTCGCAATCCTGCTCCTTCTGGCGTATACGCCGCTGGGGTATCTGAAGGTCGGCGCCGTGTCCATCACGTTTCTGACGATACCCGTCGCCGTGGCGGCCATTATCGTCGGGCCAGGAGCCGGCGCGTTTCTCGGGGGCGTGTTCGGGCTCACGAGCTTCCTGCAGTGCTTCGGGGCCGACCCGTTCGGGGCCGCGCTTCTTGCAATTAACCCCATTTTGACTTTCATTATGTGCATGGTCCCGCGCATCCTCGCCGGGTGGCTGCCCGGGCTGGTTTTCCGCGCGCTGCACCGGAGATACCTCGACACGATCGGCGCGTTTGTCGCGTCACTGTGCGTGTCGGTCTTCAACACGATTTTCTTCGTGAGCGCGCTCATCCTCTTCTTCTTCGGCACGGAGCCGATGCGCGCGCTGGGTGACAGCGTTCTTGCGGTTATTGCGGTGCTGGTTACGACCAACGCCCTCATCGAGGCCATCGCCTGCACCGTTGTGGCCGGCGGCGTGAGCCGGGCGCTGCTGCACTTTGTGCCGCTCAAACCGGTTAAACAGTAAAGGAGAAAGCGTGTATGCTGCTTGCGCTGGACGTAGGGAACTCCAACATCGTGCTTGGATGCATCGAAAACGGCGAGATTTCGCACGTTTTCCGCATGGTGACGAATATCAACAAGACGGAGTTTGAATACGCCGTTGAGATGAGAAACATCCTCGAGTTCGAGGGCATCGACTGCGCGGGATTCGACGGGGCGATTATCTCGTCCGTCGTGCCGCCGCTTGTGAACGTGCTGAAGGCCGCCGTGAAGAAAATCACGGGGAAGACGGCGCTCGTCGTCAGCGCCGGGATTAAGACGGGGATGAACATCCTCATCGACGACCCCGCCACCCTCGGCAGCGACCTCGTTGCCGACGGCGTCGCAGCGATGACGCACTACAAGCTGCCCGTCATCGTCTTCGACATGGGTACGGCGACGACGATTTCCGTCATCGACCAGAACGGCAACTTCATCGGCGGCGCGCTGTTCCCGGGCGTTCAGCTGTCCATGAACGCCCTGTCGAGCGGGACGTCGCAGCTGCCGCGCGTCCCCATTGAGCCGACGGGAAAGGTCATCTGCGCCAACACCATCGACTGCATGAAAAGCGGCGCCATCTACGGCACCGCCTCGATGATCGACGGCATGGTCGAGCGCATCGAGGAAGAGCTCGGCATGAAGGCGACCGTCGTGGCCACGGGAGGCCTTTCCGGGCGGATTGTCCCATACTGCAAACATAAGATCCACCATGACGAAAACCTGCTCCTGCGCGGGCTGGCCATCATCTACGAAAAGAACAGGCGAAAGTAAGAATAAGCGGCATGGCCAAACCGGCCATGCCGCTTATCGGTTTACCGCAGCTCAGGCGTGTCCGTCTGAGGCGTGTGGCGCCGCTTGCTCCGCGTGTTATTGGACGGCGCCGGAATGGGGTAGAGCTGGCCGTACGAGGCCGCCTCGGCGTCGGACAAAGGCGGCGTCGCCTCAAGGCCGGTGCACTCGCTCGCGGAGGCGACCTGCGAGATCAGGCCGAGCTCGTCCTCGGAGTAGACGGGGTAACCGGAAAACTTTTTGTCTGCCATCGTCGTCATCCTTTCTGCGCGCCGCGCGCTGCTTGAAGTATTTTTAGTATGACGGTTTCTAAAAACGCTATCCCATAAAGTTTTTGTCACTTGAGGGCGTCTCTTTCAAAACGGCCGGAAACGCCCGCACATTTTTCCTGAGGTGAGACGATGCTCGAGCATCTCCTGGACGAGTACGCGCGGTCCGGCATGCTCCCGATGCACACGCCGGGACACAAGCGCAGCGGCGCGTTTGCCGGGCTTTTGCCGTATTCGCTTGATATAACGGAAATCGAGGGGTTTGACGACCTTTACAACGCCAAAGGCGTCCTCGCCGAAACGATGGCCCTCGCCGCGCGGCTGTACGGCTCCCGCCGCGCTTATCTTGGCGTCAACGGCTC
>JAAYMC010000110.1 GCA_012521555.1 Clostridiales bacterium
CGATGTCAGGCGGCCGTCTTGCCGCGCGCGGCGTGCTCCGCGCTTTTCCGCGCAGCCTACCGCACGGCGCGCGCGCCCGTGCCCGCAGTTTCTGCCGCGCCCCTTATAGTCCTCGCACATTCCATGTTTCCGCGAAGCCTGCCGCGTGACATAAGCCCCGCCCCGAAATATCGCCCCACCATATACAGTCCACGCGTGCTCTCGCGTTTTCCGCAGCCTGCCGCACGTCGCGCGCCCGTGCCTGCAGTTTCAATAGCGCCTCTTACATCCCCCGCGCTCTCCGCGTTTTTCCGGGATGCCGGGCTGCGCGGGAATCCGCCGCCCCATCCCCCGCTCGCGTTTTTGCCGGCCCGGTACTCCTCCCGCCATACTCAAGCTTTTTCTTGCATTTTTCGCCGATAACGGTTATACTAATTTAGTAATTTACTAATTTAGTAACAGGAGAACTGCGCCATGAAAATTCCCGCCACGCTCAAGCACAAGCCCGTCATCATCTCTCAGGAATATGATAAGGTAGACGGCCGCAACGCGCACAAATCGGACGCGAAGGGGCTGTCCATCGGCCTTGCCCAGTGGAACGACCGCGGCAAGGTGGACATCTCCGCGAAAATCTGGCGGCACACGGGCGAAAAATGGTCCCGCCAGTCGGAGGAGATGCCGCTGCACCGCGTGCTGGACCTTGCCATCCTCATCTGCCGGACGAAGGCCTACATGCAGGAGGCCTACCGCTACCCCAAGCTCTATGACGAATCAAACCCCTGCATCGAGCGCATCCCCCTTCAGGGCGGCGCGCTCGACGTGTCCGTCTGCACCGACAACCCCATGCTCGACGAGGACATTAAGACATTGCGGGACATCCTTGCTCGGGACGACGAACTGCTCGGCGAGCGCCTGCGCCGCCTTGCCGCCATCCTCCGCGAGATGGGATACTAGCCTTTCGCGGCGGGATGGCCAGCCTCGCACGGTAACAGCGCCGGTGGTTTCGCATAATATGGCGTGTAGAATACTTGCGAGGTGAACCAAATGTGCGATAGCAACGACAATGTGACGCTTATCGCCATCGCCGCCGTAGTTCTGCTCGTTTTAATCTGGTGTTGCTGCTGCAACCGTGATGATTTCATCTAGCAAAACGAAGCCTACTCGGTGATGTCGGCCGGCATACATAACAGGGCAAAAGGGGCGAAGCCGGAAGCTTCGCCCCTTTACGTTTTCATTTTACGCTTTCCCGGCGCAGCCGAGGACGTTGATGAGCTTGTGCTTGACGAGCTGGCGGATATTGTCGCGCCCGGGCGCGAGGTATTTGCGCGGGTCAAACTCGGACGGGCTCTTCGCGAGCGCCTGGCGCACGCCGGCGGTCATGGCAAGGCGCAGGTCGGAGTCGATGTTGATTTTGCACACGGCCATGCTCGCCGCCTTGCGCAGCATATCCTCGGGTATGCCGATGGCGTTCGGCATACTGCCGCCGTTTTCGTTGATAATCTGCACGTATTCGGGAATGACGGAGGACGCGCCGTGCAGGACGATGGGGAACCCCGGCAGGCGGCGGCCGACTTCCTCGAGGATGTCAAACCGCAGCATGGGCTTTTGCCCGGGCTTGAACTTGTACGCGCCGTGGCTTGTGCCGATGGCGATGGCCAGGGAGTCCACGCCCGTCCGCGCGACGAACTCCTCGACCTGGTCCGGCTGCGTAAAGTGCGCGTCTTCGTCCGAGACGTTGACGTCGTCCTCGATGCCGGCCAGCTGCCCCAGCTCGCCTTCCACAACGACGCCGCGGTCGTGCGCGTATTTGACGACTTCGGCGGTCAGGCGGATGTTCTCCTCAAAGGGGAGCTTCGAGCCGTCGATCATGACGGACGTAAAGCCGCCGTCGATGCAGGACTTGCAGATTTCAAAGCTCTCGCCGTGGTCGAGGTGCACGCAGATCGGCAGGCCCGTGTCCGCCTCCGCGGCCTCGATGAGCTTCATGAGGTAGACGTGCTTGGCGTATTTCCGCGCGCCGGCGGACACCTGCAAAATCAGCGGCGCGCGCACTTCGGCGGCCGCCTCCGTGATGCCCTGGATAATCTCCATGTTATTGACGTTAAACGCGCCGATGGCGTATCCGCCCTCGTACGCTTTCTTGAGCATTTCCTTCGATGTGACAATCGGCATGCGATATCCCCTTCCTTATTCTGTCGCCTTTTCAGGCGGCTTTATTCCCCGCCCGCCGGCGCCAATCTGACAGGCGGCGCGCTCTCTCAAGCGGCGCGCCATAAAGCGAAATATTCCAACCCTATCTTTGCATATTATACCATAAAACGCACGCCAAACAACACGGCAGCGCGCGAAATTGCGTTTGATTTTACTGGGCCTCTATGCTAAGATGACAATACGCGGTCATAGCGCGATGCGCGCTTGCGCTTTATTGCGCGCATTTTAAGCGCTGGAGTTTACCCGGAGGTGAATTATGAGCAACAAGTTAATCGGCGCATGTATTTTCGCACAGTCCGGCGGGCCGACGGCCGTCATCAACGCCAGCGCGTACGGCGTTTTCGTCGCGGCGTTCGACGCGCCGGAAATCACGCGCGTTTTAGGCGCGGCGCACGGGATCACCGGCGTGATTAACGACGTTTTGTACGATATTGATAAGGAAGACCGCGACGAACTGCGTCTTCTGCTCAATACCCCGTCTTCGGAGCTCGGCTCGTGCCGCTACAAGCTGGCCGACCCGGACGAGGACGACACGGACTACAAAAAAATCCTCGAAACCTTCAGAAAATACAACGTGCGCTACTTCTTCTACAACGGCGGCAACGACTCGATGGACACCTGCAGCAAGGTCAGCCGCTATCTGGAGAAAGTCGGGTACGAGTGCCGCGTCATCGGCATCCCGAAGACGATTGACAACGACCTGTACGGTACGGACCACTGCCCCGGTTACGGCAGCGCCGCGCGGTATATCGCCACAAGTGTCGCCGAAGTCTGCAAGGATACATACGTCTACGACGTCGGCACAATCACGGTGATTGAAATCATGGGCCGCCACGCCGGATGGCTTGCCGGCTCGGCGTCCCTCGCGGCCATCTCCTGCGCGCCGCCGGACCTCATCTACCTGCCCGAGGTCCCCTTCGACATCGACCGGTTTATCGACGATATCAACCGCGTGTACGCGGCGAAAAAGAAGTGCCTTATCGCCGTCTCCGAGGGCATCCGCTACCCGGACGGGTCTTTCGTCTCCGAGGCGAAAATCTCCACGACGGACGGCTTCGGCCACTACCAGCTCGGCGGCCTCGCCTCAACGCTCGCGGGCCTTATCAAAATGCGCACGGGCGCCAAGGTGCGCGGCATTGAGCTGAGCCTCCTGCAGCGCTGCGGCGCGCACCTCGCGTCCCAGACGGACATCGACGAGGCGTTCCAGGCGGGCCAGTTTGCCGTGCAGTCGGCCGTCGCCGGGGAAACGGGCAAAATGGTGGCCTTCGAGCGCCTGCCCGGCCCCGAATACAAAATCAGGATGATCCTGCAGCCGCTTGACATCGTCGCCAACGTGGAGAAAAAGGTGCCGCGGGAGTGGATTAACGCCGAGGGCAACAACGTCACGTCCGAGTTCATCGACTACGCCCTCCCCCTCGTCCAGGGCGAAAACAAGCGCGTGCTCGAGCAGGGCCTGCCCCGCTTCGCGCAGCTGAAAAAAATCAGGGCCGTGCCGTAACCGGCTTACCGTCTCGGCGTTTTAAGGCGCGTACATTCACCGCCTTCGGGCGGCTAAGATACGGAGGATGCTTATGGCTATTGAGTCCATGGAAAACGCCTTCTGCCTGAAGGGGAAAACGGCCGTCGTCACCGGCGGGGCCAAGGGCATCGGGCTTGGCATCTCGACGGCGCTGGCGCAAAGCGGCGCGAACGTCGCCATCTTCGCGCGGGACGAAAAAAGCTGCGAGGACGTCGTAAAGGAATTCCGCGAAAAGTACGATGGGACGTTCGCCTATTACAGGACGGACATCACAGACCACCAAAACTGCGTCGACTCCGTCGCCGCCGTCATCCGCGATTTCGGATCGGTCGACATCCTCGTCAACAACGCCGGAATCGGGACGGTAGGGAGCCTGCTCGACATGGAGGAAGACCTCGCCTCGTGGTTTGAGTGCTTCGACACGGACCTGCACGGCGCGGTGCGCCTGTGCTACCTCTTCGCGCGGCATTTCCGCGACACGGGCAAAGGCGGCCGGATTATCAACATCACGTCGAACGCCGGCGAAATCGTCAACTCCCCCTTCATCACGGCGTACGCCTCGGCGAAGGCGGCGCTCAACCACTTCACCCGCGTCATCGCCGCGGAGCTCGCGCCGTACAACATCCGCGTCAACGCCATCGCGCCCGGCTTTACCCACTCCAACTTCACGAAAAACATCCCGCCCGAGGCGATGGAGGCGCTCTGCAAGGACGTGCCCATCGGCCGGTTTATCAACCCCATCGAAATCGGCGCGCTCGCCGTCTATCTCGCGAGCGACGCGTCGGACGCCATGACGGGCGCCGTCCTCACCATCGACGGCGGCTACGCGCTCCAGCATTAAGCTCATCAAAAAGCAAAGAGTCCAAAGGCTTTCAGCCTTTGGACTCTTTTTTACCCTGGACTCGTATCACTTTACGACGCGCTCGAGCTCGAAGAACGTCCCGCCCGCGATCATCACAATTTTGTCCTGCGCCGTAAAGAGGACGACGCTCGCCGCCCCGTCTTCCCCGGTAATTTCTATCGCGGGGACGGCTTCGTAGGCGATTTCAACCTGAGGAAAGCCCACGCGAAACTGGGCGTAAAACGTCTCGCCGTCGATTTCCGTCTCCGTGTATTCGGGCTTTTCGATTGTCAAAACGGGGCTGTCCGGCGCGTCCGTGAGCACCTCGGCCTTATCTTCGGAGAAAGTAAGTATCTTTCCCACGAGGGCTTTCGCTTCCTCCTCCGAGTATGTGCCGGCGGAGCCGTAGGCGAGAACCTTCGTCAGCCGCCACGAGCCGTAAAGGGCGTTTGCGTCGTGGGGATACTCCGGCGGGGCGACGTCCCCGACGTCGTGGCTGACGGGCGCGTTCGGGTCAAGGGCCGCGCCGTCGTCCGGTTCGTCCGGGACAACAACGGGGCGCTGGTAGTTGTCATCCTCAACGGGCAGGATGGTGAACTCCCCCTCCCCTTCGTTGGCCGGCTTATCCCCGCCGTCTTCGGCGGGCTTTTTAATGCAGGCGGCGAGAGCGACAAACAGCGCGATGACCGCCAAAAGCGCAAAAAATCGTTTGAGCATACAAGCTCCTCCTATCTTTCTTTGTAGAGTTGCCGCGGCATTTGGCACAAAACAAACGTGCCGCCCATTTAGACGGCACGCTGCTCTCTTTGTTCCATTCAGTTACAGGGTCGAGGAAATTTCGATGAGCTTGCGCATCCGGTGGCTGAGGCACGATTTCGTCATCCCCGACGCCGCGGCAAGCTCCGCCAGGCTCATCTCGGGGTTGTTCAGGCGCAGACGCGCCGTCTCCTGGAGCTTAAGCGGCAGGGCGTCGAGCCCCGTGGTGCGCTCGATTTTTTCGATGGCCTCGATCTGCTGCATCGCCGCCTCCACCGTCTTTGAGACGTTGGCCGTGTCGCAGTTGACCTTGCGATTGACGGCGTTGCGCATGTCTTTTTCCACTTTCAGCGCCATCAGCTCCATGGCGGCCACCGGCGCGCCGATGAGCGTGAGGAAATCCTCGATGGCGGAACTCTGCTTAAAGTAGACGACGAAATTGCCGCCGCGGGACGACTCCTTCGGCTCAAAGCCCATCTCAAGGAGCAGCGAATACGTCTGGCGGCTGACGTTGAAGTGGTCCGTCACCAGCTCGAGGTGGTAGCGCTTGGACGGGTCCGTCACGGAGCCGCCCGCCAGAAACGCCCCGCGCAGGAAGCTGGCGCGGCAGCACTCGTCCTCCAAAACGGCGAGGTTGATGTGATGGGCCAGGAGCCTTGAGCCTGAAAGCCCGAACGCGTCGAAAATCCGGCTGATTTTTTCCCTGTCCGTGAGGGTGAACACGTATTTCGCCGCCCGCCCGTCGCGCCGCTCCGGCGCGTCAAGGAGGATGCCGAACGCGCGCCGAAACAGCTTCGGCAGGCGCGTCACGAGAGCGCGGTTTTCGGTGATAAGCCGGATCTTCTGCGGCGAAAACATGTTGCAGTAGAGCAAAAGCCCGTAGCACTCGGCAAGGGCGCAGCATTTCCGGCCGATGGGCTGCCGGCACAGCTCCGCTTTCGCCGTGTTGGAAAACGTCGCTCCCATGACTTTCACTCCCCTTTCCCTTCAGGCTGTCGGGCGTAATCTGCTATCTCTCCGCGTAAATCCGCATGATCTGCTCGGCCAGGCGGTCCGGATGGTGGCGGACAAGGCCGCTTCTGTGGTCGGCCACGAAGGCCTCAACGACGCGCACGCCCAGCGCACGCACGCGCTCGAGATCCAGTTCGATTTCATACGCCCCCTCCAGGGCGTAGCGCATGAGTATCTCCGGCGGCGCCGGCTGGCTGTTGACGATGCAGGTGTCAAACAGCCGCGCGGAGGAGTGGGCAAACAGCTGGAAGATGTGGTCGGACAGCGTGTACCCTTCCGTCTCGCCGGGCTGCGTCATGATGTTGGCCACGTATATCTTCAGCGCCCGGGAGCGCTCGATGGCCTCGGCAATCCCGCCGACGAGGAGATTGGGAATCAGGCTCGTGTAGAGGCTGCCCGGGCCGATGACGATGATGTCCGCCTCTTCGATCGCCCTGATGCTCTCCGGCAGCGCCGAGACGGGCTCCGGCACAAGGCGGATGCGCCGGATGCGGCAGTTGCGCTCGCGCTTGGCCTGCGCAATCTTCGACTCGCCGATGACGACGCCGCCGTCTTCAAACTCGGCGAGAAGGCGCACGTCCGCGTTCGTGACGGGGAGCACCCGCCCCGTGATGGCAAGCACCTCCCCCATCCGCGCCACGGCCTTGTCAAACGACTCGGATATGCCGTTCATGGCGGCCAGGAGCAGGTTTCCGAAGCTCTGCCCGGCGAGGCTTCCGCTCGTAAAGCGGTAATCGATGAGCTTTTCCATCGTCGGCTCGATATTGGACAGGGCGAGGATGCAGTTGCGGATGTCCCCCGGCGGGAGCATGCCCAGCTCGTCCCGCAAAACGCCTGAGCCGCCGCCGTCGTCCGTCACGGCGACGATGGCGGTGATGTTCGGCGTGCGGTGCTTCAGGCCCCTGAGCATAACGGAAAGCCCCGTTCCCCCGCCGATGCAGGCAACCCTGGGAGCGCGGCCCGACCTGTAAAAATACGACTCCATTGTCTCCCCCGCTTCAAATGTCCTTTGCGATGCCAGTATATGAAGCGCGCTACTGGGATTTGTCAATGTCGCGGTGGAGGCTCTCCGCCGGATAGCCCTTTTCCACCAGGAAGTTCCGGAGCGCCTCGGCGATGGCGACAGAGCGGTGCCGCCCGCCGGTGCAGCCGATGCACACCGTGAGGTTGCGCCGCCCGTCTTCGATGTAGAGCGGCAGGAGGAACTCAATCAGGTCCGTCAGCCGGCGGAAAAACTCTTCCGTCAGCGGCGAGTCGAAAATGTAGCGGCTGACGGGCTCGTCAATCCCGCTTTTGTCGCGCAGCGCCGCGTCATAGTACGGGTTCGGGAGAAACCGCACGTCGAACACAAGGTCGGCTTCAATCGGGATACCGTACTTGTACCCGAAGGAGATGACGGACACGCTCATGGGCTTGTCCGCCCCGCCTGTATTGAAAATGGAAAACAGCCGCCGCTGGAGCTGGCCGAGGGTGAGGTTCGTCGTGTTGATGATGATGTCCGCCTTTTCGCGCACGGGCGCGAGCAGCTCAATCTCGCGGTAAACGGCCTTCTCCAGCTCGTGCCCCTCCGGGTCGAGGGGATGGCGGCGGCGCGTCTCCTTATAGCGCTTGACGATGGTCTCCACGTTCGCCTCGACGAACAGGATGCGGTGCTTGCAGCCCATGGCGTTCATCTCGTCGAGGGCTACGAACAGTTCGGCGAAGTTTTCAATCGCCCGCACGTCGGTCACAAGCGCCACGCGCTCGTACCGCCCGCGCGTGGCAAGGCACAGCTCGGCAAACTTCGGCATCAGGGAAACGGGCATGTTGTCCACGCAGTAGAAGTCCATGTCCTCCAGCACGGCGGCGACGCGGCTCTTCCCCGCGCCCGACAGGCCCGATATAATGAGGATTTCCAATTCAGAACCTCCCGATAACGCATCCGCTACGCGCGGCGCGGCGCGCGGATAATCCTGACCTCCGGCTCCAGCTCGACGCCGCAGCGCTCCAGCACCGTATTCTTAACGTGCTCCATGACGGCAAGGACGTCGTCAAACGTCGCGCCGCCGAGGTTGACGATAAAACCGGCATGCTTTTCCGACACGGCCGCCCCGCCGACGCGAAAGCCCTTGAGCCCCGCCTCGTCGATGAGCGCGGCGGCGTACCCCGTTTTCGGACGTTTAAAGGCGCTGCCCGCGCTGGGGAGATGAAGCGGCTGGCTCTCCCGCCGCCGCTTTGAGAGCGCCTCCATCTCGCGGGCAATCTCGCCCGGGTCTTTTTTATAGAGGGAGAGCGTGGACTCGAGGATAATCTCGCCGCTCTCCTCAAAACGGCTCTTCCGGTACGAAAAGCCGTGCGCTTCGCCTTCGATGGTGACAACCTCGCCGCCCGGCGTGA
>JAAYMC010000111.1 GCA_012521555.1 Clostridiales bacterium
CCGGCGGCGGTGGCGGCGGCGGAGGCGGAGGCGGCGGAAGCCAGCAGACGTCTCAGCCGGGCGGCAGCGGCGGCGGTGGCGGCGGCGAGGAACAGAAGAGCGACGCCGAATGGCCGGCGGTCCCCGGATTCTTTGATCCTACATACGACTACACGAAACAGAAGAGGTTCAAGGTCGGTTACCTCGTTACGGGTACGAGCTTCCTGTACGATGAATTCGACAAGGCGTTTGCCGACTGGGCCAAGCGCATGAACATCAACTACACGGGCATGTGGGCGCCTGCGGCCGGCAGCGCGGACGAGTACCTCTCCGGCATCCAGACGCTGGCCGACCAGGGCTATGACGGCTACCTGCTCGACGGCGACACCAACCTCTATCCGCGTATTGCGGAGATGTGCGATGAGCTGGGCGTTCAGTGGATCTCCTGCATGGGCCAGGCCCGCGAATACGGCAACCAGTACATGCTGGGCAAGACCCTTGTCCCGGGCCGCCTGCTGCATCCGCACGTCGGCTTCGACGACAACAACTTCGGCGTGCAGATGGCGCTGAAGCTGGAAGAGTGGCGCAAGAACACGTATCCCGATGTGCCGCTGGATAAGGTCGGCTTCATCGTGGTCAGCTTCTCGATTTCGACGCAGCTGCATGAGCGTTACCTCGGCGCGAAGAGGGCGTGGCTCGAGCTGCATCCGGAGCTCGGCACCTACAGCCCCAACCCGCAGGATAACCCGCCGAACTTCTACTATGCCGATATGTCCACCGCCACGATGGGTGACCAGTCCGCGGCGACGGGCCTTGTGACGCAGATTATGTCCAACCCGAAGGGCGTTGAGATCTGGCTTGTGGCGGCGGCGTTCGACGACTACGCCATGGCGGCGGCCAACGCGGCGGATAACCTGGGCCTGACGGATAAGGTCTGCGCCGTCACCTGCGGCGGCTCGAACCTGATTCTCCAGTGGGATGCCGGCATCCAGAACGCGTGGCGCTACACCTTCTTCACCGCCCAGTCCATCTACGCCGAGCCGATTATCGCCGGTCTGTGGTCGATGATGGCCGGACAGGCGACGGCGGATGAGCTGTGGCCCGAGTGGTGCATGGTGTACGACAAGGGCGACGTCTTTGAGCTGAGCGACGAGGTCGATCCCGTCTACGGCGCCCCGTACGTCAAGCTCGGGCCGGACGGCAAGCCCGTCGTCCTTGAAGAGCACTTCTACGCGCAGCTGCGCCTGCCGACATACTGGCTCGATTACGACAACTACAAGCTCTACCTCGAGTGGACGGACCTCTACGCCTACGGGCCGGACGCCGAAGGCCACTACAACTACGAAAAGGTCACGGATCTGAACATGTTCTCAGCCCGCGCGGAAGTGCCTGAATTCTACAAACAATGGCCTTCTCTTGAGCACTAGGGCGCCTGAGCGCTCTTGGTGCTCTCAAAACGGTCGGCTTCCGGGACAAAACACCCGTGAAAAACCCGCTGCACGTTTTTGTGCAGCGGGTTTTTCGTTTATTGAAAAAGGGTGGAGGGTATTCAGATGGACTCTTCTTCGAGGCTGTCTATGTAGTCGGACATCGCAAAGCCGGCCAGCCTGCCCGAATTGACGGCAAAGCCCATTGTGTTCCCGGGCAGCATGAAGTTGTAGCTGTCCCCGTAGATTGTATTGGCGTCGGTTCCGGCGCTGTACAGTCCGGGGATGCTTTTGTTTTCGTTATCCAGCACCTCGCAGCGCTTGTTGATGCGCACGCCGCCGAGCGTTCCGTAAGCGCCGAAGAAGATTTTTCCGGCGTAGTACTTGCCCCTTCCCGTGATGGGCCGCAGGTATTTGTGTGATTTGAAGAACTTGCTGTCCACGCCGCACGCGCACATGTCGTTGTACTCGTCGAGCGTGTCCTGCAGCTTTTCGGGGGCGATGCCGAGCTTTTCGGCCAGCTCCTCGGCGGTGTCCGCCGCGAAGAACGCGTCCGACCCGGACTGGAGCGCCTGCTCGGCGGCGCTGTCGAACCCCTCGAGATGGGTGTCGGGGTGGACGAGGCTGACGATATCCACGCCGTGCTTTTTGTAGTGCCGGACGATGGCGCCGTCGAAGATGGAGTAGATGCAGCGCCCGGGCTGCAGGCCGATGGCGTTTGCGAAAAACGTCCCGTTGCTGACGTATTCTTCGTTCATAAAGCGATCGCCGTTTTGATTAATCAGGAGGTTCGGCTGGAACATCGCGATGCTCAGCGTCCGAAGCTCCTCCGGCAGCGTGACCGACTGGATGACTTCGACGTTCAGGCCGTACTTTTGCGCGCCGGCCTTCCACATCATCCGCAGCCCGTCGCCCTCGACGCCCGGCACCTGAATGGAAAAGAAATCCTTCCCCTGAACGAGCCCGAACTCCTCTTTAATCATCTCGGGGTTGTTCCCGAAGCCGCCTGTGCACACGCACACGGCCTTGCAGTGCGCCTCGATCTGCTCCCCGGCGGCGTCGACGGCCTTCACGCCGCAGACCCGGCCGTCCCTGACGATCAGGTCGGTCGCCGGCGTCTCGTAGTAAATTTCCACGCCGAGCTCCTTTGCCCTGCTGACCATGGCCTTGATCATGGCGCCGGCCGCCCGGGGCCCGATGACGCCGTTTTCGGGCTTTACAATATGCCACGTCGCGGCGGAGTCGCGGAAATAGCGGAACGCCCCGGCAAACTCGACGCCCATCTCCTCAAGCCAGAGGATGGTGTCCGCCGACAGGCTGAAGTACGCCTGAACCAGCTCCGCGTCCACGCGGTAGTGCGTGTACTGCATGTGGAGGTTGAACGCCTCTTCCACGCTGATATCGTTAAACGTCCTTTTTTGTATATGGGTGTCGATGCCGAGCAGGCCCATGCCCATGTTCGCGGCGCCGCCCGCCGTGCTCATCTTTTCAAAAACGATGGTCTTCTTCCCGTTTTCCGCGGCGGTAATGGCCGCGGCAAGGCCGGCGGGGCCGGCGGCGACGACAACGACGTCGGAATGCAGTGTTTTCATCCTCATCAGCTCCATTTGTCATCTTATCTGCGGAACCGGCCGACTTTTGTAAGGCGTCGCGGCAGATTCGGTATCCTGTTTTGCGTCCGCGCAATCGCGCCTTCGGGGCAGACTTCCGCGCATTTGCCGCACTTTGTGCAGGCGGCGTCGTCAATCATGGAGATATACCCGGGCGCCCCTTCAATGCAGTTTTCAGGGCACGCTTCGATGCAGACGCCGCAGCCCCTGCATTTCATTGGGTTTACATAATACCTAGCAAACGCCTGGCACCGGCCGGACGGGCATTTTTTCCCCTGGATGTGGGACTTAAGCTCCTCGCCGAAGCCCTCGAGGACGGAGAGCATGCACGACGATGCCGCTTTGCCGACCGAGCAGACGGCCGCGTCAATAAGCGCCGCTCCGATTTCTCCGGCCAGGGCCAGCTCCGAAAGGGCCGATTTCGCTTCCGTGACGCCTCTGAATATCTCGCCAAACTGGAAAAGCCCTTCGCGGCACAGTACGCACTTGCCGCAGCACTTTTGCCTGAGCTTCATGACCTGCTCAAAGGCGGCCTGGACGATGCACGCGTCGTTTGAAACCGGCTCAATCGCGCTACCGGTTGCAAAGAGACCGGGGCGGGCGGGCTCGCCTAGCACCGCGGGCGTGTAAAACGTGCTGCCGATGCGGACGGCTTTTAAGTTTTCCGCGGGCAGATTCGAGCCGATAGCCTTACCGGGCGCAATCTCCACGAGCCTTCCGCCGACGGCCGCCGGGATTTCTGGAGGGTTTCCGGCGAGGATGTCGGATACGGCTGCGAGTGTGGCCCAGTGCAGCACCAAATCATCCTTGTGGGCGCGCACGTCGAGAAAGTCGCGCACTTCCACGGGGATATCCGCCTGCGCCGCCGCCTGAAGGAGCGGCGCAAAGCCCTCTTCCCGGGGCAGGACGAGCAGGGCTTCCGGCGCGCCGCAGGCTCTTTTGACGGCGAGAAGTCCGGCAATCAGGCCGTGGGGGTTGAGCGATGCAAGCGTTGCCGGCGCGCCGTCGGCGTCGGCGTTTGGCAGCGCGCCGACGACCGCGCGGCAGCGCCCGCCCAGGACGCTGCCCAGCGTGGCTTCGGCGCCGTACAGGTATGCCGAAGAGATTTTCTCCCGCAACGTCTCCGCCGGAAGGGAAAGGGCGCTCTCCAGCGCCGCCGTATTGTCGCCGAGCATTTAAGGCGCCGCCTCCTTTCCCTCGTAATCCGTCCACAACCGCGCGGGGCGGATTTGCAGCCTCAGGTCGCACTGCAGGCACCGCCCCGCCTCGAAGCGGGCGCCGTCTTCCGTAAGCGCGCACGCGCACTCGGCAAATCCGCTCCGGCGGTCCTCGGCGGGGAGGAGCCGTTCGGGGACGCGCTTTAAGCCGGAAAACCCCTCGGCCGGGCTGATTTTCGGGCCGGCCCGCTCTTCCGGGGAGAGCGTTTCGGAAATATCCCCGTCGCCGCCGAGGAATACGTCGATTTCGCTTGCCGCCTCGCGGCCGGCGGCGATCGCCTCGATAACAGACCGCGTGCCGTATACGGCGTCGCCGCAGGCAAACACGCCTTGAACGGACGTTTTCATGCTGCCCGGCTCTATCAGGGCGATATACCCGTTTTTCAGCTCAAGACCGCACTCGGGGCCGTAAGACGGCCGCTGCCCCACGGCGAAGATTACCGTGTCCGCTTCGAGGACCTCCTCGGTCCCGCTTATCTTTTCAAGGATGGCGTTGCGGTTTTCATCGAAACGAAAGCCGCGTATCGTCATCACGCGCACGCCCGTGACGCGCTTTTCGCCGCAGATGGCCTCAAAGCTCCGGGAGGGGTAGATGGCAACGCCTTCCTCGGCGGCCTGCTCGATTTCCTCCGGGTCGGCGGGCATTTCCTCCCGGCTTTCCAGGCACGCGACGGAAACGGAAAGCGCCCCGAGGCGCACCGCCGTTCGGGCGCAGTCAAACGCCACGTTCCCGCCTCCCAGAACGACGACTTTTTTCCCCATCCCCGTCTCTTCGCCCAAGGCGGCGTTTCTCAGGAAGTCCAGACCCGGCAAAACGCCGTCAAGGCCGCTGCCGGGGATGGGCAGGCGCGCGCTTTTGCCCGCCCCGGTGGCGACAAGCACCGCGTCGTATTCCGCAAGCAGCGCCGCCGGGCGCTCGACCGCGCAGCCGCACTCGACCGTGACGCCCGCTTCTCTTATGCAGGCGGTCTCCGCATCGAGGATGTCCCGCGGCAGCCGGTAGGGCGGGATGCCGTACTGGAGCATGCCGCCCAGCTTGGGCATGGCCTCCTTGAGCGTCACGCGGTGGCCTTTTTTGGCGAGATACAGCGCGGCCGTCATCCCCGCCGGGCCGCCGCCCACAACGCAGACAGACCTGCCCGTGGGGGGAGACTTCCTTTCTTTTGACTTCCATTTTGCGCCGCCGGCGTCGGCGATGTACCGCTTCACGCCGCGGATGGAGACGGGGTCGGTAAGCTGCCCGCGGCGGCAGGCGCTCTCGCACCTGTGGTTGCAGACGCGGCCGAGCGTAGCCGGGAAGGGGAGCTTTTCATAGAGGACGGCGAGCGCGTCGTCGGGCCGCCCTTCCCGCACAAAGCGCAGGTACCGGGGAATGTCGAGGCGGATCGGGCAGTTGGCCACGCAGGGGAGCAGCGCGTCGTTTTTCTCAGCGGAGGTAAAACCGGCGGCGTCCAGTATGGCGCCGGTGGGGCACACCTCGGCGCAGGCGCCGCAAAAGCGGCAGCCGGCGTCCTGAAGAAGCTTGTCGCGCACCGTCCCGATGTAAAACTCCAGATCCGCTTTACGCAGCTGCAAGACGCCCACGCCGCGCAGGTCTTCGCAGGCGCGAACGCACCGCAGGCACAGGACGCAGCGCACCATCTCGTGGCGAAACAGGGGGTACGCGCGCTTTGGAATACTTCTTATGTGCCGGTGCATCCGCGCGGCGGACACGTTGAGGTACTGGATGAGCGTCTGAAGCTCGCACTGGCCGTATTTCAGGCACGTCGAGCAGTCCTCCGGGTGCCTGGCAAGCAAAAGCTCCATGGACAGGCGGCGCAGCCTGTCTATCCCGGGGCTGCGCGTCCTCACGTTCATGCCGTCTTGCGCCTCAAGCTGGCAGGACAGCTGCGGGGCGCCCAAGCCCTCGCACTCGACGAGGCACAGGCGGCACGCGCCGATGTCCGGCAAATCGGGGTGGTGGCACAGGTGGGGGATGTAGACGCCGTTTTGCAGGGCGGCCTCCAGCACGCTCGTGCCCTTTTCCGCGCGGATTTGCTTTCCGTCAATTGTGAGCGAAACCATATCGGTCACGCGTTTACCGCACGACGTAGTCCCCGCTGCGGTATTTCGGCGGAATGTACGGGATCTGCAGGTACGATGCGTACTTACCGCCCGTGTGGATGACGTGCCTGCCGCCGTTGTCTGTGACAAAGCCGACGATCTGGTCAATCATCCAGTCCGATTTGATAAACCGCCCGGCAATCTCAATCCGCAGGTGCTCGCCCTTGTGCCACACCCTGCTGTGCGGCCAGATCTCGATGTCGACGGGGTAAATCTTCCCCGGTTCCATCGGCTCGTCTTTGCGGTGCGCCTGCACGGGGTTAAAGTCCGTTGAAAGCTCCGGGGCGAGCTCGCGGCGCGACGTGCGCATGTATCCCCACGCGCCGCGAAATTCCATTTCCATGCAGTGGACGGGGATGTACTTGCCGTCCGCGCCGTACTTTTTAATCCACACGAACAGATCCATATTGTCGTGCCCGCGGCACTCGACGTAAAGGCGCAGCTTCATGTAGCCCGTGATTTCCATGTCCTCGGGCGCCACGAAATCGAAGCTGGCGATTTCGGTGTCCGGGTCGTAGCAAATCTCCGAAGGGGTCTTAAACGGCTCGAAGGAGGCGGTGCCGCTGGCCGCGTCCAGATAGAGCTTGCGGTACTCCGTCCGCGCAAGGGGGAACTCCTTTTCGGGGCGCCTTATGGCAAAGTCAAAGCCGTACGCGTCCATCACGTCCAGGCGCACCGGTGGGGTAAACTCCCAGCCGTTGCGGATATCCTTCAGGTAACGGTCGAAAAACCGCTTTAAGTCCTCGAGGTTTTCGGGGTTGTAGGCGTCCGGCCACTCCATCTCCCTGTGGGCCCGCATCCACTTTTTCTGCGACCTGATCTTGCGGAACCCCTCGAACGAGCCGCGCACGTGCATGTGGCACCAGCCGGCCGTAATGTACGCCGGCTGCGTGATGTTCTCCCAGCGCGGAATCTTCGACTCCCAGTATGAATCCATGTAGGGGTGCCTGAGCAGCATGTTGGGCATGTCCTCGATGTACCCTTTGCACGCGACGTCGCCGAGCGACATGTTGTTGAAGTACGGCGAAGGGATGCCCCCGTAGCACAGCGACTCGCGGTACATATCGCCCGTGCCTTCCCAGACGGCGATGCACTTAAGGTGCGGCGGCTGTTCCGCGGCGATGCGCCAGATGACCATCGCGACGCCGGAGTTGCCGAACATGCCGACGTTGCCGTCGCACCAGTCCTGCTTTGCGGCCCACTCGATGAAGTCGTAGCCGTCACGCCCGTCCTGCAGGCCGAAGCTGCTGATGTCGCCCTCCGAGTTGCCGACGCCGCGCGGGTCGACGTTCGCGACGGCGTAGCCGTGCCGGCACCAGTACGCCGGGTCGGCCGACTCAAACTTGGCCAGTTTTGACACCGTGTCGGGCGGGCAGCCGTGGACGATCCATTCGTCCGCGCCTTCCGCCTGGCGTTTTCCGCTGAACCACCATGAGACGATCAGGGGGACGGGGCCCGGGGCGTCTTTGGGAAGGTAAATGTCGGCGTAGATTTTTACGCCGTCCCGCAGGGTTATGCACTCATCCTGCTTGCAGAGGATGCCGGGCGCCGCCTCGTATGTATGCGGGTTGAGCGGGGGACAGTAGCAGAAGTCGGGGACGCGCTCGCCCCTTGCCCGCATGGCGTCCAGCTCCTCCCGCGTTTTGCCGGGGACGCCCTTGCGGTAGATGACGTCCACAACGGTGCCGTCGTTCATCGTCTCTTTGACGAGCTTAAACTGCGCGCTGGATTCATCGTACACCGGGATTCCGGGAAAACCTTTTTTATCCATACCGCATTTCCTTTCCTCAGAATCTTTGGCATTGGCTGCCGCTTGCAACATTCTCTCAACGTTAATTTAGAGGATATATGCAGCATTATCAATGAACAGATTTGCGGAAAATCGCCCCAATCTGTGCATTTTAATACTCCCGCCGCCCGTGCTATGCTGAAAACAAACATGCCAGAATATTCCACCCGCCCGCCCTGAGGCTCCAGTAACGTCGCCGGGGCTGAGCGGGATGTAAAAATCGGTAGGTGATGGAGATATGGGAACAAGAAAGACCTTTGAAATGAGCGACCGCGTGAAAAAGCTCAGGCAGGCCGTTTTGGAAACGCCTGAAATCTGCGTGGAGCGCGCGATGTACCTCACGCAGTCTTTCATGGAGACGGAAGGCGAAAACATCGTTGTCCGGCGCGCGAAGGCGCTCTCTCACATCCTTGAGAATATGACCGTCGCCATCCATGACGGCGAGCTTCTGGTGGGGAACACCACGAGCAAACGCAGAGGGTCGTTTATCATCCCGGAGATCCAGTGGGAGTGGTATCTGAGGGAAATGGACAACATGTCCACCCGGTCCTGGGACAGATGCCAGCCGATCGGCCGGTACGAGCGCGAGCAGATGCAAAAGTACCTGCCGTACTGGAAGGACAAGTGCACGTGGGATAAGGTCAACAAGGAATGGAACGACACGGTGCTCCGGCTCAACGGGGAAATCTTCATGACGCACACCTCCTCCATGAGCGGGCAGCACTTCGGGCACATCGCCGTCGACTACCCCCGCATGCTCACCCGCGGGCTGCGGGATATCATCAACGAGGCGAAAAGCTACCTTGAAAAGCTGCCCGTGTCGCCCGACGAGCTGCGCAAATACGCGGCGATGCGGGCCGCCGTCATCGCGATGGAGGCCGTCATCACGTTTTCAAAGCGCTATGCGGCCCTCGCGGCGGACATGGCACGGGATGAAAAGGATCCGGCGCGCCGGGCGGAGCTGATGGAGATCGCGCGCATCTGCGAAAAGGTGCCGGAGTACCCGGCGGAGACGTTCCGTGAGGCGCTGCAGTCTATTTTAATTTTGTACATCGCGCTGCGCATCGAGGCGTACGCGCCGGGCGTGAGCCTCGGCCGTCCGGACCAGTACTTATACCCGTATTTTAAGCGCGACATTGAAAACGGCGTACTCACCGAGGAACAGTGCGTCGAGCTGCTCGAGATGCTGCTCATTAAAATGAACGACCTTGCGTGCCTGATGAGCAGCGAGACCGTGGAGTTTTTAAGCGGCTTTCCGACGCTTGCCAGCATCACAATCGGCGGGGTCAAACGCGACGGCACCGATTCGGTCAACCCCCTGACGTACCTCTTCATGGAGGCGGAGCGGAACGTCCGCCTGACCGCCGAGGAGTTCGTCGTGCGCATCAGCCGCGAAAACAGCGACGAGTTTGTGATGGAAGCGTGCCGGCTCGCGGTGGAAATGAAGGGGAAGATCAAGTTCATCAGCGACGAGACGACCATCGCCATGCTCATGCGCGACGGCAAGAGCCTTGAAGACGCGCGCGATTTCGTCGTGCTCGGCTGCGCCTCGCCCTCCAGCGCCGGGCGCTCTCTCGACATCACCGCCGGCGCCGTCAACTTCGCGTACATACTGGAGCTGGCCCTCAACGACGGAAAAAGCCGCATCACCGGCGAGCAGATCGGGCTGCGCACCGGCAACCCGCGGAAATTTAAGTCTTACGACGAGATCTGGGAGGCGTTTAAGAAACAGGCGGAGTATGTCCTTTCCGTAGCCGTCTCGTCCCGCAACACGGACCGGCTCATCTACGCCGAAAACGTGCCCGCGCCGCTTCACTCGGCGATGCTGCCCGCCTGCTTCGAGTCGGGGCTGGACATTGTCAACGTCGGGGCGAAGATGTTCGCCACGGAGTCCCACGGGGCGGTGGGCGTGCCGAACGTGGCCGATTCCCTCGCCGCGATTAAAAAGCTCGTCTTTGAGGAAAAGAGATTTACCATGTCCGAGCTCATCGACGCGCTGGACAACAACTTCGAGGGGTACGAGGTGCTCCGCGGCGCGCTGCTGGCCGCGCCGAAATTCGGCAACGACATCGACTACGTCGACAGCATTGTAAGCGACATCCTGGAGTTTGCGTCCTCCGTTCTCAGCCGGTTTGAAGGCATTGCCGGGACGAAGCATACGCTTGCCGCCATGGCGGGGACGGGCAATTTCGTCATGGGCAGCAAGGTCGGCGCCCTGCCCGACGGGCGCCTGGCGGGCAAGCCGCTGGCCGAGGGCGGCATCTCGCCCAGCCAGGGGAAAAACACAAGCGGCGCGACGGCCTCCATGCGCTCCGTCGCCAAGCTCGACCACACAGCGATATCCGGCGGCTCCGTTTTCAACATGCGGTTTAACCCGGGCGCCGTCGACAGCGAGGAGAAGCTGCGCAAATTCGCGCTCATGCTCCGGACCTACTGCGAGACGGGCGGTTTCCACGTCCAGTTCAACTTCCTCAGCGCCGAGACGCTGCGCTTAGCGCAGGCCGAGCCGCACAACTACCGCGACCTGCTCGTCCGCGTGGCCACTTACAGCGCGTATTTCGTCGAGCTGAGCAAGCAGGTGCAGGACGACATCATCCTGAAGACGGAATTTAAGGAGGTATAAGCGGATGGCGGCAGACGAATACACCGCGGTCGTCTTCACGATTACCAGAGGGTCGTTTGTTGACGGCTGGGGTATTCGCACGACGATCTTCCTGAAAGGATGTCCGCTGCGCTGCAAGTGGTGCTGCAATCCGGAAAGCCAGCAGCCTTATCCGGAACTGGGCGTGACGCCGTCCGAGTGCAATCAGTGCGGCGCGTGCCGCGGCCTTTGCAAGTCTCTGACGCTTGAAAGCGGCGGCCCCGTTGTCGACCGCGCGCGGTGCACAAACTGCGGGAAATGCGCCGAGGTTTGCCCGACGAAAGCGCTTGCGATGTTCGGCGAGGCGTACACCGTCGAAAGGGCATTTCAGGAGCTGATGCGGGACAAAGCGTATTACGACAGAAGCGGCGGCGGGGTGACAATCGGCGGCGGCGAGGCGACCATGAGCGACAAGTTCACTTACGCGCTCGTCAAAAAGCTGCAGGAGGCGGGCGTCCACGTCGCCATCGACACGTGCGGGTATCCCGTCTCCCCGCTGGCGCTGAAGGTTCTCGAACAGGCCGACCTCCTGCTGTTCGACCTCAAGGGGTTCGACCCGGAGCGGCACCGGCGGGACACCGGCGTGAGCAACGAAGTCATTCACGACACCCTCAGGCACCTTGGCGCCCTCGGCAAGGACATTATCATCAGGCTCCCCCTCGTCCCCGGGCACACGGACGACGACGAGACGCTCCGAAAGGAGGCGGCGCTCATCGCGAGCGTCGGGAGCGTAAGGCGCATCGACCTCATCCCGTACCACGATTTCGGCGCCGTGAAGTACGAGCAGCTCGGCAGGCCGTACAAAATGGCCGGAACGCCACGCCTTCCTGACGAGCGCGTCGAGGAAATCAGGCGCATCTTCGAAGCCACGGGCATCCCCACCCAAATCGGCGGGTAGCCCTGCCGCGAAGGCCGTGGCCGCCTGAAAAAGCGCCGGCGGCCTTGAACGCGAACCCTATAGACGCGTCAGGTAGCGCGCTTTATAATTTTCGTCATTATAACCAAATTGATACGCGTTTGATGTGGCAAAACTGTGAATTCAAAACAGATTTTCAAGAAAATCCAATTTCCTGTTACTGTACTTGGAAGCGTTTTTTGCTTTAGTATGGGGGCGAAGCCAGACAGGTTTTTAACAAACTTTAGCAATTAAAAAACTTAAATGAAAGGATAAGAGGTGTTATGGAGTCAAGGAAAATGAAAAGCTTAAGGTCAATTCTCTGCGTTGCACTCGCGCTCATCATGCTCCTTGCGGCGGTTGCCGGATGCGGCAAATCCGGAGAAAAACCGCCGGCCACGTCAACCCCGGGCGGCAGCACGCCGGGCGCCTCCCCGGGCTCCTCCCCGGATTCCTCCGGCGGCCAGCCCGTCGTTGACCGGATCGTCATCGCCACCACCTCTATCGGCCACTTCAACCCGGCGATGCTCGGCCATGACTTCCTGGCCAACGACCTGGTGTTCGACAGGCTGTTCAGGACGGACCCTGCAACAGGTGAGTTTTACTCCGACGTCTTTGAATCCATGGAATGGTCGGAAGACGGACTTATCCTGACATGCAAAATGTATGAGAACATCTATTTCTCCAACGGGAAACATGCCACTTCGGAAGACGCCCTGTACAGCGTCTTGTGTTTAGCCGAGCCGTGGGCCGTGCCGGTCATGCTCAGCAACTCCCAGCTCGACGTGGACTGGACGCGGGCAAACGGAATCGTTGACGAATACACCGTGCAGTATAAGGTGAAACAGCAGCACTTCCTGTTCCAGAACACCGACGTCGTCCTGATATGCAAGGAATGGGCGGAGAGCGTCGGGTATGACTCGGAAGACTGGTACTACCGCCCTGTGACGAGCGGCC
>JAAYMC010000112.1 GCA_012521555.1 Clostridiales bacterium
CCAGGTTTTCGCCGGAAGAGTATGAAATGTCATCATTTTTGCCGAACCCGGCGTGTTTTGCCTGAAAAATGTTCAAACGCTGCCGCTTCCAATCCATACTGAAATATTATATTATGAGTATGGAATTGCATTTCACATCGACATTTTCCTCTGATATAATAGCTTTCAGAAGAAAAGCCCCCTCCGTTTACGGCATTCTGCCATAGCGCTGCTTAATAGCGGCGGGCAAAGAGCTTTTAGGGAAAGGAAGACGGTTATGTATACATTCAAACCTGTTACGGAACGCATTGAGAAGATGCGCCATGACGTCCGCAACAGGCTCATTGTGGCGGACGCTGAAAAAGCGCGCATCAAGCTGGAAGCGATGAAGAAATACTGCAAGTACCCGCCGATGCTCCAGAAGCCCTACATTTCGCTCCACGTCATCTCCAACATGCCCATCCACATCCGGGACGACGACTATTTCGTGGGCGACATGGGCAACAAGAGCTGGGGCGCGGCCAACGGCATGATGTGGCTCATGGCGGACATTGAAAACACATGGCCCATCGAGGAAGACGGCCTGCACCACGCCCCGGACGACGACCCGCTCTACTCGCACCAGAAGCTGGCGATTTCGCCGGAGGACCTCAAAGCGCTGCGCGAGATTGCCAAAGAGCAGGCGGCCATGACGGGCGGCCCCATGGCGCAGGACTGGCTGCCGGACGGCGCGCTCGACTTCTTTAAGCTCCAGGCCTCCGACTACGGCAAAATCGGCGGCTTCCCGCTGCACCTGCCCCCGGGACACCTCACGCCCGGCTTCCAGAACATCCTCAGGAAAGGCTACGGCGCCATCCGCAAGCAGGCGCAGGACTGGCTCGACGCGCACGAAGGCAACGTCATGGGCGACGAAATGGGCAAGTACATGTTCTACAAGGCCGCGACCGTCGCCTGCGACGGCGCCATCACCCTCACGCGCCGGTACGCCGCCCTCGCCCGCGAGATGGCCACGGTCGCCAAGACGCCCGAGCGGAAAGCGGAGCTTGAGAGAATGGCCGAAGGCCTCGACTGGATCGCCGAAAACCCGGCGCGCACCTTCTGGGAGGCGCTGCAGCAGGTCATGCTGTACAACGTCTTCCTCAAGGTGGACAACGACCCGGGCGTCACCAGCCTCGGCCGCTTCGACCAGTACACGTGGCCGTACCTGAAGAAAGACCTCGAGGAAGGCCGCATCACGATGGACGAGGCGCAGGAGCTCGTCGACGCCTTCTTCCTCAAGATCAACACCTTCTACGGCGGCGGCTTCGGCAAGACGGCGCAGACGGCCGGCATCGGCCACCTCGGCCAGCACACCACCATCGGCGGCCTCATCCCCGAGACGGGCGAGGACGCGACAAACCCCGTCTCCTTCATGGTGCTTGAGGCGATGGCGCGCCTTGACCTGCACGAGCCGACGGTCTCGCTGCGCATCAACCGCAACACGCCGAAGGAAATCTGGGAGTGCGCGATGGCCACGTCCATGCGCGTCGGCGGCCTGCCGCTCCTGCAAAACGACGAGGTCATCGTCCCCGCGATTGTCAAGGAGCTTGGCTTTACGATTGAGGACGCGCGCAACTTCGCGTTCATCGGCTGCCAGGAAATCACCGGCTCCGGCAACGACTACCCGGCCCCGAACGGCTCCTCCATGGGCCACAGCGGCATCTACTGGGCCATCGCGCTGCTCATGGCCATCAACAACGGCGTCAACCCCATGAACGGCGCCGCGGTGCCCGAGAAGCTGCGCTCCGGCTATCTCTACGAGATGAAGTCCATGGACGAAGTCAAAGCGGCCTTTGAGAAAATCGCCACGTGGATGCTCACGTGGTCGGCCACGCTCAACAACCTCACCGAGCACGAATACCCGCGCCTGTTCCCGTTCCCGAACCTGTCCATCTCCATCGACGGCTGCATGGAGAGCGGCAAGGACGTCTCCGAAGGCGGCGCGAAGTACAACTCCTACGGCGGCACGGCCACCGGCCTTGCCACTACGGCCGACAGCCTGACGACGATTAAGTACATGTGCTTTGACAAGAAGCTGTGCACCACCCGCGAGCTGTACGACGCCGTCATGGCCAACTGGGAGGGCTACGAGCCGCTGCGCCAGAGAATCCTCACCGAAGTGCCGCACTTCGGCAACGGCGACCCGTACGCCGACGTGGAGATGAAGTACCTGCTCGACCTGTACTACAACATCTCGCGCAAGTTCTCCACGCACCGCTGCAAGGTCTACAAGTGCGGCACGTTCGGCGCGTCCGACCACGTCGTGCAGGGCGAAATTACGTGGGCCACGCCCGACGGGCGCAAGGCGGGCACGCCGATCGCCGACGCGTGCAGCCCCGCGCAGGGCAGGGACGTCAACGGCCCGACCGCCGTGTTCACGTCGGCCACCACGTTCGACCACTCGCGCTTTATGGACGGCATGGCCCTCAACATCAAGATTCACCCCACCTCTCTGAGAGGGCAGGACGGCGTCGACAAGCTCATCGACATGACGAAGACGTACTTTGAAAAGGGCGGCATGGAAGTCCAGTACAACGTCGTGGACGCCGAGACGCTGCGGAAAGCGCAGGAGAAGCCGGAGGATTACCAGAACCTCGTCGTCCGCATCGCGGGCTTTAGCGCCTACTTCGTCGACATGACGCCGGCCATGCAGGCGGACATCATCTCCCGCGCCGAACATAGAATTTGACTGCCGTCCCAATAATAAGACAAAATCTGACAGAGCCGGCCTTCAAAAAGGCCGGCTCTCTTGCCGGATGTTGCGAAAGAGAGTGAGCGCCCTGCCCCTCCGGCGGCCGGATATGCTCCCGGAAGGGCGTCAAAATTTTGCTATTCTGTGTAAAGAACCCCGCCCGGAATTCGCTCCAGAATATGAAAGTTATGAAAAAAACAGTGGGGAGATTGTATTTCCGCCGGAGATGTTATAGTATTGATGTGCAGATCTTTATACTACAAATCAAGTGGAGGGTAATGAAAATGTCGAAAGGTATTGCCAAAAAAATTGCGCTTATTTTGGCTTTAGCCCTGACGTTTGCCGTGTTCGCCACGGGTTGCGGACAGAAGCAAACGGAGCCGAGTCCCGCGCCCGGCGGAGAGACGAAGACGTTTAAGATTGGCGTCAACACCTGGGGTTCGGGCGTGCCGCTCCTGGACGCGTTCGGCGACAAGGCTGAGTACACGACCAAGCTGTTTGGCAACACGACCATGCGCGCCAGCGACGACTTCACCGCTGAGAAAGAGACCGCCAACGTCCAGAGCTTCTGCGCGGCCGGCGTCGACGGCATCGTTTTGGCGGCTGCCGCCGTGACGAACCTGCTGCAGATGGGCGACATCTGCAAGACCGCCAAGGTCCCCTTCGTGCTGGCCACCTTCATCGGCGAGAAGCCGGACCGCGACAAGCTGATCGAAAACAACCCCTACTATGTCGGCTGCATCGACCTTGACATGGTTCGCGACGGCCGCGAAATCGCCCAGATGGCCCTGGCCGACGGCTGCAAGACGGCTGTCATCATCGGCGGCAACATCGGCGACAACAACATGGACCAGCGCTCGCAGGGCTTCAGAGAGGCCTTTGAGGCCGGCGGCGGCAAGGTGCTCCACGAGGCCCGCTGCACCGACGCTTCCGAGTGCCCGACGAAGGCGGAAGACATGCTCTCGGCTTACAAGGACGTCGACTGTCTGTACGCCATGGTGGGCGACTATATCCCCGGCTCCCTCTCCGCGATCGACAAGCTGGGCCTGAAGGGCAAGATCAAGGTCTACATGTCCTGCATTGACAAGACCTCGGCCGAGTATATCAAGGAAGGCATCATCCAGGCCGGCAACGACGGCATCGTCCTGCCCGCCCTGATTGCCCCGACGCTGCTGCAGAACTACCTGGACGGCCATCCGATTCTCGACGAGAACGGCAAGCCCCCGCACCTGCAGGTTCACCCCTTCAAGGTTGACAAGGATAACGTCGACGACTATATGAAAATCTTCACGACGGACGGCGTCCAGCCGCTCACCGACGATATGCTCAAGAACCTCTGCTACCGGTACAACCCGGATGTCACGTACAAGGACTTCACCGAGCTGCTCGAGGGCGTGACACTGGACGACCTCCTCAATGCCCACGGCCTGAAGTAAACGCGCGCATGGCGCGAAAACCCGCAAATAGCCATTTGACCGGAACAGCCCCATATAAAGCCCCGGCCGTAAGGCGGGGCTTTTAGGGCTGTTCCGGATATTCGGGAGAAGTTCTTCGCATCCATCTTCTGAAGAAAATGAGGTAACATCCTATGCAGACACGCCAACAGAGCGAAGTGCCTGTAAAAGAAAAGCATCAGAGCCAGCTCGTGTTTCTGCTGATTCTGATTGCCGCGATTGTGGCGGCCTCCGTGGTCTTCAACTTCTTAACGGGCGGCCGTTTCCTTGAATTAACAAATATTCTCGTCATCATCTCCCACATCGTCTGGCCCTCCTTCGTCGCGTGGGGGCTGTGCTTCCTGTTTGCCTGCGGGTACACGGACCTGTCCATCGGCGCGGTAGTGGTGCTCGGGTCGTTTGCCACCTGCATCTTCGGCAACTGGTACGGCTATCCCGGCGTGATTTTAGGCGGGCTTATCGTCGGCACGCTGCTTGTTTTCATCAACTTCAACGTCTTTGCCTACACGAAAATCCCCTCGTGGATTGCCGGTATCAGCCTCGCGATGGTCTATGAGGCCATCGCCGTCGTCCTCAAAGTCAGCGACGCGACGGCGGACCTCATCTACGCGGAAATGGACAAGAGGCTGCGCATCCTGGGGCAGGTGCCGTGGAGCATCATCCTGCTTTTCGCGGGCCTGGCCGCGGCGTATTTCATCTACAACAGGACGACGATCGGGCTGAACATCCGCGCCCTGGGCGGCAACAAAAACGTCGCGCAGGCGCTTGGCATCAACGTGAACAAGACGCTCCTCGGCGTCGGCCTGATCTGCGGCATCTTCATCGGGATCGCTTCCATCGTACAGGAGAGCGTCGCGGGCCGCACGCTCGTGAAAACGGGCCTGACGAGCATCAACATGGTCTTCCAGCCGCTTGCCATCGTCCTGCTCGCGCAGGTGATGCAAAAGCGCCTGAACATCGTCATCGCCGTGCCGATCTGCGCCGTCATCATCTACGCTGTGTTTAACCTGCTGACCATTATGGGCGTGCCCTCCGGCACGCTGCAGGAGGCCTTCCTGGGCGCTTTCCTGATTGCCTTCGGCGTCTTCGGGCAGCGCGGCATAAAGGGGGTTGTCAAATGAGCGCGGAAAACATTCTCGAAGTCCGCGGCCTCAACAAGTACTTCGGCCCCACCCACGCCAACCGGGACATCAACTTCACCGTAAAGAAAGGCGAAATCAAGGGGCTGATCGGGGAAAACGGCTCCGGCAAGTCCACCCTCATTTCGCAGATTGCGGGACTTTACTCGTGGGACTCCGGCGAAATGTTCCTAAACGGTGAGCCCTACAACCCCAAAAACCCCGTCGACGCCAACAACCACGGCATCGCGATGGTCATGCAGGAGCTGGGCGTCATCGGCAGCCTGCCGGCGGGCGTGAACGTCTTCCTCGGGCGGACGGGGCAGTTTACGAAAAACGGCATCGTCAGCCTCAAGGCGCTCAACAAGGCCGCGGAGGCCGTCTTTGAAAAATGGGGCCTGCCGAAGATCCCGCTCGGGAAGCTGACGGATGGGATGATGATCGAGGCGCGCAAAATCATCGAGCTCGCGCGCGCCCTCTCCGTGGACCCGCAGCTTCTGCTGCTGGACGAAATCACCCAGTCCCTCTCCCTCAACAACCGCAACAAGCTCTACGAAATCATCAACAAGCTCAAGGAGATGGGCCGCTCCGTCATCGTCATCACCCACGACGTGGAGGAGCTCATCCAGATTACCGACACCATCACCGTTCTGCGGGACGGCGCCGTCGTCGGCGACGTAATCTCGAGGGAGACGACGCCGGACGAGATTAAGCGCATGATGGTCGGCCGCGACATCAGCGGCGAGTACTACCGCGCCGACATGAAGCCGGACTATCAGGAGAAGGTCGTCCTGAGCGTGAAGGACCTCACCGTCCCCGGCGAGTTTGAGAACGTCTCTTTTGACGTGCACGAAGGCGAAATCCTGGGCTTTTGCGGCCTGTCCGACTCCGGCATCCACGCGGTGGGCAAGGCCGTCTACGGCCTGTTAAAGCCCTCGGGCGGCAGCGTCACCCTGAACACCGACGGGATAAAAATCGAAAAGGCCACGGTTGCGCTCAAGAGCAATATGGCCTACGTTCCGAAGGATCGCGACAACGAGGCGCTCATGATTCACGCGAGCATCCTCGACAACTTCAATCTCCCGTCCCTGATCCGCCTGGAGGGGAAGGTGGGGTATCTGGCCCCGAGGAAGCTCAAAAAGCTCGCGTCCGACATGGTTAAGGAAATGCGGGTTAAATGCACGGACATCTACCAGCCCATGGACGCCCTCTCCGGCGGCAACAAGCAGAAGGTCAACCTCGGCCGCTGGCTCGTGAAGGAGCCGAAGGTGCTGGTGCTCGACTGCCCCACCCGCGGCGTGGACGTGGGCGTCAAGGCGTACATCTACTCCCTGATGAAGGAAGCCAAGAAGAAGGGCATCGCCACCATCCTCATATCCGACGAGCTGACGGAGGTCCTCGGAATGGCGGACCGGCTTATCGTCATGAAGGGCGGCAAAGTCACGGCCACAATCCGGCGTGACGAAGACTTTACGGAACAATCCGTCATAGGAGTGATGATATGAAGAAGAGAAACATCGGCCTGCAGGATATTGTTCCGTTTGCGGCGTTTGTCGTTATATTCGCCTTCTTTGAGATTACAAGCCAGGGCAGGATGCTCTCGCCCTTCAGCCTGAACATGATGCTCGACCAGTCCGTCATGACCATCATCTCCGGCTGCGGTGTGCTCTTCGTGGTGGCGATGGGGAGCATCGACCTGTCCGTCGGCGTCAACCTCGCGCTGTCGGGCGTTATCGCGACGTGGGCGGCCAACGCATTCGGCGGGCCGCTGCTCATCCCCGTGGCGCTCCTTGTGGGGCTGATTATCGGGCTGTTCAACGGCGTCGTCGTGGCGAAGTTTAAGGTGCCCTCCTTCATGCAGTCGATTGCCATGCTCATCGGCGTGCGCGGCATCGTCAACTTCATCCAGACGAACATCGGCACGCAGTACATCCCCGACTCCATGCGGGTTTTCAGCCAGCCCTATATCCGCTACCCCGCGTTCCTCGTCATCGTGGCCGTCATGTGGTACGTCTTCGAGTACACCAGAGTGGGCAAATACTGCAAGGCCATCGGCGAGAACGAGACGACGGCCGAGTTCGTCGGCGTGCCGGTGACGCTCATGAAAATCATCGCCTTCGGGCTGTCCGGGCTTATGGCCGGGTTTGCCGCGCTGTTTTCCCTCACGTCCGTGGGTGGCACCAGCCAGCAGATGGGCGTCTTCTTTGAGATGAAGGTGGCCATGGCGGTGTTCCTCGGCGGCGTCCTCGTCACGGGCGGCAACTCAGCAAAGCTCTACAAGGTGCTTCTGGGGAGCTTTTCCATTACGATTATCGTCAACGGCCTCGCGCTCATCGGCCTTTCGGAGACGCAGTACTCCCAGTCCTTCCAGGGGCTGCTGCTGCTCCTCATCCTGGGCATCACCATCCTGGCCAGCCACAAGCGCAGGAAGGCCCACATCGTGCTGCCGGATGAGCCGGAAGACGAGTTGCTGCCGGAGCAAATGGCCGGAAAGTAGCAAGCGATACGTTTTTAACATTACTGCAGTAAAGGCCAGCCCGAAAGGGCTGGCCTTTTCGCGTCTCATGAATCACGTTTTCCAGGATGACACTCTGAGCAAAGCGTCCGCAAGCTGGATTATTGTACCATTGATTCAAAAAACAGACAGGTTTCACCGCGTTAATGTGTCAGTTTGAGGGGGCATCCCCGCGCCAAAAGCGGCCGAATGTATCATAATTCGAGCATTAATTGACAGGTTAGACAAAATATGACATACTGGTTGCAAGAAAATTTTGCTGGAAAAGTTTAAGTGACCTGAATCGTTTGATCATACCGGGCGGACTTGGCCGGAGATCCGGCAGCGGCGTTGAAAGGAGACGGAGATGAGGCCGGGGAGATTTTGCGTCGCCATACTTGCCCTTGTCCTGCTGGCGGCTGTCGCGCCGCCTGGCTTTGGCGCCGCCGACGGCATCGTCTGGACCGAGGTCGAGCTGCTGTTCATGGAAAAGCACCCCGTCATCCGCGTCGGCATCGACCCGGGATTTGTGCCGTTTGAGTTCATCGACGAAAACGGGGAGTACAAGGGAATTTCGGCGGACTACATCGCCCTCATCAGCGAAAAAACAGGCCTGAAATTTGAGGTCGTGGGGGGCCTGACGTGGCCCGAGGCGTACGATTTGGCGCTCAATGGGGGAATCGACGTTTTGCCCGCCGTCGGCAAAACGAGCGAGAGGGAACAGCGCTTCCTCTTTTCCGAACCGTATTACTATTACAAGCGCGTCATCGTCACCCGCGACACCGACACCATTTCCGGCATCGGCGACCTGGCGGGACAGGCCGTCGCCGTCCAGCGAAACAGCTCGCATCACAGCTATCTGCTGTCTTTCCAGCATATTAACCTGAGCCTCTACGATTCCGTCGAGGCCGCGCTCACCGCCGTGGCGACGGGCGAGGAGAGGGCGTTTGTCGGGAACCTCGCCACGACGAATTACCTGATCCGGTCAAACGGGCTGACAAATCTCCGCTTTGTGGCGTTCGAGGCGGAAAAACACCACTCCCTGCATTTTGCCGTGCGGAAAGACTGGCCGGAGCTTGTCAGCATCATCAACAAGGCGCTCGCTTCCATCGACGAGAGCGAGAAGCTCGCCATCAGCAACAGGTGGGTGGCGCTCGAGGCGGACGTCAACTACGGGCCGATTCTCCGCGTCGTGCTTGGCGTCGGCGCGGCTGTTGCCGCCGTGTTGATCGTGTCGTTTTTCTGGATCGCGCGGCTGAGAAGGGAAATCCGCCGGAGAAAGGAAATCCAGGCCGACCTTGAAAAAGCCAAGCGGGAGGCCGAGGAGGCCAACGCGTTTAAGTCGAAGTTTTTAGCGAGGATGTCCCACGAAATCCGCACGCCGCTGAGCGCCATCACGGGGATGTCGTACCTGCTGAAAAAAACGGAGACCACCCTGACGCAGCGCATGTATATCGACCGGATTATGCAGGCGGCGAGCATCATGCTCAGCATCATCAACGACATCCTCGACTTTTCGAAAATCGAGGCGGGCAAGGTTCAGATTGAGACGGCCTCTTTCAGCATGGACCAGCTCATCCAGGACGTCGTCAATATCGTCTCGTACCGGATTAACGAGCAGAAAATCGGTTTCCGCCTGTCGAAAGACCCGGACGTCCCCAACTGGTTTTTCGGGGACGCCAAGCGCATCGAGCAGATTCTGCTCAACGTCCTGAGCAACGCCGTGAAATTCACGCAGGAGGGGGAAGTGTCCCTCGATATCCGGCTCATCGCGAAGGAAAGCGATACATACCACATCTCCTTCACCGTCAGGGACACGGGCATCGGCATGACGGAAGAACAGATTGAAAAGCTGTTCAAGCCGTTTGAACAGGGAGACAGCAGCATCACCCGGCGCTTCGGGGGCTCCGGGCTGGGGCTGGCCATCGTCAAGAGCTTCGTCGACATGATGGGCGGCGAGATCAAGGTGTTCAGCACGTCCGGCGAGGGGACGACGGTGATTGTGAGCCTTGCCCTTCCGGTCGACAGGGAGAAGGAAGACGTCTATAAAAAAGCCCTGTCCGCCAGGCAGTTTAGGGAGCTGCGCGCGCTCGTGCTGGAAAAAACAGGCGCGAACATGAACCTTATTGAGAGCTACCTGTGCAGCTTCGGGATGCAATGCGAGCTGACAAGCTCGGAGACGAGCGCCGTGAGCATCCTCGAAGCGGCGGAGAGGACGTTCGCGCGGCCGTTTGACCTGCTTATCGTCGACTACGAGACGCCCTCCAAAGGCGGCTTTCAGTTCGTGGATGCGCTGCGCCGGAGCGGCAAAATCATAAAGATGCCAAAGATCATGATGCTCCTGCCCATGATGCGGGAAGACCTGTTCAACCAGCTGGCCGAGCACGGGATTGATATGGGCATCGGCAAGCCGATTATCCCCTCCATCCTGCTCAACGCCGTCCTCGACCTCTTCAACCTCAAGGCCGTCTCCGGCTGTTCCCGGCGCGCGGAGAAGGGGGAGAAAGAGCCGGCAAAGCTTGAAAAGCCGCGCACCGTCCTGCTCGCGGAGGACAACAAGACAAACCAGCTCGTCGCAAAGTCCCTGCTTGAGCAGGTGGGCGCCGGCACCATCATCGCCGGCGACGGGGAGGAAGCCGTAAAGCTGTATCAGGAAAACAGGGATGTCATTGACCTGATTTTGATGGACCTTCACATGCCCGTCATGGACGGATACGAAGCGGCGGAGAAGATCCGGGAGATTTCTCCCGACGTGCCCATCGTCGCCATGACGGCGGACGTCGTGCTGGGTGTCCGGGACAAATGCGAGCGGTACGGGATGTACCACTACATCAGCAAGCCGTTTCATCCCGAGCGCTTTGTTGAAACGGTAAAGGAAATCCTTCTCCAGAGCGGGCACGAAAAGGCAGGCGGGAGCGTTCTTGACCGCGGGATGGGCCTTAGGAACATGGGCGGAAACGAAGAGCTCTACCGCAAAGTGCTCGGCGAATACCTCGGCGAAAACCGCGAAACGCCCGACAGGCTGGAGGAGGCCGTCCGCGCAGGGAGATACGCGGACGCGGCGCACATCGTCCATAAAATCGCCAGCAGCTCCGGAAGCATCGGGGCGAGCGCCCTCCACGAGACGGCCGCGGCCCTGTATACAGCGCTGAAAAACGGGAAGGGGGATGACATTTTACCCTTAAAGGACAGGTTCGTAACGCTGCTGAGAAAACTGCTGAAGGAACTGGAGACATCGGAGAGACTCGCGGAGTAAACGGAGAGAGGGGGCTTGACGATGCAGATAAAGATTTTAGCGGTTGACGACTCGGCGACAGACCGGCTGATCATCCAGCAGATGCTCAGCGACTACTGCATCCTCACGGCCGAGGACGGTCTGGAAGCCATGCGCATTCTCGAGGAGCACGACGGGATCAACCTGCTCATACTCGACCTGAATATGCCCCGAATGGACGGCTTTCAGGTGCTCGAAGCCCTGAAAAGGAGCAGGCGGTACAGCAGGCTGCGCACGATTATCCTCACCAATTACAACGAGCTGGACAACGAAATCAAGGGACTGAAGATGGGCGCCGTCGACTATATCCGCAAGCCCATTCAGATGGACTCGCTCAGGGCGCGGATTGACGTCCATATCGCCCTGCTGCGCGCCGAGCAGGCGCTTGAGCGGCAGCTGGGCGAACAGGTGATGACGTTCGAGATGATCATGAACCAAGCCCCCATCGGCATCGTCATCCACCATTTCAATCCGGCCCGCCCCAGCGCAGGCAGCGTCAAAATGAACAGGATGTACGCGCAGATTACGGGCAGAACGGCGGAAGAGCTCCGGCACTTAAGCTGGGAGGATATCACGCACCCGGACGACATTGAGGAAGAGCGCAGGCACATTGAGAAGCTCCAATCGGGCCAGATTGACTCGTATTCCATAGAAAAGCGGTATATAAGGCCCGACGGCTCGGTCGTCTGGGTGGACAAGATTATCTACCCAATTACCATGCCGGACGGGGAGCTGTGCGGCCATATATGCCTCATTCAGGACATCTCCGAGCGGAAAAGCATGGAGCGGGCGCTGCATGAGAGCGAGCGGAGCAAATCGGTTTTGCTCTCGCACCTGCCGGGGCTGGCGTACCGGTGCAATTACGACCGCGACTGGACCATGCAGTATGTCTCCAACGGCTGCCTGAGCCTGACGGGGTATCCCCCCGAGAGCCTGCTGCACAACAGGGACCTGTCCTATAACGACATCATCCCCCCGAATACCGCGACGCGCTGTGGGCCGAGTGGGAGCGCATTCTCGCGCAAAGGCGCCCGTTTAAGCATGAGTACGAGATTATCACGGCCGCGGGCGAGAAGAAATGGGTCCTCGAGATGGGGCAGGGGATTTACAACGAACAAGGCGAAGTGGAGGCGCTCGAGGGCATCGTCCTCGACATATCCGACCGGAAGGCGATTGAAAACGCTTTAAAGTACAACAACGAGCACGACAGGTGGACGGGCCTGTACAACCGCGAATACCTCGTGACGCTGCTCGAGCGGGACGCCGCCTCGAAAAAATGGGCGAAAAGGGCCCTCGTCGGCATCAACCTGAGCATGGTTCAGGTGCTCATGTCCAATTACGGGTTCCAGTATTCGCAAAACCTCATTAAGAAGGCGGCGGAAGTCCTCGAGGCGTACAGCACAGAAAGCCGCCGGCTCTTCCAGGCCAGCGAGCACCGGTTTATCTTCTATCTCGTCGGCTACAGGGACAAGGACGAGCTTGCCCGGTTCGGGAGCACTGTCGCCGACACGCTCGGGAAGCTGTTTACGATGGAACGCATCGGCGGCGGAATCGGCATCCTCGAAATCGAGCCCGGCGAGAGCGCGCCCGATACCGATACGCTGCTGAGGAGAGTCCTGATTGCGTCCGAGAAGGCCATCAGCACAGCCGGGAAGGACTTTGACGTCTGCTTTTACAACGAAGAGCTGGAGGCCATGGTCAACCGCGAGCGGGATATCGTCAAAGCGCTCGGCGCCATCGCGGCGGGCGAGGAGACGCAGGACAGGCTGTTTTTGCAGTACCAGCCGATTTTCAATCTGAAGACGAACGCGCTGTTCGGCTTTGAGGCGCTCTCCAGGCTTAAGACGGAAGAGCTCGGCGTCGTGTCACCGCTGGAGTTTATCCCCATCGCCGAGAAAACAAAGCTCATCCTCCCGATTGGCGAAAAAGTCATAGCAGAGGCCCTGCGCTTTCTGCGCCGGCTCAAGGCGCTCGGGTACAGCGACGTGACCGTCTCCGTGAACATCTCGGTCATCCAGCTGCTCAGCCCCGATTTCACAGGCAGGCTGCTTGAGCTTATCCGGGACGCGCAGGTGGACGAGCGGAACTTCTGCCTTGAGATAACGGAGTCGGTCTTCGCTTCCGATTACGACGCCATCAACAATAGCCTTAAGGAGCTGCGTCAGGCGGGGCTGTATATCGCCATAGACGATTTCGGGACAGGCCATTCCTCGCTGGCACGGGAAAAGGGCCTCACAGTCGATTGCATGAAAATCGACAAGTATTTCATCGACAGGCTGCTGAGCACCGACGGGGCCAGTGCGATTACCGGAGATATCATTTCCATCGCCCACAAGCTCGGGCAGTTTACCATCGCCGAAGGCGTCGAATACGAAAGCCAGCTTCAGTATCTCAGGAAGCACGGCTGCGACAAGGTGCAGGGCTACCTGATCAGCAGGCCGCTTGACGAAGAGGACGCGATACGGTTTTTAAGGAGCGGGACGCCTGAAGTCCTAAGGCGCGCGCCGGACCCGGGCAGCCTGTGGGAAATAAGTTTTTAAACCGTTAAACATTTCCGGCAAAACGTGGTAAAATAAGATTATCATCATAAGTACAAAGGAGAGAGACAGCATGCCTGAATTTGGGAACGCTTTTTCCGGCCTGGCAAAAGAGCGCAAGCTCACCCATGAGGAACTCATCCGCGCCATCCGGTTTATGATTGCCGCCGAGTACGAGGCCATCCAGCTGTACATGCAGCTTGCCGAATCCATTGACAACGAGCTTGCCATTGAGGTGCTCAAGGACATCGCCGACGAGGAAAGGGTGCATGCCGGCGAGTTCTTAAGGCTGCTTAAGGAGCTTGCCCCCGATGAGGAGAAGTTCTACGCGGAAGGCGCCGAGGAAGTGGAGGAAGAAATCGAAAAGCTCAAAGGGTAGGCCGTGTTGACGGTTTACCCCGCGGCGCAAACGGCATCAGGCAAAAAGCCTTGTAACAGTACGTTACAAGGCTTTTTCGCGTTTTTTAGCGGCGCGTTACTCTTTTGGAGCGGGCGGCATGTTATTACAACTTGTTGTAAGAAATGAGACAAAAGCGCATGCCGGCACGAAAATCGGTTGACATAATGCAAATTACGCCTCGGATTTTGTCGGCAAAATGTGAAAAATTGCGGAATAAGCAAGAATAACGGAAATTTTCCTGGCAATTATTATCTTGGCCTGTATAATTACAATGTGTAAATTCTTCGGGGACTTATCGTTTTGACGGAAGGAATTGCTATGATGAAGCTGCTGAGCCTCTACCTGTTTTTTGCGGTGATATTGGCGCTGCTGTTTGCCGCCTATTTCTTTTCAAAGGGCCGAAGCAACTACCTGAAGGCGTTTTCCGCCATGGCGCTTTGCGTGAGCCTTTACCTGTTTGGATATTTGATGATTATAAACAGCGGCAAACTGGAAGATATGGCTTTTTGGAACCAGATACAATACCTTGGGCTGCCTTTCGGCCCCGTCCTGTGGCTTTTGGTGTCGATCTACTACACGAAAGTGGACGCTTCTCTCAAAATCCGGCTTGAGATTTTGCTGTTTGTCATCCCCGTCGTCACCTTTGTCCTGCGGCTGACCAATCCGTGGCACCACTTCTTCTATACAAACATGGGGGTTTACGAGACGCTTGGGTACCGCGGCCTGTATGTGGAGTGGGGGCCCTGGTATTATTTCAACATCCTCTACACCAAGCTGTGCCTGATTGCGACCGTCGTCATCTATTCCGCCGCGTACCAGAAAAACAAGGTGAGCTTTACGCGGTCCCATTTCTCGATTTTCCTTCTGGCCTCGCTTTTGCCGCTTGCCGGCATCGCGCTTGTGCTTATCTTCTTTAACGAGCTGAGCGTCGATTACTCCGCTGTGTTTATGCCCGTCTCGCTGTTTACGATCGGGCTTGGCATAGTCCGGTACGATTTTCTGGAGATCCGGACGCTCGCGCGCGAGACGATTTTCGAGAAAAACCACGAGGGCATGGTGGTTTTGGGCCCGGGCAGGAGAATCATCGACTACAACAAGGCCGCCAAGGATTTTTTTGAGACGCTCAACATCCCTCTGGCCACCTGCCCCATCGAGCAGATATTAGACCAGAAGCCGGAACTGTACGAAATCTTCAGCAGTGAAAACAGCCGCGATTTTTCCCTGACGATCGATGGGGAGGAGCGGTTTTTCAAAGTCGACGCGCTGCCGCTGGGGGAACCCGACGACAAGGGCACGAAGATGCTCAAGTCCATCCGCGACGTGACGGAGGAGAGAAGAATTCAGGAAAAGCTCAAAATTCTCGCGACGACGGACTCCCTGAGCGGCCTGAACAACCGGGCGGAGTTTATGAGCCTTGTCCAGAAGGAGCTTGAGAGCGCGAAGGAAAGCGGCGAAGAGCTGGCCTTGCTGATTATGGATGTGGACAATTTCAAGGCGATAAACGACACGTTCGGGCACGCGGCGGGCGACGAAGTCATCCGCCACATGGGGAATATCATACGGAGCAGTTTTAGGAAAACCGATATTCCCGGGCGCATCGGGGGAGAGGAGTTTGCCGTCGTCTTAAAGAACGCGACGCTGGAAGAAGCGAAAATGGTGGCGGAACAGGTCCGCGCGATTATTGAAAGCCTGAAAGTCGTTTACTGGAAGCAAGAAATCCGCTTTACCGTGAGCATCGGCGTGGCGGCGCTGCGCGGCAGCGCGCGCGCTATAAACAACATCGAGGACATTTTCAAAATGGCCGACGATATGCTCTATAAGGCGAAAATCCAAAAAAACTGCGTCATGGCGTGGGAGCCCGGATCTGAGAAGGACTCCGTCTCCCGGGGGTGCTGAGAGCCGCGTAAAAAAGCCTTGAAATCCCCTCGTTTCAAGGCTTTTGTATTAAGACAGCAGGCCTTATTCTAAGCTGATAGGTTTGCCTTTGATCGGCGCCAAAAGAGTTTGAGCACGGGCATGGAAAATGGTAAAATCTACTTGATGGAGGATAAGCCGCGGAATGAAGACGAGGAGGTTGTATCATGGCCGACAAGCTGATTTTTGAAGTGCATGTTGAAATCGACCAACAGGCCGTCTCCCACCTGAAAGGGCCCGCCGGCGAAGCCGTCATGATTCCCTTTACCGGGACGGTGACGGGCGAGCTTCTGAATGGGAAGGTCCTGCCGGGCGGCGTGGACACGCAGAGGGTCAACCAGAACGGCGTCCGCCACATGTCGGCGCGCTATATGCTCGACTGCGTGGACAAGGACGGCGAGCCCTGCCGCGTTTTCGTCGAAAACAACGGCTATTTTGAAAGCCAGAGCATGCCGTTTAAGACAATCCCCACATTTCTAACGAACAGCAAGAAGCTCGCCCCGTACCTGCACTGCAACCAGTTTAGGGGCGAAGGGCACTTCGAAAACGGCGCGCTGGTGATTAAGTTCTTTGAGATTGGGGATTGACCGGCGCTTCAATATGGGGTTTTCGGGCATACAAACGGCGAGCCACACAGGGCTCGCCGTTTTCTTTTGCCAATTTCCATCAGGGGGAAGGTTTAGAAAAAACTCGGGATGATTCTGGAAAGCCCCAGTCCCAGCAAAACGGACGCCGCGTTGGCGGCAAGGGCGTAGACCACGGCTTTCCATTTCGGCACGGGCGCGCGGCTTATCTTCTGCAGGAAGAGCGCGTACAGGACGGCTTCAACGATAAAGACAAGCAGCTCAAGCAGGCAGAAGGCGAGGGCGAAAGCGAGCCCGCCGTACTTGTAGTCTGCATAAAACAGCGCGGCGTTCAGGCCTGCCTGCGTGACAAGATTGACGGCGGCGATAAGAATAAGCTGCTTTTTCTGCCGGAATGCAAACAGCAGGGCGATGAGCAGCTCGACGGCTATCGTCAAAGCGGCGCGCGCGGCAAACGGCGCGATCTCGCCGCCGTAATCGTAGCTTTTCACGGCGCTGAAGGTGATCGCGTCGCCCCGCGCGGGCTTTGACAAATCCGGTTCCGCCAAAGTGACGCTGAAATAACTGTGAAAAGCGTACCGGTCGTATGTCTCCGCGCTGACGGCGTAAAAATCCCCGTCGGGGAAGTATATCAGGATCTTAAAATTGGACGGCGGGTAATACGTCCACCTAAACTGGTGCGTTTCCGAACAGTTCTCGAAATACTGCAGGAAATAGTACCCGTCTTCGTCGCGGTATTCGAGGAATTTAAGATAGATGGGGTAGTCTGCGTGCTCATCGTCATAGAGCCTGCTTTTTTCGATGGACGGCGCGCTAAACGGCCCCGTCGTGCTCGTGCTGGACAGGAGCGTGACATAATACGTCCGCCCAGAAAGCCCGCTGAAATCGATGACGACGGACGGTTTCGGCCCCATATCGGCCGACGCGGTAACGGGAAGCACCGCCGCTAAGAGCACGACGCAGGCCAGAAAGGTGATAAGCCGCCTCTTCACCTCATCGCCTCATTTCCTATATGATACGTTTTGACGCTTTAGCTCTGATGAACGTTCCCGGTATCAGGCAGGAATTACCTTACATGAGCCTGCTCACAAAACAACGTACAATGGAAAAGCCTTGAAACGCGCGATTTCAAGGCTTTTCCTTTGGAGCTTTATGTAGGGCGGAACGTATTGGAGCGAAAGACTGACCCTTGAAACGCTATTTTACGGCGTTCATCAAGGCCTTGACGTTTTCCAGCTTGGCATTCAGCGGCACTTCGCAGCCCGAGCCGAGCATGAAGCCGCCTTTCATGCCCAGCTGCGTGACGAGCTTCTCGCAGTATTCGCTCACCTCATCCGGCGTGCCGTAGGCGAGCATGGCCGCCGGAACGTCGCCGCGCATGGAGTGCCAGCCGCCGACGATGTCGTACGCTTTGAAAATATCCGTGGCGCCGTCGAGCTCAAAGTGGACGGACCCCTTCGGAAGCTCCAGGAAGTATCCCAGCATCGGCAGCCAGTTGGCGTCGCAATGGATCACGCTGACCGCGCCGGCGGCCCAGAAGGCCTCGATCATTTTTTTGAGCGGCGGCCAGGCGTACTCTTCAAACATCGCGGGCGAAATGAAGGTCGCGCTCGATCGCATCGCCCAGATGGCAATCCGCGTCCCGTGGGCTTGCCTGAGCATCCCGACGGCCTGCTCAATCACCGAAGGCGTCGCCGCGTTGACGACGTCCATGACCTTCCCGGGAATCAGGACGAGATCCATCAGGAAGGGCTCCAGAGAGTGCATCAGGGACAGCGTGTCAAACACCGGCGCCGCGGAGGCGTGTGTGATCGGCTCGACGCCTCTCTGCAAAAAGAACATGGCCGCCTCCGCGCCGTGCGCCCCGACCTCGCCGAAGCGCGCGAAAATCTCCTGCGGGTTTGTGACGGGCGGCTGCTGGACGCGGCACTGGTGCATGATGGTGTAATTCTGCCAGCCCGTCTCCAGTATCCGGTCGTATTCGTCCTCGCCGGAAAACCAGTCTTTTTCAATGAACTGGTATAGCTCGTCGTCCCCCAGCTCACGGCCGGGCAGCCGGGCGAGAAGGCCCATGCTGAAAACGGTGTCGGCCGGCGGCAGGGGCATGGTGGCGTCCGGCTTTCCGATGGCCTCAAAGCACTTTTCCATCGCCTGCAGCCACTTTCTGTGGTCGGCCATCATCTCCGCCTGCGTGATTCCGGCTACCTTGCCGCACCATGTGATGATATGCGGGAAAACGGGGATTTCAGTCCGGTCCCTTGGCTTTTCGAGCCTGAACATCCTGTCGAGCTTTTCAGCGGAAGTCATGTCGCGCAGCCTCCTTTATTTGGCAATTTATTTCGTATTCATTATATAGTCGGTTGCGCGCGAAAACATCGTATGGTATGCTTAAACGTGAAAATTGCTTGCGTTTTAAGTTTGTATTTAAAGTACGAAGGGCGTGGGACGATGAGGCTGAGCATGTGGATTCTCGCCGACTGGCTGAGAGAATACCGCCCGAGGCTCGAAATCAAGGAGGGGAGCCGGACGCTTCGGAACGCGCGGCTGTACGCGGAGGGCCTTCAAATGGAGCGCTCGACGGTTTACGTCGGCAAAGCGGAGGATTTTATCGACGGGATCAGCGGGCGGGTGATATGCGCCAACGCGCACGACATCATGCTGCTTGAGACGGGCGACATCGACGAGGTGCTCAACAGAATCCTCGACGCGTTTGATTACTACAACAGCTGGGCCGACAGAATAAAAGACAAAATCAAGGACGACTGCACGCTCGACGACATCCTGCGGGAGAGCCAGCCGGTGTTGGGGCGCGCCGTCTGCGTGGCCGACGCGTCGTTTTATGTTCTCGCCCAGGCGGGCTTTGAGCGCTGGGGCGACGATAACCCTGATACGAAGTCCCTGCTCAGCCGCAATATCATAACGCTCGGCTCGATTAAGGCGATCAACCGCAGGAAGGATATCCGCGTCAGCAACCCGCATACATACATGCTCGAAGTCCCGGATTCGGGCATCCGGTGCGCCGTCCGAAACATCTTTTTCCGCGGGAAGCACCGAGGGTGGCTGATTACCGACAGGATGGGAGATATCCCTTCGCGCGGCGAGATGGATATTCAGGACGAGCTCGGAGACCTGGTGGAGCGCTGGCTGGAGAGCCATCAGAATCAAAAGGAACGGATGGATAAGGCGGGGGTGTTCCTGCAAATCCTTGAGGGGACGTGCAGGCGGGGCGAGGACGGGTATATCCGGATCGAATCG
>JAAYMC010000113.1 GCA_012521555.1 Clostridiales bacterium
ACGCGCGCCGGCCGGGAAACGGCGCGGCGCGCGTTGTCGTCATGTTTTAAGCTTCCCTATCCGGGCAATGCGGATCGCGGCGGCGCGGCGCGCCGCCATCGCCTCCTGCGGCGTCTTCTGAAACGCGCAGGGCGTGTGCTCTTTCAGGCAGAAAACGTCGCTCAGAGCGTCGCACCGCGGGCTGCCGCCCTTGTCTATGTAAAAGGCAAAGCAGTTGGGCGGCTTTTTCCCCGGTATAATCTTCAGCTTCTTTCTCGGCATACATCACCCCGCCGGCCTCGGGCCGGCTTTTTTGTGTCTTTTTTCATGTTTTCCCCTCCATCCATGCTAAAACAGGCCGCGAGGCGGCTCACGCGTCTTCGCCGCCGGACGGGAAGATGACCTCGACGCACGCAAAGCCGGCAAGCTCCGCCAGCTCCTTTACCGGCATCTCCCGGATCATCTCCTCCACGCACTCGCGGCAGAACGTCCCTTCCTGATCCGATTCAAACAGCTCCTCCCCCTCGTAGACCTCGTGGCCGCAGCCGGCCGTTATGTACCGCGCCGTCTCCGGCGGCTCCAGAGAAGGCTCCGCCCTGCGCGGCGGGCGCTCGAAATTCGGGCGGTAATACCCCTCCTCCGCCGAGTACGCGCGCAACGTTTTCTTCCCCTCCTTGTCCGTCGCGGGCCTGTAGTGAATGCATCTGTCGCGCGGGCAGCCGCGCGTGCGGTACATGATGAGCGTGAAGTCGCACGTCTTCGTGTACGTGCTGTAGTAGACGCAGTCGCTCTTGCACGCCGTCGGCACGACGGCGCCCGCCGCGCCGGTCTCCCGCCCGCTTTGCGCTAAAAGCGTGATAAAAACCTCCCCTTTCGTACTACAAAACCGTTATGCTACAAATTCGTTGTTGACTATTCGTCATACGTTGCAGTATAGTATTGCTGTCCAGTGCGGCACCTTTCTGGAGGTGTCTTTTTCCTTGCGCGTGCGCAATCCGCCCGGATTCCCTCCTTTCCGCCTCAACTGGCGCATTTTTTCTCCCGCTTTTCGCTTTTTTCGCTTTTCTTTCCCCCTTGAAGTCGTTTCAAAGTATACCTACAATTTCGTACTATGTCAATAAAAGGTAATACAAAATTATACTTTTGGAAAAGGCGGCAAAAATATGTACGAACGATTGGACAGTCTGCTCAAAAAACACGGCATCACGGCGTACCGGCTCGCGAAGGAAGTCGGCATGTCGCAAAGCTCGCTGAGCGAATGGAAGCGCGGCAGAAGCATTCCGAAGTATGACAAGCTCGTCAAAATCGCGCGGTATTTCAACGTGCCCGTCTCGTATCTCACGGGCTCCGAGACGGAGCTGCCCGCCCCGGGCGCCGACACGGCCCTCCTCGAAAAGCTCACCGCCCTTTTAAAAGAAAAGCTCGCCGATCCGGAGTGGAGCGACGAGCAGTCCAAGCTCAACCTGGCGCTGTTTAATTCTCTGTCGAAAGAGAAGCAGGCTGAGGCGCTTCGTTATCTCCGCTATCTTGTAAGCTTGCAAGAAGCAGAAAAACTATAGACGTGTCTCCCAATGCCCGTTCCAAAGCCTGAAATTCATTCGCCTCCATGGATGTTTTCCCACCTTTGCATATCTGTTTCTATTTCTCTGCTGCCAAGTGATTACTGTCTGATGCTTCCAATTTGATGTCGACCCCCTTATGGCCGGCGCGCCCGAACGCGTCAACGTGCGTTTCACCCGTTTATTCCGCTTCAAAGCCGTTTACCGGTTTTTTTCTCGCTTGTTCGCGCGTTTTCGCCGATTTGCGGCATTTTTGCCTGCGCTCACTGTTTAATTATAGCCATTTCAGTTTCGAAACCGCTCGAAATATGTCGAATCGCGGCGAACGCCGGTTGTCTCCGCGTGACGCGAGCATGAAAAACCAAAGGGCTTTGACGCTGCGGACGCGGCGCCCAGGGTTTACATTAAGCGACGCGCCCATGAAAGAACAGGGGTTTCCGAAGCGAAAACCCCTGTCTTTCCAGTCAAGCTGCGCGAAGATATGCGGGCAAAGCGTTTTCCCGGCCAGACAAGGCCGGACGGCTTGCTTTGCCGTTCAGTCTCCGCCAAAAGCGAACGAAAACCTTTAGCGTCCTGGAAGCTGCCGCGCGCAAGGAGCGGATGTTGCGGAAAACGTCCGCGCACCGCGCCATCTTGCCGGCGGTCCGAGCTTCCGGACATAGTGTTTGCCGCGCGGAAACGCGCTATACGCGAAAACGGGCGGTAAAAACAGGGCAAATCGCGCGCCGTTTCATTGAAATTTATAAAAGAGTATGGTAATGTATTGGCAAGGTATTGGAAGAGCTTATCAAACTCTCAATTGGAAAGGACGGTACATATATGGCCTTTTTTGACTCCATCAGCAAAAAAGTCACGCAGGCGGGCGCCGAAGCCGTAAAGAAGACGAAGGAAGTCGCTGAAGCGACGAAACTCAGCCTCGCCATCGACTCGGAAAAGCGCCAGCTCGACGACCTCTATAAAGAGCTCGGACAGAAGTACTATGAGACCTGCGGCGGCGCGCCGGTCGAAGAGCTTGCCGAAATCGTCGGCCGCATCAAAGCCCAGTGCGATAAAATCGCGGGCCTTGAAGACCAGCTGCGCATCCTCCGCGGGCAGGACAAGTGCCCGCACTGCGGCAAAATCATCGCCACCGGCGCGAAATTCTGCCCCAACTGCGGCGGAAAGATCGAGCAGGCAGCGCCGGCTGCCGCCCCCGCCGCCGAGCAGTCCGCCGCGCAGCGCGCGTGCCCGCGCTGCGGCCAGCCGCTTGAGGAAAACGCCGCCTTCTGTACATCCTGCGGAACAAAAGTCGAGTAAGTTTGTCGCCAAAAGTAGGCGGAGGCAGGTGTGTCCGTGTCTCCGCCTTTTCTCTTGCGCGGCTTAAAACGCCAAACTCGTGTCAAGGTGCGTCATGAGAAAGAAAAAGAGACTGCGCTGGCTAAAGCGCGCCTTTGCGGCCCTTGTGCTCGTGTTCCTTACCGCCATGAGCGCGGCGACGGTGCTCAACCGCGTCGTCATCCTAAAAAGCTGCGACTTTATCCTCACGCCGGACGAGGCGCAAGCGCTTTCCGATATCGACTGCATCCTCGTGCTCGGCGCGGGCGTCTACGCAAACCGCTACCCGAGCATGATGCTGGAGGACAGGCTCCTGAGAGCCATCGAGCTGTACCGCCTCGGCGTGTCGGACAGGCTCCTCATGAGCGGCGACAACAGCCAGGTCCACTATAACGAAGTGCAGGTCATGAAAGACTACGCCGTGGGCAAAGGCGTCCCCTCGCCGGACATTTTCCGCGACCACGCCGGCTTTTCCACCTACGAGAGCATGTACCGCGCCCGCGACGTGTTCAACGTCCGGCGCGTCGTCATCGTCACGCAGGGGTACCACCTCTACCGCGCCGTGTACAACGCCCGCGCGCTGGGGCTCGAGGCGTGGGGCGTCTCCTCCGACCTGCGCGTCTACAGCGGGCAGGGCTACCGCGACGCGCGCGAGTTTGCCGCCCGCGCGAAGGACTGGCTCTTTTGCGTCCTTCAGCCGAAGCCCACCTTTTTAGGAGACGTCATCGACGTGCGCGGCAACGCCGATCTGACAAACTAGCTCCCGGAGGGATTGCATGTCTGCTCACGACACCGATATCGTGCTTACGGCTGAGGCAGGGCGCATCGCCGTCGCGCTGCGCGCCCTTTTCATGGGAAGGGACCTCTGCGTTATCGTCACGGGCGGAGAAGTACCTCACCTCGGCGCCGTCTCCTGCGCGTCGAAGGAGCTTGCCACGCAGACCGTCCGCTTTGCCGGGCACAAGGAATACCACGTCACCGAGATGTTCACGGAGCGCCTGCGCGCTGTTTTTGACGGGAACGCCGCCGTTTTGTGCGGGATTCACGTGGACAACATCACGAAAGAGGAAATCGAAACGACGCTTGCGCTCTGCCGCGGCCTGCTGGACTCCCTTTGCGCGCGGCTGAAGGAGGTAGCTCAATGAAACTCATCGTCGGCATCTCGGGCGCGACGGGCGCGGCCTACGCCGTCCACCTTTTGCGCACGCTGAAGGGACTCGGCGTCGAAACGCACCTGATTATAAGCCGCTGGGGCGCAAAGACGCTCGAGACGGAAACGGGCCTGACCGCGCGGGACGCTGCCGCCCTCGCGTCCTTCGCCTACGACAACGACGACCTCGCCGCGCCCGTCTCCAGCGGCTCGTTCAAGACCGACGGGATGGTCATCCTCCCCTGCAGCATGAAAACGCTCGCCTCCATCGCCTGCGGGTACGACGACACCCTCATCTCCCGCGCCGCGGGCGTCATGCTCAAGGAGCGGCGGCGGCTTGTGCTGTGCCCGCGGGAGACGCCGCTGTCGGCTATCCACCTTGAGAACATGCTCAGGCTCGCGCGGCTCGGCGTTTCCATCGTGCCGCCGATGCCCGTCTTCTACAACGCCCCGCAGACGATTGACGACATCGTCGCCTCCCACACCATGAAAGTCCTCGACCAGTTCGGGCTTGACGCAGACACCGCCCGGCGCTGGTCGTAACCGACGCATCACGCCGCGCCCTAAGCGCGGCGTTTTTGCGATACGCCGCCCTTTCCGTGCCGTTGCGCCGCGAAACTTGCTCTGCTCAACGGCCTGAAAAAGAGCGCTTTTGCGTCCGCTCCGAAAGCGCGCCCCTTTGCTTCCCGCTCAGAAAGCGCACATTAGCCCGCCCTGCCGTAAAGCGGCGGGGCGTTTGAGCGCGCCTTCGCATTTTGCCGCGCGCCCAACGCGCGCCGGATAAGGCGCTCTCGTCGCGTTTCAGACGCCGCGAAAAGTAAAATTGACTTTGAGGAAACGGGAGCAAATCGGAGAAAAACGGAGAACGCGGGAGCATCCCGCGCGGTAAATAAATTTTTTGTGATTTGTGTGTTGACACGCCCGCGAAGGTGTGTTATAAAAGTAGAGCGCCCTCGGCGCTGTTTTCACGCACGCAGAGATACGCCAAAACAATCTCAGTGGTTTTAATGGGGGATATAGAATCATGTCAACGACTCTCGCTAAAAAGGATACCATTACCCGCAAATGGTATATCCTTGACGCGGCCGGCAAGCCGCTCGGCCGGACGGCCGCAAAGGCGGCCGCCATTCTCCGCGGCAAGCACAAGCCGATTTACACGCCGAACGTCGACTGCGGCGATTTCGTCATCATCGTCAACGCCGAAAAAGCCGTCCTGACGGGCAAGAAGCTCACCCAGAAGTACTACCGCCGTCACAGCGGCTGGGTCGGCGGCCTGAAGGAAATCCAGTACAAGCACCTGATGGAAAAGCGTCCGGAGCTGGCGATGACGCTCGCCGTCAAGGGCATGCTCGCCAAGAACACGCTCGACCGCAACGCGCTCAAGCGCCTGCGCGTGTACAGAGGCCCGACCCACAAGCACACCGCGCAGAAACCTGAAATGTGGACTCAGGAATAAGGGAGGAAGAACACGATGTATACGAGCAAAAAGCCTTACTTCTACGGAACGGGCAGAAGAAAGTCCTCCGTCGCCAGAGTTCATCTGTATGACAACGGCACCGGCGCCATCACCATCAACGGCCGCGATATCGACGATTACTTCGGCCTCGAGACGCTCAAGGTGCTTGTCCGCCAGCCCTTCAACGTGACGAACACCCTCGGTAAGTTCGACGTCGTCGCCAAGGTCACGGGCGGCGGTGTGACGGGCCAGGCCGGCGCCATCCGGCACGGCATCGCCCGCGCGCTGCTTCAGGTTGACGAGGCCACCTACCGTCCCCTTCTCAAGGCCGCCGGCCTGCTCACGCGCGACCCGCGCATGAAGGAACGCAAAAAGTACGGCCTCAAAGCCGCCCGCCGCGCGCCCCAGTTCTCGAAGAGATAGTTCGCTCCGCCATACAAAGAGCTGCACTTTCGTGCAGCTCTTTTTGTTTGTCTAAAGGTGGATTTCCCGCATCGGCGGGCAGGGCCGGCGCGTTGCGCTTTGCCCGCGCCGCGCGGCTGCGGGGCCGGGCTGTCCGGACGGCGCGCTGTGTTTTGCTTGTCGCGGCGCATGCTCGAGATAATCGGACGGCGCGCCGCGTTTATGCCCCGCGGCGCTTTACCGGCTTGCGCGGATAGTATGCGTCGCGCCCCAGCTTTTGAGGACTTCCACGGCGGCAAACCCCGCCGCGCGAAGGCACTCTGCCTCGTGCGCCACGGTCAGCGGCGTGTCGAAGTGGTAAAGCGCGCCGTCGGCGATCCCCTGTTCTCTTTTGAGCCGGGCAAGCTCGCTCCTGCGGGCGGCTTCCTCCTCGCCGGAGAGGGCAAAGTAATCCGTCAGGATAAAGTACCCGCCGTCCTTGAGCGCACGGCGCAGCTTTTCATACAGCGCCGACTTCTCCTCCGCCGTAAAGTGGTGGAGCGACTCCACCGACACCGCCGCGTCGTACAGCCCCTCGGCGAAGGGGACGTCGAAATACGACCCCAAAACGAGGTCAATGTCCTTCCCGTAAAACTTCTCCCTCAGCCGCCCGAGCATCCCGGGGGCAAGGTCAATTCCCGTCACTTTTGCCGTGGGGTTGAGGGGGAAGTAATACTCCAGCTCAAGCCCCGTCCCGCACCCTAAGTCGAGAACGCGGCATCCGGGCGTTTTGGGAAGCTGCCCGGCGGTAAAGCGGTAGAATTCCTCCGCCGCGTCGATGTTTGTGCGCATGTGGTCGTCGTAGATCTCGAGGCGGCTGTCGAAAAATTCGGCCATATTTTCCAGCATTAAGTCTCACCCAAGCCGTTTTTCCTCATTGTAGCATATTATCGCGCATTTTACTTCTCAAACGCCAACATCACGCACCTTTCACGAAAAAACGGAGCCGCACAAAATGCAGCTCCTTCTACTAACCTGTATCCGGTCTATGAGAGCCCGTTTTCCATCTGCGCCGCGAGACCTTGATAAAACCGCAGAGCCCCTTCGATTTCCTCCCTTGTGGGATGGTTCTTATTCATGCCGCCGATGATTTTCCATGGGCCGTACGTGTTATACCCTTTGCATCCGTATTTCCCGAGGTAAACGCACCCTCGCTTTTGGGCTATGTCTCTGATTTGCTCGCCGTATTTTGCATTGTCCTTGGCGCAGGTGTACAGGGCAAAACCCGCCTTGCCTGCCGGAAGCCGCTCGGCGAAAGCCGTCACCGCAGGGTAAAACTCGCCGAAATCAATTCCCGAGGCAAACCCGATGAGATCATAGGCCTCAAGGTCTACGTCCTCCCCCGCTTCCGCGTCAAATATCTCCACGCCATACCGCTCAGTTATGGCTTGAGCAAGCTTTTTCGTACTCCCGTGATGGTGTGAACCGTAAATGATAACCGCCTTCATACTGCATCCCCTTTTTGTTATTCAGGAGTATCCTGCTCTTTCGGGGACCAGATTATCAGCACCAGGCAAAAAACTAAAACACCCGCTCAAACAGCGTGATGAGATGGTTGAGCACCCCGCCGACGAGCAGCGCCGTCGCCGTCGTGCTCGCCGAGATGACGATGGCCATTTTCGCGTTAAACTCTTTGGCGATAATCCCGAAGACGGACACGCACGGCAGGTACAGGAGCGAGACCACCGCGCCGACGAACATCTGCCGCGCCGTCAGCTGCAGCTCCATGAGCGGCGCGACGGACATCTCCCTGCGGATAATCCCTAAAATGAGCGACATGACCGCCCCCTCCGGCAGCCCCAGCCACCCGGAGACAATGGGCCGGAGCGCGTGCCCGACCCGCTCCAAGAGCCCCGACTCGGACAAAATCGCCGCGAAAAGGACGGCGATGAGCATCGGCCCCTCCGCCTCCGCGAGAAACTGGCGCAGCCGCGCGAGCAGCTTCTTGAAATACGACCGCGGCTCCGGCATGAGAAGGTTCGGCACCTCCAAAACGAGCGGGTCCACCCTGCCCTTTATCGCCCTGCCCAATATGGCCGACACGCAGATGAGCACCACCGCCCCCACCCCCGCGACGGCGGCGACGAGCCACGGCGAATACGCCGTCAGGAGCGTGAGGAGCGCGCCCGTCTGGGAGGTGCAGGGGATGGCAAAGCAGATCATGGCGGTGACCATGAGCCGCTCCTTCTTCGTGGTGGCCGCGCGGGTGGCGATAATCGCCGGGACGGCGCAGCCAAAGCCGAGGAACATCTGAATGAGGCTCCCGCCCTGAACGCCGAGCTTTCGCATGATGCCGTCGAACAGCACGGCAAGGCGCGGGAGGACGCCGCTGTCCTCCAGAAACGCAAACTGCACCTGAAACAGCAAAACGTACGGCATCACAAGCGCCACAATCCACTCAAACCCGATGCGGAAAAAGCCGTAATTGCCGATGAGGACGCTCTCCAGCAGCGGGTGGAGATTCAGTGATGTAATAAACCGCTCGAAAAACGGCACGATCGTGCCGCTCACAAGGGGCAACAGGAGCTTTTTGCGCAGCAGCTCCCCGCCGCCGGCGACGATGCCGAGGCTTGCCGCTAAAATAAGCAGCGCGAGCGGCACGCCCGGCCACGGGCGCAGCATCGCCTCGCCCAGCCGGTCGAGGAAACTTATCCGCCTGTCGGCGCGCGATGCCGCCCTCTTCGCAATCGCCCGCGCCCGCTCCCAGAGGGCCGATTGCGATCCCACGATGCCCTCCAGCCCCGTAAAGTAGGACGTGACGGCGCGCTTTTTCTCCAGCAGCGCATCCAGCGCGCGCCGCAGCGCGTCGATCCCCCGCCCCCTGACGGCGACGGTCGGAATCACCGGCGCGCCAAGCTCCCGCTCCAGCACGGCATGGCTGACATGTATCCCCTTCCGCTCCGCCACGTCCACGAGATTGAGCGCGAAGACGATGGGCACCTGGTATGCCATCACCTCCAGCGCGAGCTTGACGCTCCCCTCAAGGTCCGCGGCGTTGAGGATAAACAGCACCGCGTCGGGCCCCTCCCGCAGGAAGGAGACGGCCACCTCCTCCGCCGGGGACGTCGCCATCAGGGAGTATGTACCGGGCACGTCGACGATGGTGTACCGCGCTTTCCCCGCCCTGTAGGTGCCTTCCATGAAGGACACCGTCGTGCCTGTATAGTTGGAGCTGATGACGTGGATGTTCGTCAGGCGTGAGAAAAACACGCTCTTGCCCACATTCGGCGGGCCGACGAGGAGGATTTTTCCCGCTTTTTCAAGGACGCGGCCGCCCGGCGCCGTCGAGAGCCCCATTTACGCCTCCTCCTTTACCAGAATGCTTCGCGCCACGTCCTTGCCGAGGGCAATCTGCCGCGCCGCAAGCTCGACGAGCACAGGGCCGCCGAGCCGGTACCGCTTCTTCTTCAGCACAACCGCACCCGGAAAAATGCCGAGGCTCCTTAAAATTTTCACGTCCGGCACGCGCACCACCCTGTACATTCGCCCTTCCGGCGCGGCGTATAAATCCCGCCCTGTCATCAAGCCACTCCCCTTCAGCCAAGCTGCGAACCTAAAAACAAATCCGTTTTCAACGTAAACAGCCCGCCCCTGCCCCACACAGCTTGGCCGGCTTCCTAAGCTTATCCTAGCACAAGCGTTTGTCGTTTCCTTTCCAATCGTGCCGACCCTGTCCCAATTTGAAAACAAAAAGCCGCGGCTTTTTCAGCCGCGGCTGGTCGCTTTGATTTTTTAGCCGTTTTCCTTACTCTCGTCCGGCGTCCGGGAGAGATCGCCGTCTTCTTAAGTCACAGATTTTTCTTGAGTGGTGTCAAGTTCGATGTTAAACTCCACGCGAAGGCTCAGGGCGCGCCGCCTGTGCCGTTTGCGGGCGGCGCGGTGTCGCCGCCGCTGCCGCGCGTTTTCCCGCGCTATTTAAGCTGCTTTTATTTTGAATCTTCGTTCAACTTGATCGCGCGGCCCGCCTTGAGGCTTTTGGGGACGTCGATGAGGCGCTGGTTGCGGCTCCCGCGCCACTTGATGTTCAGGCTCCGCTGCTCGAGGATGAACGGCCCGTCCACCAGGACGTCCGTCAGCTCCAGAAACCGGCGCACGGCGGGGTCATCCATCGCGTAAAGCTCCTCGAACGTCCAGCCCGAATAGGCCCAGACGTTCAGGCCATGTTCCCTGGCCGCCTGCGCGATTTCCGCGCACGCTTCGGGCTGTGAAAACGGCTCGCCGCCGGAGAACGTCACCCCGTCTGTGAGGGGGTTGGAGAGCATGGCCCCAATAACCTCCTGCGTCGAAACCTCCGTCCCGCCCTCGAAATCGTGCGTGTCGGGATTGTGGCAGCCCGGGCAGCGGTGCGGGCAGCCCTGTGTGAAGACGACAAACCGCAGTCCCGGCCCGTCCACGATGGAGTCCTGTATTTTTCCGGCGATGCGCATGATGCTTTCCCCCTGTGGGAACGAGGCGGAGAACGCCTCCGCCTCGTTTTGAATTTGCGTTCAGTCTATTGCTGACCTGATTTTTGACTGTTAGTCCACGTTGTGTTTGACGCGGTCGCCCAGCTCCGCCCGCTTGGCGTTGTTAAAGCGGTCCACGGTCCCCACGAGGTATCCCGTAATCCGGCGGATGCGCTCGAAGGAGACGGACTCTTCCCCTTCGTGGCGGCCGCAGTGCGGGCACTCGTCCTTGATGATGCCCGTAAAGCCGCAGATCGGGTCACGGTCGATGGGGTGGTTGATGGAGCCGTAGCCGATGCCGCACTTGTGCATGTAGCGGATAATCTTCTCGAACGCCTCGAGGTTGTCGAGCGGGTCGCCGTCGAGCTCGACGTAGCTGATGTGGCCGGCGTTCGTCAGAGCGTGGTACGGCGCCTCGAGGCGGATTTTATCAAAGGCGGAAATCGGGAAGTAGACGGGGATGTGGAAGCTGTTGGTGTAGTATTCCCTGTCCGTGACGCCCGGGATGACGCCGAACTTCTGCCGGTCAATCTTCACGAACCGGCCCGCGAGGCCTTCCGCCGGGGTGGCCAGCAGCGTGAAGTTGAGCTTGCGCTTCTGGCTTTCCGCGTCACAGCGGGCGCGCATGTGGCTGATGATTTCAAGGCCGAGGTTCTGCGCCCGCTCGCTCTGGCCGTGGTGCTCGCCGATGAGGGCGACGAGCGTCTCGGCCAGGCCGATAAAGCCGACGGACAGCGTGCCGTGGCCCAGCACTTCGCGGATTTCGTCGTTCCACGAGAGCTTGTCGCTGTCGATCCACACGCCCTGCCCCATGAGGAACGGGAAGTTGTAGACGTGCTTGCGGCACTGGATTTCAAACCGCTCGAGAAGCTGGTCGAAGACGAGCGACATTTTCGCGTCGAGGTCCTCGAAGAAGCGGCCGATGTCGCCCTTGGCGCGGATGGCAAGGCGCGGCAGGTTGATCGACGTGAAGGACAGGTTGCCGCGGCCGTTTGAAATCTCGCGGGTGGGGTCGTACACGTTGCCGATGACGCGCGTGCGGCAGCCCATGTAGGCGATTTCCGTCTCGGGGCAGCCCGGCTTGTAGTATTTGATGTTAAAGGGCGCGTCCTGGAACGAGAAGTTCGGGAACAGGCGCTTGGCCGAGCAGTGGCAGGCGAGCTTGAACAGGTCGTAGTTCGGCTCGCCGGGGTTGAGGTTTATGCCCTCCTTCACGCGGAAAATCTGAATGGGGAAAATCGGCGTCTCGCCGTTGCCGAGCCCCGCCTCCGTCGCGAGCAGGACGTTGCGCATGACCATACGGCCTTCGGGCGAGGTGTCCATGCCGTAGTTGATGGTGCTAAACGGCGTCTGCGCGCCGGCGCGCGAGTGCATGGTGTTGAGGTTGTGGATGAAGGCCTCCATCGCCTGGTACGTGGCGCGGTCCGTCTCCTTGTAGGCAAAGTGCTTTGCCACCTCCTGCGCGCGCTTCATGTCCTCTTCCGGGCCGTAGCGCTCCACAAGATACGGCAGCTCCGCGGCGAGGTATTCCTCGTTGTTTTCCAGCGTCGGGCGAAGCCCCGTGTTTTTGCGGATTTCCTCAATGATGCCGCGGATTTCGTCCTCGATGTCTTCACGCCCCGTCTGGAGCATGATGGCCTTGGCGAGGTTCTGGCGGTACAGGCGCACGTACGTCTTGCGCACGCCCTCGGCCATGCCGTAGTCGAAATTGACGATGCTCTGGCCGCCGTGCTGGTCGTTCTGGTTGGACTGGATGGCGATGCACGCGAGCGCCGCGTAGGAGGAGATGTCGTTCGGCTCGCGGAGCGTGCCGTGGCCGGTGGAAAAGCCGTTTTTGAACAGCTTGATGATGTCAATCTGCGTGCAGGTGGTCGTCAGGGCGTAAAAGTCGAGGTCGTGGATGTGGATGTCGCCCTCCTCATGGGCCCGCGCGTGGTCGGGGTTGAGGACGAACATCTTGTAAAACTGCTTGGCCCCCTCGGACCCGTACTTGAGCATCACGCCCATGGGGGTGTCGCCGTCGATATTGGCGTTTTCGCGCTTTGTGTCGCTGTCCCGCGCGTCGGCAAACGTGATTTCCTCAAACGACTGCATCAGGCGCGACTTCATCTGGCGGACGCGGCTGCGCTGGTCGCGGTAGAGGATGTAGGCCTTCGCCGTCGTCACGAAGCCGTTTTCCATCAGCACTTTTTCGACAAGGTCCTGAATGTGCTCGACGTCGGGCGTCTCAACACCCTCCAGTTCCAGAATGGACTGCACCTGCCTGGCAAGGGCGGCCGCCGTGTCGCCGCTGTCGGGCTTGTATGTGGCATCAAAGGCCTTTCTGATGGCGTTTGCGATTTTGTCCACGTCAAACGGCACGATTCTGCCGTCTCTCTTTTTTATCTCTTTGATCGCCATTGCGCACACCTCTCTATTTGCGATATCGGGCGTAAACCACAATATATTGTATGTAATCTCCTTTTGGTTTCTATATAATACAATTTCTTGATTTCAGTGTCAAGAACAAAATGCAAATCCTTCCTGTTTTTCTGCCTTTTTGTGAGTTCCGACAAATGGCGCGGCCGGCTTATAGTAAAATAGCTGCCCCGTTATAAAACGGCGCGCGCGCAGGGCATACTTTTTGTGGAGCGACGGCAAATCGAAAGGGTGCGGCGCAATGATCGACAGGGCTCGACTGAAAAAATCGGCAAAAGACACCCTCCAGCATCGGAAGGCGAGCGCCTATCTCGTCGGGGCTGTGTACGTGGGCTTTGCGGGCCTGTCGGACACGCTCATCTACGCCCTCACCGGGTACGACGTGCTCATATCAAGGCTCCAGAACGCCCTGAGCGTCTCGCCGGAACTGGGCCTGGAGGACGCGCTTGCCATGGCCGAGCCGATAGGGCCCGTCGCGCTTGCGTTCATCGCGGCGTTTGTCCTGTACCGCATCGCGGCGCGCTTTTGCCTGAAGGGCTTTTGCCTGGGGCTCGCGCGCGGCGTAAATCCCGGGCTGTCGGGCTTTCTCGACGGGCTTTCGCTCTTTTTTAAAAGCATTCTTTTGTTTTTTCTTAAGCTCGTCCTCGTCCTTCTGGGTCTTATATTTTTTATCGCGCCGGGCGTCTACCTCTGGTACGGCTTTAGGCAGGCCGAGTACGTCCTGCTGGATAATCCCCGCCTGAGCGCGATTGCGTGCCTGCGGCAGTCGCACCGCCTCATGCGCGGGCGGAGGCGGGAGCTCTTCAGGCTCGACCTGTCCTTTCTCGGCTGGCGGTTTGTCGGCCTTCTGGTGTACTACCAGTTTTCGATGTGGCTGCTTTCCGTCTGGCTCGCCCCGTACAGCGGCATCACCTACGCGGGGTTTTATTTGGAGCTTTGCGCCGTCTCAGGCCCTTAAGCGCGTTTTCAGCGTTTCTCCGGATAATGCGGCGTCAGCCGGCAGTCGTTTTCCGGCAGCCCTTTGCGGCAGACCGAGCGCAAAACGCCGGATTCGCTTTTCAGGGCAGACGAAAGCCCCGCCGTTTAGACGGCGGGGCGTTTTGTTTTCTTTTCAGCCGCGCGCGGCCCAAGCGCCATCCACACGCCGAGGAGCGCCGAGAACGCAAACAGCACCGCGGCGCTCATGGAAAAGACAAAGCCCGCCTTCACGCGCCGCATCAGCGCAAACGTGAGCGCGGCCCCGGCCGCCTTGGCGGCGGCGGAGAGCACGTCCCGCACGCCCGCAACGCGCGCGGCAAACTCGTACCCCGCCTTGTCGAGGAGCGCCGTCGAAAAAAGCGCCGTGCACATCGACGCGGCCAGCCCCTCCGCCGCGGCGCACAGGACGGTCGCCGCGGGAGAGGGCGAAATGCTGTACACGCTCCACACAGCCGCCACGGCGGGCAGAAACAGCGCGCCTTTCACATCGGGGCGCGCGCGGAAACGCTCCTTAAAGCGCATGAGAATCGCCATCGCCACAAGGTTCATCCCGTAGAGGACGGAGAGGATGAGCCCCCAGAAGGCCGTCGACACCCCAAGCTCGTCAAAGGCGTAGGCGTAAAACGCGAGGTTGACGCACGCCGTCCCGAAGTCAAGCGCCGTCAGGGACAACACGGCGCGGAGAAGGCCGCGCCGGCGGAGAATAAGCCGGAAGGCTCCCTTGAGGCCCCCCGCGCCCTGTTTAGGCCTTGCCGGGCGCGGCGCGGGGGCGGCCGGAGAGGCGGACAGGCAGAGGGCGGACAGGGCGTACAGCGCGCCGCTTACGGCAAACGCGCCGTCCGCGCCGAAGGCCCCGGCAATCGCGCCCGCCAGCACCGGCATGACGAGGCTGACAAAGCCGGTCGCGCCGGCCATCAGGGAGTTGGCCTCCAAAATCGCGCCATGTCCGGCGGCGGCGAGCATCCGGCTTGAGGCGGGGCTTGTGAACACGTCGGTCACGCTCATGAGGAGAAGGACGGCCGTCACCTGCCGCGGCGCGCGGAAAAAGAAAAACAAAAGCGTCAGGCCCGCCCGCAGCGCGTCATATAAAACGAGCAGGCCCCTCGGCGGCGCGCTGTCCCCGACGCGCCCCGCGACAAGCGAAAAAAGCACGCCGGGCAGCGGCGCGATGAGCACGCCCATCCCCGCCATAAGGCCCGACTGCGTGCCGTCGAGCAGCAGCCGCGCCGCGGCGATCGTCTGGGCGGACGCGGCCGCCGCGACGAGTATCCGGCTTATAAAAAACAGCCTGAAAGGCTTTCTGCGCAAAAGCCCGAATCCCTTTTGCCTCATCCTGTCTCCCGCCTTTACCGCTTCATCTTATGAGCGGAAAGGCGGCGAACATGCGCGCGGCGTGCGGCGCCTAACATTTATTGGCTTCATAAAGAAACGGGCGCGGCGCAAACTGTATGAGGCAAGAATCTTAAGTTTAAGTAGGTGGATTATGGCAAAGCGCACTCTCTCGCTGCTGCTTTCGCTGGCTATCCTGCCGGCCCTTTGCTGCGCGCCCGCCGGGGCGATCTCCGCGAAGGCGTACGCCCTCGTCGAGGCGGAGACGGGCCGGCTGATTCTGGGCGCGAACGTCAGCGAGCGGCTGCCGATGGCGTCGACGACGAAGATTATGACGGGCCTGCTCGCCTGCGAGTCGGGCCGGCTCGACGAGGAATTCGTCGTGCCCGAAGAGCCGCTGCGCGTGGAGGGCTCGTCCATGGGGCTTGTCCCCGGCGAGCGCATCACGCTGCGGGACCTCGTGTACGGCCTCATGCTCGAGTCGGGAAACGACGCGGCCAACACGATCGCCTATCTGCTCGAAGGGTCCATCGAGGCCTTCGCCGAGAAAATGAACGAAAAGGCGAGGGAGCTCGGCCTCGAAAACACCCACTTTGACAACCCCTCGGGCCTTGACGGGCCGACCCATTACACAACGGCGCTGGACCTGGCGCGCCTTGGCGCCCACGCGATGAAAAACGCGGATTTTGCCGACATCGTCTCGACGTGGGAAAAGCGCGTGCCTTACAACGGCATCGAAAACGGGCGGCGGCTTGTCAACCACAACGCCCTGCTCCGGCAGTACGAGGGGGCCATCGGCATCAAAACGGGCTTTACGAAAAAAAGCGGCCGCTGCCTCGTCTCCTGCGCGCGGCGCGGCGGCGTGACGCTCGTCGCGGCCACGCTCCGCGGCCCCGACGACTGGAACGATCACGCCGCCCTGCTCAACTACGGCTTTTCCGTCTTAAAACGCGTCAAGCTCCTTCGGGCAAAGCCCGACATCCGCGTGCCCGTCATCGGCGGCGTAAAGGACTCCATCCGCTGCTCGTTCGACGCGGAAAACCTCGAAGCCTCCCTTCGGGAGCAGGAGATTTCGCGCGTGCGGCAGCACATCCAGCTGCGCCCGTTTTACTACGCTTCCGTGACGGAAGGGCAGCAGCTCGGCGAAATCGTCTTCACGCTCGACGGCGTGGTGCTCGCCTCACGCCCCATCTTCGCGGCGGAGTCCGTGGAAAAGACGCGCCCGAGCAGGCTCAAGGGTTTGCTCCGGGCCATCTTCCCTTAAACGGAGGGATGACGTGTGCTTAAAACGACGCGCTTTTTAACACGCCTTGCCGCCGCGGCGCTTGCCGCGCTGGTTCTTTCCGGATATGCCCTGGCGGCGGATAAAGAGAGCGTCCCGGGCGGCATCAGCTTCGCCATACCCGAAGACGGCTGCGCCCTGTTCATTGACCTCGACGCCCGCCGCATGACCGTATTCCTCGACGGCTCCGTCGTCGCCACCTACCCCGTATCGGGCGGCAAGTCCGAGACGCCCTCGCCCGTCGGGACATGGACGATTGTGAACATCGCCAGCTGGGGCGAGGGCTTCGGCGGCAGCTGGCTCGGGCTGGACGTCCCGTGGGGCACCTACGGCATCCACGGGACGAAGACGCCGTGGGTCGTCGGCCAGAAAAACGTCTCCCACGGCTGCATCCGCATGCGGGACGAGGACGTGGCGGAGCTGAAGAAAATCGTCTCCCTCGGCACCGTCGTCCACATCCGCCACAACTCCCTGCCCTTCCGGGAGCTGAAAAACGGCATGGTCGGCTCCGACGTGCGCCGCGTGCAGGCGATGCTCCGGCAGCTCGGCTTCTATGACGGCACGGCCGACGGCGTTTTCGGCAACGGGACGATGCACGCCGTCATCGCCTTCCAGAAGGCGCACGGCCTTAAGAGCGACGGCGTCGTCGACCGCGAGACGTTCGACCTGATGGCAAGCCTCACCTCGTAAAACCGGAAGGACAGCCACACAATCCCCCGCCCTTAAATAGAATGGTACGAACGGCTTTTTTCAAGTCAAAGACGCAGTAAGGGGGATTTTATGGAAACCATATATCTCGGCTCGACCGGCCCGGACGTGAAGCTCCTGCAGGCCGTGCTCAACACCATCGGGTACTCCGCGGGAAGCGTGACCGGCACGTTCGGGCCGGAAACGCGGCAGGCGGTGGTGGCGTTTCAGTCGGCGTTCGGCCTTACGATTGACGGCGTCGTCGGCCCGCAGACGTGGGCGGCGCTGGAGCCCTTCCTTCTGGGCTTCTTTACATACACCGTCCGCCCGGGCGACACGCTCTGGAAAATCGCCCAGCGGTACTACACCACCGTGGACGCCATCGTCACGGCCAACCCCGGCATCGACCCGGACTACATCGCCGTCGCCCGCCGCATCGTCGTCCCCTTCGGGTACGACCTCGTCTTCTCCGACATAGACTATACATACGAAATCATGCAGAACGTCATCCGGGGGCTCAAAGCGCGCTACCCGTTCCTCGAGGTCGGCTCCATCGGGAAAAGCGTCATGGGCAAGGACCTCACGCTCGTCCAGATGGGCTTCGGGGACAACCACGTCTCCTACAACGCCTCGCACCACGCCAACGAGTCCATCACGACGCCCGTGCTCCTCAAATTCATCGAGCGGGCCTCGAAGGCCTACGCCACCGGCGCGCGCCTCGGCGACTACGACATGCGCGACCTTTTCTCCCGCACGCGCTTTTCCATCGTCCCGATGGTCAACCCCGACGGCGTGGACCTCGTCGCCTACTGGCCGAACTACACAAACCCCGCGTACACGGAGGCCGCGCGCCTGAACCGCACGGGGCTGCCTCTCCCAAGCGTGTGGAAAGCCAACATCCGCGGCACGGACTTAAACCTAAACTACCCCGCCGGATGGGAAAACCAGAAGGAGGAGGAGCGGCAGCAGGGCATCACCGGCCCCGGGCCGCGCGACTACGGCGGCCCTTCCCCGCTCTCCGAGCCGGAGACGCAGGCCATGGCCGCCTTCACGCGGGCCAACGACTTCCGCCTCGTTATCGCCTACCACACGCAGGGCGAGGTCATCTACTACACGTTCAACAACCTCGAGCCGCCCGAGTCCCGCCCCATCGCGGAGCTGTTCGGGCGGGTGAGCGGCTACGCCGTCTCCCCGAATCCCGACGAGGCCTCGTGGGCGGGGTATAAGGACTGGTTCATCCAGGATTTCTCACGTCCGGGCTTTACCGTTGAAGCCGGGCGCGGCACAAACCCCATCCCCATGACGCAGTTTGACCGGATTTACCAGCAAAACGAGGAGCTGCTCATCCTCGGCGGATACGTCTGACTTCCCGCGCGAGCGCGGCGGCGCGACTCTCGACCAAACAAAGAGCGCTCAGGCCGATTGCCTGAGCGCCTTGTTTATTCGGGGCCTACTTCATAGATCCACGGCAGGGGCTTGTACGTCTTTTGCCCCATGTCCTTGATGACGCTCGTGCCGTCGGGGTAAAACAGCGTCACCTGCGTGCGCACCACGGCGCCGTCCATCCCCTCGTGGGCAAGGCGCTTTTCCCCGGGCTTAAGGCTCCTGCTCACCACGTAGATTTCCGGCGCCTTTGTCACGTCCAGCACCTCGTGGCTCCAGAGCACCTCGGGCGGAGTCGTCCGCCCGTAGAAGGCGATGTAAAGCTCGTTGTCGTACCCCTTCGCCCATATCAGAATGGGGTGCTCGGTGTCATTCTGGAACCGAAAATCCTTCACGCCGTAGCTGACCGTGGCGTCCTGCCCGTAGGGGACGTAGGGGACGGGCATGCCGTGGTTGTGCCGCTCGACGATTTTTAAGTCGGCCATGACGGCCACGTTATAGAGCGTCGAGGCGACCTTGCACACGCCGCCGCCGTCCGTCTCGATATACTTTGTCCCCGCGTACGTCGGCCCCTTTTTGTACCCGCGCTCGGGGGTGTAGGGCCCCGCCCTTTTGTTCTGGGAAAACACCTCGCCCGGCTGCAAAACGGTGCCGCAGATATAGCGGGCGGCGAGGTGGACGTTGTATTCCTCGCCGGGGAGCGGGTCTTTCAAAACGGTTCTGTACGCCGCCATGAGCAGGCCGCAGCCGGACTGCCGCTGCGCCTTAAGGAAATCGCCGTCTTTTTCCCACGGGAGCGTGTCGACTTTGCCGGACAGGAGCGTGCCCGTCATGTAAGGGTCAAAATCTGCGCCGGCGCGGGCGTGCGGCAGGATAACCGCCGCAAGCATGAGGCACAGCGCCGTGCGCAGGGCGCGGCGGGCGATGGTTTTTCTCATTTTCCACCTCTCCTTGCCGCTATAGTATTTCTCCGGCGGGTAAAAGTATTTATCCGGCCCGTTTCTAAACGCGCTGTTTTTTTCATACAGTAAGACAGGCCACAACGCGCAAAGGAGGCCGGATATGGTCTACTTCCTCGCCCTCATCGGCATGATCTGCTGGGGAATCTCTCCCCTTTTCGCCAAAAGCGGCTTAGAGCGGCTTCGCCCCATCACGGGGCTTTCCCTGCGCACCTTTATCGCGGCAAGCGTCCTTTTTTTATGGACAATGCTCACCGGCGGGATGCAGGAGCTGCGCGCCACGCCGCCCCGCGCCGTCCTTCTCATCCTCATTGAGGCGCTGATGGCGATGATCGTCGGCGACCTCGCCTATTACGCCGCGCTCAAGGACGGCAACGCCTCCATCGTCATGATCATCATGGCCTGCTCCCCCGTCGTCACGATTTTGTGCTCGGTGCTCTTCCTCGGCGAGCGGCCGTCTCTTTCGACGCTCATCGGCGCTTGCCTTGTGGTCGTCGGATTGATTTTGGTCGTCTAGAGATGCCGGACTTGAACGTCGGGCGGGTATACTGTAGAATAATAGGATAATCTATACAGTGCATCTTATTGACAGGAGCCGGCAATGAACAACAAGGTTATGGCCGCCATGAGCGGCGGCGTGGACAGTTCCGTCGCGGCGGCGCTTCTGATGGAGCGGGGGTTCGACGTCATCGGCGCCACGCTCAAGCTCTTTTCAAACGAAGACATTGGGCTCGACACCATAACGCGCGTGTGCTGCTCCCTCGCCGACGTGGAGGACGCCCGCAGCGTCTGCTACAAGCTGGGGATCGACCACCTCGTCTTCAACTTTTCCGACCTGTTCCACCGGTCGGTCATCGACCGCTTCGCCGAAAGCTACAGGACGGGGCGCACGCCGAACCCCTGCATCGACTGCAACCGCTTCATCAAGTTCGACAAGCTCCTGGAGCGCGCGCGCCTTCTCGGTTACGACCGCATCGCGACGGGCCACTACGCGCGCATCGAGTGGAGCGAGGAGAAGGGGCGGTACCTGCTGAAAAAATCCGCGGACACGTCAAAAGACCAGACGTACGTCCTCTACGCCCTCACGCAGGAGCAGCTTGAGCGCACGCTTCTCCCCCTCGGCGATTACACGAAAACGCAGGTGCGCGAGATGGCCGAAAAGCGCGGGCTTGTCAACGCGCGCAAGCCGGACAGCCAGGACATCTGCTTCGTGCCGGACGGGGACTACGCGAAGTTCCTCGAGGAAGTCTACGGACTGCGCTCCGAGCCCGGCCCGTTCAAGGACTTAAATGGCAACGTCCTCGGAGAGCACCGGGGCATCATCCACTACACCATCGGCCAGCGGCGCGGGCTCGGCCTCTCTTCCGACCGGCCGAAATACGTCGTGATGAAAGACCCCGAAGCAAACACCGTCTACATCGGGGACGAAGAGGACCTCTACAGCGACACGATGGAGGTTATTGACTTTAACCTCATCTCCGTCGCGGAAATCACCGAGCCGATGCGGGTTGGCGTCAAGGCGCGGTACAGCCAGAAGGAGGCGCCCGCCACGATTTACCCGCCTGAAAACGGGCGCATCACCGTGAGGTTCGACACGCCGCAGCGCGCCCTCACGCCGGGACAAGCCGCTGTGTTTTACGACGGCGACGTCGTCGTCGGCGGCGGCACCATCGCCTGAAGCGCCAGAGAAAGAAGGAGATACCATGCACAGCGTTTACCTTTTCGACTTTGACTATACCCTCGTCGACGCCACCGCCGGCATCGTCGGTTCCTTTAACGCGGCTCTGACGCAGATGGGCTACCCGGCGCTTGAGGAAGACGTGATACGCCGCACCGTCGGCATGACGCTCCCGAACGCCTTTGCGCTCGTGACGGGGGAAACGGACCCCGAGCTGGGCAAAACCTTCATGCGGCTTTTCATGGAAAAGGCCGACGCGATCATGTCCCCCAACACCCGCCTCCTGCCCGGCTGCGTGGAGCTGCTCTCATTCTTAAAAGAAAACGGATACAAGGCCGGCATCGTCTCCACGAAGCCGCGCTTTCGCATCATGGACATCCTCCGCCGGCGCGATATTGAGCGCCTCGTCGACGTCGTCGTCGGCTACGAGGACGTCGAGCACCACAAGCCCCACCCCGCGGCGCTCCGCAAGGCGCTGGATTACCTCGGCGCGGCGGAGCAGGACGCCATCTACGTCGGCGACACGGTCATTGACGCCGAGGCCGCCCTAAACGCCGGCGTCGCCTTCGCCGCCGTCACGACGGGCACAACGGGCAAGGAGGACTTTGCCCCCTACCCCTGCGCCGCCGTGTATGAAGACCTCTTCGACCTGCTCCGCGCGCTGCGGTCATAAAACAGGCCCCGAGGCAAACACGAAATAAACGAAAGAAAGGACGGATACGCATGAAACGGCCGATCAAGGGAAACGTCAGCTGGGTTGGCAAAACCGACTGGGAACTGCGCGGTTCCACGGCAACGAGCTGTCCACGGGGCACGGCTCCTCCTACAACGCCTACCTCGTCGAGGAGGAGAAAACCGTCCTCATCGACACGGTCTGGGCGCCGTACGCCGAGGAGTTCGTCGCCAATCTCGAAGCGGAGGGCGTCCTCGACAAAATCGACTTTATCGTCGTCAACCACGGCGAGGTGGACCACAGCGGCGCTCTCCCGGCTCTCATGAAGCGAATCCCGAATACGCCCATCTACTGCACGGCCAACGCCGTCAAATCCCTCAAGGGGCAGTACCAGGCCGACTGGGACTTCCACGTCGTCAAAACGGGGGACTCTCTCCCCGTCGGAAACGGCAAGGAGCTTGTGTTCGTGGAGATGGCGATGATCCACTGGCCGGACAGCATGGCCACGTACCTCACCGGCGACAACATCCTCTTTTCAAACGACGCCTTCGGCCAGCACTACGCCGCCTCCGGGCTGTTTAACGACGAGGTGGACCGGTCAATACTCCTCTACGAGGCGATGAAGTACTACGCGAACATCCTCTCGCCCCTGTCCGACCTCATCCGCCGCAAGCTGGACGAGATCGCCGCGATGAACCTCCCCATCGACGTCATCGCCACAAGCCACGGCATCCTCTGGCGGGACAACCCTGCGCAAATCATCGAAAAGTACTCCCAGTGGTGCCGCGCCTACAGGGAAAACCAGATCACCATCGTCTACGACACAATGTGGAACGGCACGCGGCACCTGGCCGAGGCCATTGCCGAGGGCATCCTCTCGGCGGACAAAGACGTTGTCGTCAAGATCTACAACATCTCAAAGAGCGACCAAAACGACGTTTTGACGGAAGTGTTCCGCTCGAAGGCCGTCCTCGCCGGCTCCCCGACGCACGCGCGCGGCGTCCTCCACTCCATGGCGGGGTTCCTCTACCTTGTGAAGGATATGAAGTTCAAGGGCAAATACGCCGCCGCCTTCGGCTGCCACGGCTGGAGCGGCGAGGGCGTGGGTATCCTCAATGCCATGCTCGACGACGCCGGCTTTACCCGCCTTGGCGACGGGCTTAAAGCCCTCTGGTCGCCGGACGACGAGGCGCGCCGAAAGGCCTTTGACTTCGGCGCGAAATTCGCGCGGGATTGCGCAGCCGCCGAAACGGCGGGGGCGTAACGCACCGCCTTCTCAGGCCCCAAAAGCGGCGAAAGCAATATAATACTCAGGCGCGGCGCATGAAACGACGATGCCGCGCAACCACACGCTGCCCTAAACCCCATGGCACGCGGCGCAAATCCGTCCCCGGGAACGCGAAAATAAACTGAATTTCCGTTCAAACGCAGGCTCCCGCCTATAAAGCGGGAGCCTTCCAATATTTCAGTACGATTTTTGTACAGAACGTCGCGCCACGCCGCCTTGACTTTGCCCCGGCCGCTCTTCATACTGAAAGAAAAAGGAAGCAGGGGAGAGCTTTATGATTACGGAACGCGAGAATTTCCTTCGGATGATCCGCCGCGAGGACCCGGATTTCGTGCCTTACCAGCCGGGGCTTTTGCAGATGATTGTGCCAAGCGCCCTTAGAGACCGGCCCGAAGGCCGAAGGGGCTACGACTGGTTCGGCGTGCACTGGTCGGTGGACGAGTCGATGCCCTTAAGCCCCGTCGTCACGGTCGGGCACCCGCACGTTCTGGAGGACATTACGGAGTGGGAGTCGGTCATCAAGTGGCCGGACCTGTCCGAGATTGACTGGGAGGCGTGCGCAAAGCGCGACGTGCCGGAAAAGGACCCGACGAAAATCCTGTGCGCCATGCTCGTGTCGGGGCCCTTCGAGCGCCTGCACGACCTCATGGGCTTTGAGGAGGCGCTGTGCGCCGTTTTGATGGAGCCGGAGGCGTGCTCGGCCTTTTTCTCCCGCCTGTGCGACTTTAAAATCGAGCAGATCCGCTACCTCAAAAAGTACTACGACGTGGACATGATCCACTTCCAGGACGACTGGGGCAGCCAGAAGGACCTGTTCTTCAGCCCCGACTTCTGGCGGCAGTACATAAGGCCCCACGTCCAGCGCGTCGTGGACGCCGCGCACGAGCTCGGCGTCTACTTCAACATGCACTCCTGCGGGCGCATCGACCGCATCGTGGACGACATCATCGCCATGGGCGTCGACGTCCTCGACCCGGCGCAGCCGGTCAACGACTTGGAGCGCTGGGCGCGCGACTTTAGCCGCAAGGTCATCTTTATGGGCGGGCTCAACGCGCAGGACATCATCG
>JAAYMC010000114.1 GCA_012521555.1 Clostridiales bacterium
AAATGACACCGAGAGAAAACGCCATGGCAGTGTTTAACCGCCAGCAGCCGGAGTATTACGGGGATTTCATGGAGGCGCTCGAATTCGTGCAGGACCCTGTCTTCATGCGCGACAGGATTCCGCAGGACGGCCGCGAACACAGGGACTCGTGGGGGACGGTTTTTCGTTTTGACCCGGGCTCTCCCGGCGCCCACCCCATGGTCAACAGCGGCAACGCCGTCATCAAGGATATTACGAAGTGGAAAGAGCAGCTTGAGGTGCCGCCTCTTTCGGGCCTTGACTGGAGCGTGGCCCGGGAGCAGGCAAAGCGCATTGACAGGAGCGTGAAGTTTTGCGCCTTTTTCAGCACCCGCGGGCTGTTTGAGCGCAGCCACCACCTCATGGGCATGCAAGAGGCGCTGATGAATTACCTCGAATACCCCGAGGAGATGGCCGCCCTTTTGCGCGTCATCGCCGATTTTAAGATCGAGAGCATTAAGCTCGCGGCAAAGTATTATCAGCCCGACATCATCGTCTATCACGACGACTGGGGATACAAGAAAAACCTTTTCCTTCCCCCCGACGTCTGGCGGGAGATTATCAAGCCGCTGCACAAGGAAATCGTCAAAACGGCCCACGAGTGCGGGATGATGTTTGTCCACCACGCCGACTGCATCTGCGAGCCCATCGTGCTCGACATGGTCGAGATGGGCATCGATGTGTGGCAGGGCGTGATTCCGCAGAACAATATCGTGAAAATCCAGCAGGTGACGGACGGAAAGCTCGCGATGAACGGCGGCATCGACGGCCCCGCCATCGACGTGGAAAACATCACGGAGGAAGAAATCAGGGCCGAAGTCCGCCGCGCGATCGACACTTACTGCCCCGCCGGCCGGTTCTACCCATCCATCCCCATCAGCCGCTGCTTTAGAAAGTGGAACAACGAAATCTACCTCGACGAGCTCGCCTCGTACGGCCGCGAATGGGCGAGGAAGCACCCGGTTACATAAGCGCGGTTGCCCGCGGCAAACACGCGGCAACCGCCTCGCGCCCGATGCAAACTTAAAAATCCTAAATTTTGGCGCGCGCGTGTTCGTGGGGTTTCCGTAGCAATTGCCGGGGAAACAACCAAAAAAGGCCGCCTAATATGGGTAAAATGATAACATTTGTCTCGGAATATCTGCCGTTATTTGAACATTGACACAAAATCTCCAGATGGTATAATTGGCCATACAGAAAGGGCGCGGGGGAAAGAGCCCGCGCGGCTTGATTGCAAAAAAATCAAGTCAGGCGCGTTTTTTGGCATAAAATGCAAAAGCCGGGCTCTCCCGCTGAAAGCGAAAGGACCCGGCCGCTGGAGAAGCCTAGCGTGTCCGGCCGCCCGACGCTTTTGCCTCGTCAAGGTTCCTGATGTGCATATAAATGGTCGTGATGGTCACGCCCAGAACCTCGGCGCAGATCGCGACGCCGTTTTTGATTTCAAAAACGCCGGCTTCGTAGAGGCGGCGGATGATTTCCTTCCTCTTAAACTTCTGCGGGATCTCGGGATTGTTTATGACGACGTCTCTCGTGTTCTGAATCGTCTCGTAGAGGGTTGCCTCATAGCCGTAGTTGTTGTTCTGGTTGTTGAGCAGGAGGTGGCCGGCCACGAGATTGCTCGGCAGGGCGAGGCTGCTTATGATATCCATAAACGGCGCGTTGAGCTGGAAGTTGATGCAAAGCATGCCGATGAGCCTGTTTTCGCTGCCGATGATGCCGATGGTCGTGGATTTGTACATATCCGTGCCCGTTTTGCCCGAGCCAAAGTAGACGATGACGGGCAGGTCGCCGTTGACCATGCGCGCGTGGAGTTGCTCGATTGCCAGAACGAACGACGTGTCGACGTTGACTTTTACCGCGCGCGTGGACTTGTTGTTGACAACTTTGAGAGTAAAATTGTCGCCGACGCCGAGGCTGTGCACGACAATTTCATAAGCGCTGCCGAGATAGGCGCCGAGGCAGTCACACAAGGTGCAGTAGGACGCCAAGATCTGCCTGTCCGCATCGGTGAGCTCGACGAGATAGTCTTCGGCCTTTTTCTTTTTCAAATGTATCAGCTCCCTCTATCACTCTTCCAGAAAATATCATAGCACATTCAAATTTGTCAACAAGAGTTCGAGGGGCTTTAAATGATAAAAGATAAAAAGAAACGAGTATTTGAGGTAGGAGTTCATGAGCAAAAAGTGGAACATTTTCGTCATCAACATGGGGTCAACCTCGTCGAAAGTGGCGTACTGCCTGAATGACGCCATCGTCAAAAAGGCGGAGGTGCCGCACGACACAAAAGAGCTCAGGGCCCTGAAGACGCCCGAGAGCATCGTCGCTTTTTACAAAAAAGTCGTCACGGATTTTGTGGAAGAAAACGACATCGACCTTGCCAAAATGGACGCGTTTGCCGTCCGCGGCGTCGGCAAGATGGGCAGCTACCGGCACGGGGCGTACCGGCTGACGCCGCAGGTCGCGGAGGACTGTAAAAAAGGCACGCTCGGCCATATCGGGCTGTTTGCCTCCACGATGATCGGCAACGAGCTGTCGCAGAAATACAACGTTCCAGCCTTCCTTTACGACGTGGTGCCGACGGACGAGGTGCCGGAAGTGGCGTGCGTCACCGGCATTCCCGGGTGCAGGCGGAGGATCGCGTCCCACACCTTAAACTGCCGGGCCACCGCCCGGAAGGTCGCCGAGCAGCTGGGGCGGGACCCGTACCGCTCGGCCTTTATCGTCACGCACCTGGGCGGGGGCTTTTGCACGCTCGCCTATAAAGACGGCATCATCATCGACACATACTCCGCGGAAGAGGGGAGCTTTACCCCCGAGCGCGCCGGGCGCATCCCCTCGGCGTTCCTGATTGAGCTGTTTTCCAACCCGAACAACACCAAAGAGGAAATTGACCGCATCCTGAAAAAGGACGTCGGGCTGTACGGCCACCTTGGGACAAGCAGCTGCATCGAGGTTGAAAAGAGGATCCGCGAAGGGGACAAGAAGGCCAAAATCGTCTACGAGGCCATGGCGTACAACGTCAGCAAGGACATCGCCTCCCTCGGCGCCGTGCTCTATGGCAAGGTGGACGCCATCATTATCACGGGCGGCATCGCGCACTCGGCGATGTTTACCGGAATGATTAAAGAGCGCGTCGAGTACCTCGCGCCGGTGATTGTCGTGCCGGGGTCGATGGAAATGGAGGCGCTCGCCGGCGGCATCACACGGGTGCTCAGCGGCGAGGAGCCCGTCAACGATTACGCCGAGGTGCGCCAGAAAAAGCTGTTTGAGGATTTGGAGGGGTAAGGGCCGGCAACCAGGCGGAAGAATGTATAGGACACACAACTTTTAAATATATGTTAGTAAACGATGTGCGTTTTCTTACGTGCTTATTAACTGAAAGGGTTGAGAGCTTATGGCAAACGAAATCGCCAAAGAGAAATTCCCCGTGCTCGTTTCCGCAAGGCATCTTCACTTGACGCGTGAGACGGTGGACATCCTCTTCGGCAAAGACCATCCTATCGAGCCCGTCGAGCCGACGGAAAGCCGGCAGTTTTTATCCACGACGCGGGCGACCGTCGTCGGGCCGAAGGGCCGGTTTGAAAACGTCGCCGTCATGGGCCCGTGCCGGAAGTTTAACCAGTTTGAGATTTCCCTGACGGACGCGCGGGCGCTCGGCGTGCCGGGGATTATCCGGATGTCGGAGGATATAGAGGGGACGCCGGGCATCAAGATTGTCGGCACGGTCGGCGAAGTGACGCTCGACAAAGGCGTCATCGTCGCCAAGCGCCACATCCACATGAGCCCCGCCATGGCGGAGCGACACAATATCCAGGACGGGGATGTCGTCTGGCTCGTCATTGAAAGCGAGGAGCGTACGCTGATCTTCGACGACACCGTCGTCCGCGTGGGAGGCCCGCCGGACGAAGGCGCCCTGGCGCATATCGACACCGACGAGGGCAACGCCGCGGGAATCGCGAAGATGGCTTACGGGTACATAGCGGGGAAATCGGACGAACTGAAAAAGAAGCTTTTGTCCTGACCTATGTGAACATCCTTTGAATGAGCGTTTAATGAAATTCAAAATAAAAATCCATAGAAAGTAAGGTGTGAGTTATGAAAACGTACTTGGAACCGGCGAACACTCTGCCCATCTACGACGAATGCGACGTGCTGGTTGTCGGCGGCGGCGCCGCCGGGCACAGCGCGGCCATCGCCGCAGCGCGCGCCGGCTGCGAAAAGGTCATCCTCATGGAGCGCTACGGGTATTTCGGCGGCGACGTGACCGGCGGTTACGTCCTCATGATCCCGGCGCTGACGTGGCGCAAATACTCCATGGTCCGCGGTCTTCAGGAGGAGTGGTTCACCCGCCTGGACAAGAACGCCCCCGGCTCCTACATAAGCCCCCGGCTTGACGAGGCGGGCGAAAAGACGCCCATTAAGATTGACCGCTGGTCCATGGTGCACGGCTGCGTATCCCTCGATTCGGAAGACAAGTACCTCGTCCGCGCGCCGTATTACGAGCCCAACCAGCTCAAGCTCGAGATGGACGCCATGATCCAGGAGGAGCCGCGGATCAAGGTCCTGCTCCACTCCTGGGGCACCAAGCCGATTGTTGAGAACAACACGGTCAAGGGCGTAATTTTCGAGAGCAAGGAAGGCCGTCAGGTCGTCATGGCCAAGGTCGTCATCGACGCGACCGGCGACGGCGACCTCTACAGCCAGACGGGCGCGCCCTTCTTCAAGAGGGCTTCGGCCGCCACGCGCGGGGACAAGACGGCGCTCGTGTGGCGCATGGGCGGCGTGGACTTTGAAGGCTTTAAGCGCTGGGCGGCGGACCATCCGGAACTGGCGCAGTCCTTCCAGAAGGAACTGGTCAAGACGGCCGGCTATCCCACCGCGTTCTTCCCGACGGACCGCAACGACGTCGTGTGGTTCAACAACTGGCTGCCCAACCTCGACTGCGCCAACCTCGAGGACATCAAGTACACAGAGTTTACCGTGAGGAACTCCATCCGCAGGATCATCAAATTCTGCCGCGAGTACATGCCGCAGTTCCTCGGCAACGCGTACCTGTACGACATCGCGCCGCAGCTCGGCTCGCGCTGCTCCAAGCGCCTCGACGGCGAGTACGTCTACACGAGGCTGGACATCGCCTGCGCCAACAAGTTCGACGACGTCATCGCGTGGCACTCCGTCGTCCCGATGGCCAACGACGGCACGCCCATCGAGCTGCCGTACCGCTGCATCCTGCCGAAGAAGATTGAAAACCTGCTGTGCCCCGGCCGCCATCTCTCGGCCGACGACGTGACAATCGACGGCATCACCCTGATTTCCCAGTGCGTGGGCACCGGCCAGGCCGCCGGCGTGGCCGCCGCCGTCTGCGTGCTGGAAGGGACGACGACGCACAACGTCAACATCAAGCGCGTCCAGAAGATTCTCTGCGAGGAGCAGGATGTGCCGCTGCCGCGCCAGGAGAACACCGACCCCGAACTCGTCCGCGAGCTCGAAGACCACAAGTACGGCACGATGTCGGCCATCGCGAAGAAAATCCGCGCCGAGGCTGGACTCGACTGGTAAGCGCCCGGATTTAGCTCCAAAAGCTTAACCGATACAAACGGCTTCGCCCGGCCTCCCTCCGCGTCCGCGGGGGAGGCCGGCGGAAGGCCGCCGAGCGGGGGGATATTGAACGTGTCGGTGGTTCTGTCCCGGATGCGGCGATGACGATGGAGGCCGATTCCACGCGGAGAATAGGGGAAGCGGGCGTCTCGAAGCTTCTGCTTGAATACTCGCTGCCGGTTTACGTGTCGTACATCGCCAATGCCATCTACAACATCATCTCCCGGGCTTTTATCGGAAACGACCTCGGCAAAGTCGGGCTTGCCGCCATCAGCGTCGTGTTCCCCATCACGCTGCTGCAGATGTCGTTCGGCTTTCTTCTGGGCATGGGCGGCTCCACGTTGGCGGCCATCAAGGTCGGCGAAGGGGATAAGGAGACGGCAAACAGGATTCTCAACCTGTCCTTTCTGATGATTGTCTCTCTCGCCGCCCTCATTACGACGTTCGGCAACGTGTTTATCGACGGGCTCCTGACCGCTCTGGGCGCCAGCAGCGACGTCCTCCCCTACGCGAGGGAGTACGGGAGAATCCTGCTGTTTGGCTGCGTGTTCCAGATGATAGCCATCGGGATGACAAATTACATAAGGGTCGAGGGGAAGACGGGCCTTGCGATGCTCTCCGTGATCATCGGCCCGATCGTCAACATCCTCTTTGCCTGTCTGTTCATCCTGGCTTTCAGATGGGGGCTTAAGGGGGCCGCGCTGGCGACGGTTCTCGGGCAGCTTGCCTGCGCGCTTGTGATTATTATCCACTTTGTTCAGAACAAAGGTTTCTTCAGATTAAACAAACTGGTGTTTCGGTTTGACGCGAAATACGCGCTGAAAGTCCTGTATCTGGGCCTGTCGCCGTTTACGGTGCAGTTTTGCCAGGGGATGGTCAATATCCTGCTCAACGTCGTCGTCCGCCGGTACGGCGGGGATATGGCGATATCCGGCATGGGCATCGTGACAACGCTGCAGACGTTCGTGACGACGCCGGTTCAGGCGGTCAACATGGGCTCGCAGGCGCTGATAGGCTACAATTACGGGTCGAAAAAATACCGGAGAATAAAGGAGCTGGTCAGGAAAGGAATTTTCGCGACGACGGCAATCCTCGCCGCCGAGTACATCATTCTGTGGCTTTTTACAAAAGAAATCGTGTCCATTTTCGCATCTAATGAACACGACCTCATCGCATTTAGCAGCAAAGCCTTGGTCACGTTTTTGTTTTTGCTCCCGCTGGTGCCGCTCCAAGTTCAGGGAGCCGGCTTTTTCCAGGCCATCGGCAAACCGATCTACTCCGTCCTGCTCAGCCTGCTCAGGCAGGGCATTGTGCTCGTCCCGGCCCTGTTTGCGCTGCCGCTGATTTACGGGCTGGATGGGGTGTTGTATGCCGGTCCGGTTTCGGATTTTATTTCATTTGCCGTCACGGCGCCGTTTTTACTCTTCCACTTAAAGCGGCTTCCGGCAGATGAAATTGCAAAAACGGAAAGTCCATCATTAAACAATTAAGGAGGAAAAGCTATGAAACCGTCAAGACGCAGCATTAGTCTTATTCTCTGCATTGCTCTTTCCATCGCTTTGCTTGCTGGATGCGGCGGTGGAAAGACGCAGTCGAGCCCACCGCCCACTCAAGGCAATGAGTCCCCGACACCGACGAAAGGCATTTCCGAGACGCCGCCCCCCACTGAGGAAAAGGTCGAATACTACGAGCACCTCAACGTCGCCCTGGGCGACAAGGTCACTGTCATCGATCTGTTCAACCCCGCGTTCGGCAGCAGCCAGGTGGGCATTATCTGCCACAGCGTCTTCGACTCCCTCGTGGACATGACGCTCGATAACGAGATTATTCCCGGTCTGGCCACGGAGTGGCACACCGATGACTACAAGACCTTTACATTCAAGCTGCGTGAAGGCGTTAAGTTCCACAACGGCGAGCCCTTCACGGCCGACGACGTAAAGTTCACCATCGAAAAATCGAAGGCGACCCCGGGCGCCATCATGGCCAGCAAGTACGCCCACGTTGAATCCGTCGAGGTCGTCAACGACTACGAGGTCAAGATCACGCTCGACAACCCGAACGTCGACTTCATCGCGGACATCTCCGTCCCGTACGCCGGCATCGCGAGCCGGAAAGCCTGCGAGGCAGACCCTGAGAAAGGGCCAATGATCGGCACCGGTCCGTGGAAGGTGACGGACTTCGTCTCCAACGACTACGTCACCGTGGAACGCAACGACAACTACTGGGGCGAGCTCCCCGTGACGAAGTCGATGACCTTCAAGTTCGTCTCCGAGGAGACCGCCCGCTACATCATGTTTGAAAACGGCGATTTCGACTTCTGCGGCATCGGCAGCGCCTTCGTCGATAAGTATACGAATGACCCGCGGTTTGCCGTGGAGTCCTACGTCATGAACAACACCAACTTCATAGCCTTCAACTTCAAAAACCCGATACTGGCTGACATCAACTTCAGAAAAGCCGTCGCCCACGCCATGAACAGGGAAGACTTCGTCAACATCACGTTAAACGGCTACGGCGTGCCGGCGGAGTACTTCTGGGGCTACAAGACCGAGTTTAAGAACACGGATGTCCCCACCTACGAGTACAATATTGAGAAGGCCAAGGAATACCTCGCCAAGAGCAAATACAACGGTGAAACCATTGAGCTTGTCGCCGCCATGGCGCACCCGATC
>JAAYMC010000115.1 GCA_012521555.1 Clostridiales bacterium
CACCGTCGTCGTCCCGGCCGACGCGGGGCAGTGCTGCAAGGTCATCCGCCAGTCTTACACCTATCAGGGCCCCATGGTCATCCGCATCAACCGGGGCGGCGCGCCGAACGTCTACGCCGACGACGACTACGACTTTGAAATCGGCAAGGCCATCGAGGTCTTAGACGGCGACGACTGCGCCATCGTCTCCACCGGCACCCCCGTTTACTGGTCCATGATGGCGGCCAAGCAGCTGCGGGAAAAATACGGCATCCGCGCCCGCGTCATCGACATGCACACCGTCAAGCCCATGGATACGGACATGCTCCTCAAATGCGCGCGGGAGACGGGCAACGTCTTTACCGTCGAGGAGCACTCGATTAACGGCGGCCTCGGCGGCGCCGTGGCGGAGTTCCTCCTCGAGGCGGGCTTCTCAGGCCGCTTTAAGCGCATCGGCCTGCCGGACGAGTTTGCCGTCCTCGGCGACCCGGACGAGGTCTACGAGTACTACGGGCTTGACCCCTTCGGCATCGCGGAGAAAATCAGCGCGGCCCTGAAAGCGCCGCGGCTTCTGTAAAGGGAGGGCTAAAAAATGACGTCGCTTGAGAAGATCGCCGCTTTTTCCATGGATTATTTCAGCCTCAAGGGCAAAGTCGCCATCGTCACGGGCGCAAACCAGGGCCTCGGCATGGGCTACGCCGTGGCCTTCGCCAAGGCGGGGGCGAACCTGTTTATCCCGCACTATACGGAAAACGTGGAGGACGTCCGGCGCCTGATTGAGGCGGAAGGGCGGCGCGTCCACTTCATCCGGGGAGACCTGACCGAGCGGGCCATGATCCGGAAAGTCGTGGACGAGTGCATGCGAGTGTACGGCCGGATTGACATCCTCGTCAACAACGCAGGCACGAACCACTTCGCCCCCTTCTTCGAGTTCCCCGACGAGGAGTACGACCGCGTCGTGGAGCTGAACATGAAGACCGTCTACTTCCTCTCCCACGCCGTGGCCCCCATCATGCGCGACCAGGGCGGCGGCAAGATCATCAACATCGGCTCGGCCCTCTCCTACACCGCCGACCGCAAGTGCCCCGCATACGTCACGGCCAAGCACGGCGTCATCGGCATCACGCGGGTGCTGGCCAACGAGCTGGGACAGTACAACATCCAGTGCAACGCGATATGCCCCGGTTTTATCAAGACGGACGTCAACCGCGCCGTCAGCGATGACCCGGAGTTCTACCAGCACATCACAAACCGCATCGCCGCCGGGCGCTGGGGCGACCTTGACGACCTCATGGGCACCGCCGTGTTCCTCGCCTCGAAAGCGTCGGACTACCTAAACGGCGCGGACATCAAGGTCGACGGCGGCTTCTCCTGCGTGCTGTAGCTTTCGCGCCGCGGCGCCTTCGCCGGCGCGCCTCCCGCGCAATAAGGCAAATGCCGCATATCCGGCATGAAAGCGGCGCGCAAGGCCGCACAAGAAAACGAAAAAACCGGCCGCGTAGTCTGAAGTGACCCCAAAAAGTTAGACATTTTTAAATTACGCAACCGAGAGGGCTTGTTGCCTGTGAAGAGCAGGCGGCAGGCCCTTTAGCTTTGCCTTGCTGCGGCGGTTGTTGTAGTAATCAAGATA
>JAAYMC010000116.1 GCA_012521555.1 Clostridiales bacterium
AAAGCGCCCGTCGCGCGGGAAGCGGGAGTCGGCGACGATGATTCTGTAATAGGGATTCTTCTTTGCGCCCATTCTGCGCAGTCTGATTTTGACCATGTTCGTTTCCTCCGATTGTGTAGATTTCTCTATTCAGTTCCGCCGTTGTCAGGCAGTTGACTGCATTTGTAGTGTAGACAGGATTGCCGGAATCTTAAAACCCGAAGAGCCCTTTTCGCCCTTTGCCCTTGCCGAAGCCCTTCATCCCGCCGAACATGGCGGGCATGCGGCCTTTGGACATGCTCTTCGTCAGCTGCTGCATCATCTCGAAGGATTTGAGCAGCCGGTTGACGTCCACAACCTGCGTGCCGCTGCCGGCGGCGATGCGCTTTTTGCGACTGGAGTTGAGAATTGAGGGGTTTTCGCGCTCCTCGGGCGTCATGGAGAGGATGATCGCCTCGGTGCGGGCCAGGGCCTTGTCGTCGATGGCGGCGCCGGCAAGGGCCTTCGCGTCGATGCCCGGCAGCATGCCGGCGATATCGGACAGGGAGCCCATGGATTTAAGCTGGTTCATCTGCTCGAGGTAGTCGGTGAGGGTAAAGCGGTTTTTCGCCAGCTTCTCCGCCATTTCAAGGGCCTTTTTCTCGTCGAGGCTCCGCTCCGCCTTTTCAATGAGGGTGAGGATGTCGCCCATGCCGAGGATGCGGGAGGCCATGCGGTCCGGGTGGAACGGCTCGATCTGGTCGAGCTTTTCCCCGGTGCCGACGAATTTGATGGGCTTGCCCGTCACGGCGCGCACGGACAGGGCCGCGCCGCCGCGCGCGTCGCCGTCGAGCTTCGTGAGCAGGACGCCGTCGATGCCGAGGGCGTCGTTAAACGCGGTGGCGACGTTCACGGCGTCCTGGCCCGTCATCGCGTCGACGACGAGGAGGATTTCCGTGGGATTGACGGCGCTTTTGATCTGTTTGAGCTCATCCATCAGCGCCTCGTCGATGTGCAGGCGGCCGGCCGTGTCGAGAAAGACCATGTCGTTGCCGTGCTTTTTCGCGTGCTCCACGCCGGCTTTGGCGATGTCGACGGGATTGATGGTCCCCATCTGGAAGACGGGGATGTCAAGCTGCGCGCCGACGGTTTCAAGCTGCTTGATGGCCGCGGGGCGGTATATGTCGCACGCAACCAGAAGCGGGCGCTTGCCGAACTGCTTGCGCATGTAGGCGGCAAGCTTGGCCCCGTTCGTCGTCTTGCCGGAGCCCTGCAGGCCGACGAGCATGACCACCGTCGGCGGTTTCGAGGCGATGGTGAGTTTCGCGTTCGTCGTGCCCATGAGGTTTGTCAGTTCCTCATTGACGATTTTAATCACCATCTGCGCGGGCGTGAGGCTCTCCAAAACTTCTTTGCCGACGGCCCGCTCCGTGACGGTCTTGATAAAGTCCTTGACGACCTTGTAGCTTACGTCCGCCTCGAGCAGCGCAAGGCGCACTTCACGCATGGCTTCCTTGACGTCGGCCTCGTGCAATCTTCCTTTGCCGCGAAGCTTCTTGAATACGGCGCCGAGCTTTTCAGATAAGCTTTCAAATGCCATGGGACACCTAACCTTTCATGTTGACGAGAAGTTCGGTAAGCTGCCGGAGTAAAGTTGCGGACGTATCGTCCGTTGCGGTCTCTTTCAGCTTTGAGACGAGTTCGAGGGCCGCGTCGATGTCCTTTTGAAGCTGCGTAAAGCGGCGGACAAGACCGGTTTTTTTCTCCGTCTCAATGAGGATGTTTTCCGCGCGGGTGATGATGTCGTGCACGCCCTGCCGCGAGATGCCCGCCTGCTCGGCGATTTCCGCGAGGGAGAAATCCTCGTTGTGGCGCAGATTGTAAAACGCGCGCTGTTTTTCGGTGAGCAGGTCGCCGTAAAAGTCGTACAGCAGCGTCATTTTGAGCTTATCGTCGGGCGTCATGGCAGCGCGCCTCCTCACGCCTGTTAAGCAATAATACTTGACACCGGTTCATCATAGCGCAAAATCCGCGCGCTGTCAAGGAAAAATAATAGAAAGGCGCGGCTTTGCGCGCGGGAGGCTCAGGACAGCCATGCGGCATTGACAGGAGGCAAAACGTCTGATATTTTATATAATGCCACGCTTAAGAGAATAAGATGATCATGGCAGATTTACCATCTCACTGGAGGCGGTCATGTACTCAGCTTCAGAAAGCTATTACGACGGGGAAGGCCGATTACGAATGCCGGGAGAGGCGTTTATCGACTATCAGGGTATCGTCCGGCACCCCGGCGAGCTGTTTTACGATTCGGCCGGCATCCTCCGTTCCGACGAAGACAATTTCTTCGACGGCAAGGCGATTCTCCGGGCCCCATGGGAGAGCTTTTACGACAGCCAGGGTTATTTGCGGCTGGGGCGTTAAGCGAAAGAAAAACCACCCCCGCGGCGGG
>JAAYMC010000117.1 GCA_012521555.1 Clostridiales bacterium
GGCTGCGTGCGCGACAGCCTGTTGGGGCGCGCCGTTCACGACTGGGATATCTGCACCTCCGCGCGGCCGATGGAGATGAAGCGGTGCCTGCGGGGGTATAAGCTGCTTGAGACGGGCGCCAGGCACGGCACGCTCACCGCCGTCGTGGAGGACAAGACGTATGAGATTACGACCTTCCGCGTCGACGGGCCGTATTCCGACAGGCGCCGCCCCGACAGCGTGACCTTCGTCCGCAGCCTCAGGGAGGACCTTGCCCGCCGCGATTTCACCATCAACGCCATGGCGTATAACGACCGGCGCGGGCTTATCGACCCCTTCGGCGGGCGCGAGGACCTTGAAAAAGGGGTGCTGCGCTGCGTGGGCGAGCCGGAGGAGCGCTTTTCGGAAGACGCGCTGCGCATCCTGCGCGCGCTGCGCATCGCGGCCGTGTTCGGCTTTACCATCGAAGAGCGCACGGCTCAGGCCGCGCACAGGCTGCGGCACACGCTCCGCGATATCTCGGCCGAGCGGATACAATCCGAGCTTAAAAAGCTGCTTGCAGGCCCGCGCGCGGCGGATGTGCTCCGGGAGTTTCGCGACGTTGTCGCCGTGTTCATCCCGGAGATTGAGCCGATGTTCGATTTTGAGCAGCACAACCCCTACCACGTCTACGACGTGTGGGAGCACACGCTCAGGACAGTGGAAGCCGTTGAAAGCACGCCCGTTTTGCGGCTGACCATGCTGCTGCACGACATTTCAAAGCCGGAGTGCTTTGCGATGGACAACAAAGGCGTCGGCCACTTTTACGGGCACCCGGACCGCGGCGCCGAAAAGGCGCGGCAGATCCTCCGCCGCCTAAAATTCGAGAACGACACGATTGACGACGTCTACGCGCTTGTGAAGTACCACGACATCCCCTTCGACCCGACGGTGAAAATCATCCGCCGGCGGCTGCGGAAGATTGGAAAAAGGCGCTTTCAGCTGCTGCTCGAGGTCAAAAGGGCCGACGCCCTCGGACAGAACCCCGAACACCTGGAAAAGCGCCTGAAAAACCTCGAAGCGGCCCGCCACATCCTCGAAAAAATCGAGCGGGAAAACCTCTGCTACACGGTATCCGGCCTTGATATACGCGGGGACGACTTAATCGCCCTCGGCTTTGAGCGCGGGCCGGCAATCGGCGAGACGCTCGAAGCGCTGCTCGACATGGTCATCAACGAGACGCTCGAGAACAGGAGAGAGGCTTTGCTCCGCGAGGCGAAAAAGCGGCTTGCCTTATCAGGGAAAGTGACAGAAAACGTCAAAATTCGATAAAAAAGCCTTGAATCCTCAGATAGTGCCATTTAATATTAAAGTGGGATAAAAATAAGACGAAATATTAAATGAGAACCGCGTTAGACGAAAAAAGGAGGGTCAGGGGTGGCGGAGGTTACAGAAACAAGCTTAAACGACGGGCAGAAAGACATGTTTATGACGTTTGTCGTGGGCAAGGAGACGTATGGCATTGAAATCAGCCATATCATCGAGATTATCGGTATGCAGGAGTATACCGAAGTGCCCGAAATGCCCGACTATATCAGAGGCATCATCAACCTGCGCGGCAACATTATTCCGCTGATGGATGTGAGGCTGCGGTTTCGCATGGAGCCGCGCCCGCACGACGACAGAACGTGCGTGATTGTGACGGTTGTGGATACGGTCCTCGTTGGGCTGATCGTTGACGGCGTCTCTGAAGTCATCACGCTTCCGGAGGAGAACATCAGTTCCATACAGGGAATTGCCGGCGCGCAGGGCAACAGGTTCGTGCGCGAGGTCGGCAGGACGGCGTCGGGGATCGTGCTGATTGTCGATCCCAACAAGCTTGTCAACGACGACGAGCTGGAGATGCTCCGCTCTCTATAAAAAGAAAAAAAGAAAAAACGAAACCGGCCGCGTAAGACTTGAAGTGACCCCAAAAAGTTAGACATTTTTAAATTACGCAACCGAGAGGGCTTGTTGCCTGTGAAGAGCAGGCGGCAGGCCCTTTAGCTTTGCCTTGCTGCGGCGGTTGTTGTAGTAATCAAGATA
>JAAYMC010000118.1 GCA_012521555.1 Clostridiales bacterium
GATGTATTACCGCAACAACTTAGGCTCCACCATCACACTCCTTGAGGTGATGGAGGAGTTTGGCGTCAGTCGCATCATCTTCAGCTCGTCGGCCACCGTCTACGGCGTGCCGAAGGCGCTGCCGTATACGGAGGACATGGAGACGGGCCCCTGTACGAACCCGTACGGCACCACGAAGCTCATGAGCGAGCAGATTATCAGGGACGCCGCCGCGGCCCGCCCGGAGATGAGCGCGGTGCTGCTGCGGTACTTTAACCCCGTCGGCGCCCACCCGAGCGGGCGCATCGGCGAAAATCCGAGCGGGATTCCGAACAACCTCATGCCGTACATCGCGCAGGTGGCGGTGGGGCGGCTTGAGAGTCTCGGCATCTTCGGAAACGACTACCCCACGAAAGACGGCACCGGCGTGCGGGACTATATCCACGTCGTCGACCTCGCCAAAGGGCACGTCGCGGCGCTTGAGTACAGCCTTGAGCACACGGGCGTCGAGGTTTTCAACCTCGGGTCGGGGCAGGGGAGCAGCGTCCTCGACCTGGTGCGCGCCTTCGAGCGGGCCAGCGGCGTGAAAATCCCGTATCGCATCCTGCCGCGCCGCGAGGGCGACCTGCCCGCCTACTGGGCCGACGCCTCCAAAGCCGAGCGCGTTCTCGGTTGGAAGGCGGAGAAAACGCTGGAGGATATGTGCCGCGATACGTGGAACTGGCAGAAAAACAACCCCAGCGGGTACGAGGGATAAAAAAACGCGCCCTTTCCGGTATCGGAAAGGGCGCGTGCCTTTTCATTTATGAGGTTTAGAAAGTCTGCTTTCCGTCAGCACCGCCGCGTTTTGTCTGTTGCCGGTTTCGGGCTGATGCGCACCGGTTTGCAGCGGCTGCCTGACGCGACGGCTCACTTGCGGTAGAACAGGATGCCCAGCGTGATGGGGCCGCAGTGTGTGGAGATGGTGCAGCCGGCCTGCGTCTCGATGATTTCGTCGAAGTTTTTGTATTTCTTCACTTCTTCGATGACGGCCGGGACGATCTCCTTAAATTTCTCGTGGGGCGGGTGCGTGACGAACAGGCGGCGCGTGTCGACATCGTCGCGGCCCTGCAGCCTGTCGCGCACGTACTCGAGGATGACTTTTTCGAAGTTGCCGCGGTATTTCTTGCCCACGGTCATGGCCCCGTCGATGACCTCGATGCAGGGCTTGAGCTTGAGGACGTTCGCGCCGAGCGCGGCGACGCCGGAGCAGCGGCCGCCCTTGTGGAGGTACTTTAAGGAGTCGATGACGAAGCTGGCTTCGACCTTGTCCGCCGCTTCGCGGCTGCGTTCGACGATTTCCTCGGCGCTCGCGCCGTTTTTGGCCATGATGGCGGCGTCGAGAACGAGGTGGCCGGAGCCGGTGGAGAGGTTTTTCGAGTCGACGACGTAGACATTCTTAAAATCCTGCGCGGCCAGCAAGGCGTTCTGGTACAGGCTGGACATTTTGCTGCTTAAAGTAAAATGAATCACGGCGTCGTGCTTGTCGGCGTGCTGGCTGAAAAACTCCGCGTATTCGGAGACGTTGGCCGCCACGGTGTGGCAGATGCCGGCGCCGCTTTCCACATAGTCGAAGACATCCTGCGGGAAGATGTCGATACCATCCTTGTACGGCACGTTGTCCTTGACGATGGTGATGGGGAGCAAGTCGATATTGTATGTATCAAGCTGCTCCTTAAGCAGGTCGCAGATGCTGTCGGACGTGATCTTGATGGACATGATGTTACCCTCCTTGAGAGTATTATAAGGGCGTCGGGCCTTGAGCGCAAGTAGGCAAATTTCGCCGCGCGCGGGAAACGAAAAACCGGCGCTTCGGGGCGCCGGTTTTTGGCTTTATGTTCGATTCTACTGGGCGACCTTCTCGTAAACCGAAACGCGCTTGCGGTTGCGGTCGAGGGGTTCGAAGCGGACGATGCCGTCTTTCAGGGCGAAGAGCGTATCGTCGCTGCCGCGCCCGACGTTTACGCCGGGGTGGATTTTCGTGCCGCGCTGGCGGACGAGGATGTTGCCCGCGAGGACGAACTGGCCGTCCGCGCGCTTGGGCCCGAGGCGCTTTGACTGACTGTCGCGCCCGTTTTTCGTAGAGCCGACGCCTTTTTTATGAGCCATACTGCTTACACCTCCAGTTTAAGGCTTTTCAGGAAAGATCTCAGACGGAGATCTTGTCGATTCTGACTTTCGAGTAGGGCTGCCTGTGGCCCTGCTTTCTGCGGTAGTTCTTCTTCGGGCGCATCTTGAAGACGATAATCTTCCGCGCACGGCCGTTTTTCAGAACGGTGCCCGTGACGGCGGCGCCCTCAACGAGCGGCTTGCCGACGGTGGCCTTCCCGTCTGAGACGACGGCGAGAACTTTGTCGAACGTGACGGACTGCTCCGCTTCCGCGCCGAGCTTTTCGACGTAAATCACGTCGCCCTCTGTGACGCGGTACTGCTTTCCGCCCGTTTCGATGACGGCATAAGTCATTTTCTTTTTCACCTCGTATAAACAAGACTCGCTCTCGGGGGCGGAGCGCTTTAGGCGCTCGCTTGGTGCGGCATAAAGCCGCGCCCATTCAAAGCGGCCCTGACAGTTTACCATCCCCGGCGGCAATTGTCAATATATGCGGTGAAATTCCTCGAAATTGAAAAGCGGGCGAGACCGCCCGCTTTATTTTGCCAAAACAGCGCCCGGATCATGCGCCTTTTACGCGTAAAGACGGCGCATGACGAAGGCGACGAAGGACTCCGGCACAAACCGCTTGAAAAACAGCTGCGCTTTCGACACGGCCCCGATGGCGTAGGAGGGCTTTACGCGCTTTTTCAGCGCGATGCGCGCGATGGCGCGGCCGACTTTTTCCGGGTCCATGCCGTTTTGCTCGTCGCGCTCCATGGCGGCCACGCCCTTGCTGATGCGCCCGCCGTAGAGCGTGTCGCCCTCGTTGAATTTCTCCCGGATGGGGTTTGTCTTCGTATCGCCGGGCAAAACGGCGCACACGCCGATGTTGAAGGGGCGCACTTCGTTGTGCAGCGCCGACGCGAAAGCGGCCACCGCCGCCTTCGAGGCCGAGTAGTACGTGTGAAACGCGACGGGAAAAGCCGCCGCCATCGACGCGATGCAGACGATGCGCCCGCCGCCCGAGGCGCGCATGATGGGGATGGCCGTGCGCACGCAGTTGACCGTCCCCTCAAAGTTGAGCGCCATCAGGCGCCTTATCGCCTCGCTCGGGATATATTCCACGGCGCCGGAGATGACCGTCCCCGCGTTGCACACGAGCACGTCCAGCCGCCCTTCCCGCGCGGCGATTTGCGCCATCGCCTTTTCAACGGACTCGGGGTCGGTCACATCCCCCACGAGGTGATGGGCCCCGTCCGGCCCCGTCCCGCTGCGGCTGAGCGCGTAGACCTTGCATCCTCGATTCAGAAGCGCCCGGCACACCGCGGCGCCGATGCCGCGGCTGCCGCCCGTGACGAGACAGACCTTCTGCATATCAGTTCACCAACACCCTGGCGATGATGTCCATGGCTTCGTCGAGAATGTCCTCCGTATGCGTGGCCATGTAGCTTGTGCGCAGCATGCAGCCGTCCGTCGGAGCGGCGGGCGGCAGGACGGGGTTGACGTACACGCCGGCTTCGTACAGCTCTTTGTTTTTGACGAGGGTGTTGATGACGTCGTATGTAAAGATGGGGATAATCGGCGTCTCGGAGACGCGGATTTTCAGGCCTCTCTTAATCAGGCCGTTGCGCGCGTACGCCGAAATCTCCTGCAGGCGCGTGACGATTTCGGGGTGGCGGCGCAGGTAGCGCAGGGCGGCCAGAGCCGAGGCACAGCTTGCCGGCGTCATGGACGCGGAGAAGATGAACGGGCGCGAATTGTGCCGCACGTAGTCGACGACCTTCGCGTCGGCTACCATAAAGCCGCCGAGGCTGGCGAGCGATTTGCTGAACGTGCCCATGATGATGTCCACCTGGTCCTCCAGCCCGAAGTAGCTGGCCGTGCCGCGGCCGCCCTTGCCGATGACGCCGAGGGCGTGGGCGTCGTCCACCATGACGCGGGCGCCGTACTTTTTCGCCAGTTCCACGATTTCGGGGAGCTTGGCGATGTCGCCGCCCATGCTGAACACGCCGTCCGTCACGATGAGCTTGCCAGCCGTTTCCGGCACCGACGCGAGGACGCGCTCGAGGTCGTCCATGTCGCTGTGGCGGTAGCGCACCATTTTGCCGAAGGAGAGGCGGCAGCCGTCGTAAATGCTGGCGTGGTTTTCGCGGTCGCATATCACATAGTCGCTGCGGCCGACGATGGCGCTGATAATGCCGAGGTTGGACTGGAAGCCCGTGGAGAAAATCATGCAGGCCTCGCGCCCGAGGAAGTCGGCCAGCTCCGCCTCCAGCTCAAGGTGCATTTCCAGCGTGCCGTTTAAGTAGCGGGAGCCGGAGCAGCCCGTCCCGTACTTCTCGACGGCCTTGATCGCCGCTTCAATGATTTCGGGATTGGAAGTCAGCCCCAGGTAGTTGTTCGAGCCGAGCATGATCCGGCGCTTGCCCTCCATCATGACGACGACGTCCTGACGGGTGTTGAGGGCGTGGAAATACGGGTAGATGCCCTGCGCGCGGATTTCATCGGCCGCCGTGTACTTGTAGCACTTTTCAAAAATATCCATGCCTAATCATCCATTCTGCCTTAAGGCTTATAGTAATTTCGCGTGCCGACAGAAAACATGACCGCCAAGGGAAAAACCGCCGGGCGGTCATGAAATCGGCGCGAACGTATCGAAACTATCGTAGATAGAATAATCCCTAGCTTGGACGCTGTCAACCGGAAAAGGATTTGTGCAAAACAGAGAAAAAGCCGGCGGAATCGCTCCCGCCGGCCTTGGATTTTTCCGTTAATTCTTCTTCAGGCCCGTCACGATGTCCCGCGTGTCGCGCGCGATGACGAGCTCCTCGTTCGTCGGGACGACGAGGACGCGCACCTTCGAGTCCTTGCCCGTGATTTCGCGGAACTGGCCCTTGAAGTCGTTGAGTTCGGGGTCGATTGAGATGCCGAGGCCTTCGAGGCCGCGGATGACGGCCTCGCGGGTGTTCGGACCGTTTTCGCCGACGCCCGCCGTAAAGACGATGGCGTCCACGCCGCCCATGGCGGCCATATACGCGCCGATGTACTTCTTCACGTTGTAGCTGAAGATGTCGAGCGCCAGCTGCGCGCGGTGGTTGCCCTCGGCGGCGGCGTCCTCGATGTCGCGGAAGTCGGAGGAGACGCCGGAGATGCCGAGCACGCCGGACTCCTTATTGAGCATATCCATGACCTCGCGGATGGACAGGCCGTCCAGGTCGGCGATGTAGGAGATGATGGACGGGTCGATGCTGCCGCTGCGCGTGCCCATCGGCAGGCCTTCGAGAGGAGTCAGGCCCATGGTGGTGTCGATGCATTTGCCGTCCTTGATGGCGGCGATGGAAGAGCCGTTGCCGAGGTGGCAGGTAATCAGCTTCGAGCCTTCGACGGGAATGCCGAGGTACTCAAGCGCCACGCTGGAGATGTAGCGGTGAGACGTGCCGTGGAAGCCGTAGCGGCGCAGCCCGTACTGCTCGTAATAGCGGTAGGGGATGGGGTAGATGTAGGCGTATTCGGGCATCGTCTGGTGGAAGGCGGTGTCGAACACGGCGACCTGCGGCTTATTCGGCATGGCCTTCTGGCAGGCCTTGATGCCCATGAGGTTTGCCGGGTTGTGCAGCGGGCCGAGCGGGATGCAGTCCGTGATGGCCTGAATGACGTCGTCGTCAATCAGGACGCTCTTGGAGAACTTCTGCCCGCCGTGGAGCACGCGGTGGCCGACGGCGCCGATCTCGTCGAGGCTGTCGATCACGCCGTACTCCTTGCTCGTGAGCTTTTCGATGACGGTTTGAATCGCCTCGGCGTGCGTCGGAAGGTCAATCTCCTCCCGGACGGTGGGTTTGCCGTTCATGGGCTCGTGCTTCAGGCGCCCATCGATGCCAATCCGTTCGCAGATTCCCTTTGCGATGACAGTCTCATTCTTCATATCAAACAGCTGATATTTGAGCGATGAGCTGCCTGCGTTAATAACTAGTACGTTCATTGACCAGACCCCTTGATTCTATTGTAAATTTAAAATAAAATTGGAAACGCTTTTTGACAACCTCAGTTATTCTAATACGGTTTTTGTAATATTTCAAGAATTTTAGGAAATTTTATGCCGAAAGAGAGGAAGAAAGTGAAGACAGCGGGCATTATCTGCGAATACAACCCGATACACGGCGGGCATGTGTTCCACATTCAGGAAACGCGCCGCCTCCTCGGGGAGGATACCGCCGTCGTGTGCGTGATGAGCGGGAACTTCGTCCAGCGCGGCGAGGCGGCGATCTTTGAAAAGCACGCCCGCGCCGAAGCGGCCGTCCGCTGCGGCGCCGACCTCGTCGTGGAGCTGCCGCTGCCGTACGCCCTGTCGTCCGCCGAGCGGTTTGCCTTCGGCGGCGTCTCCATCCTCAACGCGCTCGGCTGCGTCACGCACCTCTCCTTCGGCAGCGAGGCGGGCGACTTGGGGCCGCTGCGCGCCGTGAGTGCGTGCGCCGATGCGCCGGAGACGCTCGCGCGCATGAAAGAGGAGCTGAAAAAGGGCGTATCCTATCCGCTCTCGCGCGCCCGGGCTGTCCGCGCGGTGCTCGGCGAGCACGGCGGCGTGCTTGACACGCCGAACAACGTCCTCGGCGTGGAATACCTGCGCGCCCTTAAGGCGACGCGCTCTGAGATGGAACCGGTCACCGTCGCGCGGCGCGGCGCGCGGCACGACGGGCACGGCGCGGAGTCGGCTTCGTATATCAGAAAGCTCTTTCAGTCCGGCGGGGACCCGTGGGCGCTCATCCCGGAACCGGCGCGGGAGGTTTTCCGCGGGGAAGTCGCACGCGGGCGCGGGCCCGTTTTACCCGGGGCGCTGGAAGTCGCCGTTTTGTCCCGATTGCGGATGCTGCCGCCCGAGGCCTTCGCGTCTCTGCCGGACGCGACGGAAGGGCTGGAAAGGCGGCTCATGCGCGCCGCTCAAACCTGCCCGGACCTTGAGTCTGCCGCCGCGCAGGTCAAGACGAAGCGGTACGCCCACGCGCGCATCAGGCGGATGCTCCTTTGCGCCGCGCTCGGCGTGACTGCGGAGCTTAACCGTCTGCCGCCGCCGTATATCCGCGTGCTCGCCGTCGGACAACGCGGGCGGGCCGTTTTATCCCGCGCACGGGAGACGGCGCGGCTTCCCATCATCGTCAAGCCGGCTCTCGCCAGGCGCCTTGGCGGGCGCGCCCTGGAGTATTTTAAGCTGGAGGCGGCCGCCACCGATTTATATGCCCTTGCGTTTGACGGTAAGGCGCGGCAAGGGGGGCTTGAGTGGACGACAAGCCCGTTTGTTGCCGAGTGAGAGACAAAAGGGGGTAAACCGCAAAAAAGCGCTTTCATGACGTTCGTCATAAAAGCACCTTTGCTTTCCTTCCGTTTGTACCATCATACCACAAGTGCGCGGAGATGGGCATTATCAAAAGCAACAAAAATTCTAAAAATTTTTCTAAAGACTGATGGTTTCCTGCCCGTTTTTTCCGTTTTCCGCCGCCTGGGCGAGCGCCTCCTTTTCCATTTCCTTAAGCGGGAAGTAGGACATAAACAGCATCGCGATATAGCAGGCAAGCCCGCCGACGACGTTGGAAACAGGCTCGGCGATGAACACGCCGTTTGTCCCCAGGTTCCACAGCCTCGGCAGGATGAGCGTGAGGGGCGTGACGATAAACGCCTTGCGCAAAAGCGAGAAAAAGATGGCCGAGCGCGTCTTGCCGAGCGCCTGCGAGACGGACTGCCCCACGACCTGGAACGTCTGGAAAACAAACGCGACGAAATACAGCCGGAACGCGGGGATGCCAAGCTCGATGAGCGCGGGGTCTGAATTGAAAATGCGGATAAACAGCGCGGGGAACGCCATGATAAACACCCACGGCACCGCCGAGGCGACAAGGCCGGCCGCCGTGGAAAACCGGATTCCCTGCCGGATGCGCCCGTACTTGCCGGCGCCGTAATTGTAGCTCATGACGGGGATGGAGCCCTGCACCACGCCGATCATGCCGAGGGAGGCCACCTCGCGGATGCCGTTGATGATGACCATGACGCTTACATACATATCCCCGCCGTAGTGCAACAGCGTCTTGTTCGTCACGATCTGCACGAGGGTGTTCGTCATGCTCATGCAAAAACCGCTCAGGCCCAGCGACACGATGCGCCAGACCGTCTTCAGGCGCAGCCTCAGCTCCGGAACGGTCAGGCGGATGAGCGCCCGCCGGCCCGTGAGAAACTGCATGAC
>JAAYMC010000119.1 GCA_012521555.1 Clostridiales bacterium
CTTTCATGTCAAACACGGTGACTTTGTTGCCGGCCTTGCGCAGGTAGAAGGCTGCCGACAGGCCCGCCGGGCCGGAGCCGACGATGGCGACGTGCCGCCCCGTCTCCTTCTCCGGCGCCTTGTAGAAGCGCCCAGCGTGCTCGAGTATGTAGTCGCCGAGGGCGCGCTCCACGCCGCTGATGAGGACGCCTTCGTCCACCGCGCAGCGGCGGCAGCCGGACTGGCAGAAGTGCGCGCACACGCGCGAGGTGACGACGGGGAAGGGGTTGACCTGCATAATCCGCTCGGCGGCCTCGTCCCACCGGTTGTCGCGGATGAGGGCGAAGTAGCCGGGGATGTCCGTCGCGGCGGGGCACTTTAAGGTGCAGGCCGAGGAGCCGACTTTCATGCCGCCGAAAATGGAGTGGAAGCGGTTGTCGCCCGTGATGGCGAAGCACTCGTCGCCGCCCTTGCGCAGGCAGGGGAAGCGGTTTTCGCTCTTGCGGAAGTACCAGCAGCGCGGCATCTGCGAAATGGTGCCGGCGATGGTGCCCATGTTGCGGATGTTCGGCGTGGCGACCTTCCGCGCCGCCTGCGCGAGCGCCGTAAACTTCTCCTTCACGACGGGGTTTTCGGCGATGTCGGCCAGGCGCGTGTTGGCGCCGATTCGGAGCTCGCCGTCTTCTCCCTTGATGTAATCCATGCCGGGGATGGACTTGACGTTAACCACGGTGGCGGGGTAGTTCATCAGGATGTTGTCCTTGAGGGTCCCGAGGAGGTCCGTCCCTCCGGAGATGACCATGTTGTGGTCCTTCAGCGCCGCAACGGCTTCCTCCACCGACCTCGCGTTGATGTGATTAAAAGGTCTCATATTTTTCACCTATGCCTTTCCCAGTGCTCTGAGCACCTTGTCCGGTGTGGCGGGCGGGTCGACCCATACGCCGATGGCGTTGTGGATCGCGATGATGACAAGGTGGGTATTGGCCAGCGAGTGGCTGATACCGCTTGCTCCGTAGGCTGCGTTGCCCGCGCGGGTTTCGAGGAACTTGCGGTCGACACGCGGAACATCCAGCATGCCCGGCTTCCGATAGTCGATCATGTTGTTGTTGAGCTTGACGCCGGTCCGTTCGTCGAAAACGTACTCTTCAAGGAGCTGGCAGCCCTGGCTGAAATACATGACTTGGTCGATCTGGCTCTCAAGCGAAGTGGGGCGAAGCACCTTGCCGGGGTCGGCCACCACGCCGAAGCGCAGGATTTCGACCTCGCCGGTCTCTTCGTCGACGGCCACTTCGCAGTACGCCGTGTTCATGGTGTCGAGCATCTTGCCGCGGCCGAGGCTCCAGAGCGCCGCGGGCGGCCTGCCGGAGTATGTGGCGACGAGGTTGCGCCGCGTCGCCTGCGCAAGCGGCACGCCGACGGACGGGTCCTCCTTCAAAACGACTTTGCCGCCTACAAGGTCAAGCTCCTCGGGCTTTCTGCCCTTGAAGGGGCTCGGTCCCCTCGGCCTGCCGAAGTCAAACAGGCTCGGCGGGGGCGGGTTGTTCGCCTCGTCGATGGTCGCCTCGAGAATCATTTTCTTGAGGATATTGGCGCATTCCTTCATCGCCCATGCCGAGGCGGTGGAACCGTCCGACCCGCCGCCGACGGGCGTGAACTTCTCGCGGTAGTCGAAGTCGACTTTGACGTCGTCGTACTCGAGCCCGAGCTCTTCCGCCACGACCATCGCGTTGCACTCGACGGCGTAGATGCCCGTGACGGGGCCCTGCGTGGGCATGTGCACGACGCCGTCGCGCAGCTCGAGCTTGCAGTCGTAGCCTGAAAACGCGTGGCGCGGGCAGATCTGGTAGCGGAACGCCATCCCGTGCCAGCGGCCGTCCGGCAGGCGCTTCGTGCGGGCCGGGTGCCACTGCCAGTTCATCAGCTTCTTGCCCGCCTCGATGCACGCCTCAAAGCTGGGGACGGGATTGGGGTCCTCCTGCGAGGTGGGCCCGTGGAGGTTGAGGCGCGCGATCTCGATGGGATCCTTGCCCAGCTTTTCGGCGATGAGGTAGATGGCCATCGTGCCGGAGTCCCAGTTGAAGGGGCAGTGCTGGCCGCTGACATACATCTTGCCGCGGTTGGAGTCGACGATCTCCATCTGCTGGCGGATGTTCAGGCACTTGAGCGTATAGTACGGGCCGTAGCCCTGATCGCCCGACGTGCCGAACGTGGAGCTGCCCTGCGTGCCGCCGTCGGCTATGGAGTAGTCGTCGATGGCGGTGATGAGCCCGTCGTTTGTGTAGGCGACTTTCAGGCGCATGTAGCGCTCTTTCATCAGGAAATCGAAGGTTTCCGCCCGCGTGTTGGCCATCCGGACGGGGCGGCCCGTGCGCCTGGCGAGAAGCGGCGTGATTTCCTGACAGCGGCGCATCCCCCAGTCGCAGTATTTGCCGCCCTGGAAGATGCCCTCCTGAACGGTGCGGTTGAGGGGCATGCCGTACATGGCGGCGATGGCCTCCCGCCGCTGGACGGCGCCCTCGATGTGCAGGCTCTTGCCGGGGCCCTCGTACGGGTCGTCAAACCACCACGCCACGGAGGCGGGCGGGTTCGGGATGTGCGATGCGAACGCCGGGAGCTTTAATTCGTATTCGATGATGTTCTCCGCCTCCGCAAACGCCTTATCGACGTCCCCCTGCACGGTGATGGCGTACGACACGTTGCCGCGCTTGGGGCGGTTCGGGTCGAGCGGGACCGGTATGGGCCCCGAGGGGATGTCCCATATTTCGGGCGGGCGGACGACGGGCGCGTCCTCCTCGCGGCCTTTGAGAATATCGACGACGTGGGGCAGGATTTCCCACTCGACGTCGAGAAGGCGCAGCGCCTCTTCGCAGATATCCTCGTTTTCCGCGACGACGATGACGGCCACCTCGGCGCCCTCATGCTCGGCGATGTTGTCCAGCCACGGGCGGCGCTTGCCCGGCATAAAGGGGCCGGCGCCGAGGTTTTTGATGTCTTCGTCCTCCCACGTGATAATGTCCACGACGCCGGGCAGCTGCCAGGCCCGGGTCGCATCGACGCGCTTGACGCGGGCGTTTGCGTAAGGGCTGCGGAGGATTTTCGCGTGCAGCATGTTCGGCACGACGTAGTCGATGCCGAATTTCGCCACGCCGGTAGCGAGGGCATACGAGACTTTGCCGGGGAGATTGGGCTTGCCGACAACCCTGAAGTGTTCGCGCTGCCCGTTTACGCCGACTAAATCCGCCATGCCTTAGCCCTCCGCACTCATCTTCAGCGCCGCTTCCATGATGGCCTGCGCGTGGCGCGGGTACGTCCCGCAGATGCAGATGTTGCCGGAGAGGGCTTCCTTGATTTCCTCCTCGGTGGGGTGCGGATTCCTGTCAAGCAGCGCTTTGGCCGAGACGACGAAACCGGGCGTGCAGTAGCCGCACTGCATCGCGTCCCAGCGGCAGTAGGCGTCAATGAGCGGCTTCCACTTCGGGTCGGCGGCGATGCCCTCCACGGTGGTGATGGATTTGCCCTCGCACTCGACGGTGAGCGTCGTGCACGAGAGCACGGGGCGGCCGTCGATGATGACGGTGCACGAGCCGCACACGCCGCGGTCGCACATGTGCTTGGCGCCCGTGAGCCCCAGGCGGAACTGCAGGGTGCGCTTGAGCGTCCAGTGCGGCTCGACGAGGACTTCGCAGTCCTTGCCGTTGATGTGCAGGACGACGATCCTCGGGACGACGCGGCCGGGGTGGCACTCCTCGTAGTGCTTCGTCAGATCGCCGATGCTGTAATACAGTTTATTGCACAGCGGGCAGTTGAACTCCGTGAGCACCGGAGGGATCGCGCCGATGGCCGCGGCGGCCTGGGCCGACGTCGACGCGTGCGTGAACGGGGATTTCGCGACCGGAACCGCGTTCACGGCGCCTTTTCCGGCATTTTCCTCATTTATCATGGTGTTCCTCCCAACTTTTTTGTTTACATTGTACCGTTGCCGTTTGTTCACTGTCAATTCAAAAAGCCGCATTTGGCGCGGATGACGCATTTAATGCGCGCTATCCCGCGCGCCGCAAAGCGCGGATGCTTTTAAGCCTTTCCAAGCGCCTTGAGGACTTTGTCCGGCGTGGCAGGAGGATCAACCCAGACGCCGATGGCGTTGTAGATGGCCGTGATGACAAGGTGCGTGTTGGCCATCGAGTGGCTGATACCGGTCGCGCCGTAGGCGGCGTTGCCGTTTCTGGACTCGATAAAATCGCGCTCGACGAGCGGGACGTCCTTCATGGTGGGCTTTTTGTAATCGATCATGTTCGCGTTCAGGCGCACGCCGGTGCGCTCGTCGAAGACGTAATCCTCAAACAGCTGGCAGCCCTGGCTGAAGAACATGGCCTGGTCCACCTGGCTTTCAAGGGACGTGCGGCGCAGAATCTTCCCCGGGTCCACCACGGCGCCGAAGCGCAGAATCTCGACTTCGCCCGTCTCCTCGTCGACGGCCACTTCGCAGTAGAGCGTGTTCATGCAGTCGAAGACGTGACCGCCGCCGGTCAGCCACGAGGAGAGAGGCGGCCGGCCCATGTACGTGGCGACGAGGGGCTTCGGCGTGGCGCGGCTGATATGAACGGCCTTGGAGGGGTCGGCCTTGACGTAAATCATGCTGTCCTTAATGTCGAGGTCCTCGGGCTTGAGGCCCTTGAACGGGCCCGGCTCCGGCGGGGGATTGGACTGGAGGGGCATGAAGGCGAAATTCGGCATCGAATCGGCGTACTCGATGGCGGCCTTCAGAATCTCCCGCTTGAGGATGTTGGCGCACTCCTTCATCGCCCATGCCGAAGCGGTGGAACCGTCCGAGCCGCCGCCGACGGGTGAGAACGGCTCCCTGTAGTCGTAGAGGATTTTGAGGTCCTCGTAGTTGATGCCCACTTCCTCGGCCACGACCATGGCGACGGCTTCGACCATATAGGCGCCGAAGACGGGGCCCTGCGTGGGCAGGACGACGGCGCCGTCCCTGTACTCCAGCTTGCACATGTAGCCGGAGACGGAGTGGCGCGGGCAGATCTGGTAGCGGAAGCTCATGCCGTGCCAGCGGCCGTCCGGCAGCCTCTTCGTGCGCGCCGGGTGCCACTGCCAGTTCATCAGCTTTTTGCCCGCCTCGACGCAGCGCTCAAAGCTGGGGACGGGGTTCGGATCGTCCTTTGCCGTGGGACCGTGCAGGTTCAATCGCGCCACTTCGATGACGTCCTTGCCGAGTTTTTCGGCGATGAGCTGGTTGACGACGGTGATGCAGTCCCAGTTAAAGGGGCTGTGCTGGCCGCTGACGTACATCATGCCGCGGTTGGAGTCGACGATTTCCCAGCACTGGCGGATGTTCTTGCACTTGACGGAATTGTACGGGCCGTGTTTCTGGTCGCCCACGGTGCCGAAGCTGGAGCTGCCGTACACGCCGCCGTCGACGACGGAGTGGTCGTCAATGGCGGTGATGAGGCCTTCCTTTGTAAAGCCCACGCGGAGGTGGACAAAGCGCTGCTTCATGGCGAAGTCGAACGTCTCCTCGCGGGTGTTGACGCAGCGGACGGGACGGCCTGTGCGCTTTGCCAGGAGGGGGGTAATCTCCTGCGCGCGGCGCAGGCCCCAGTCGCAGTATTTGCCGCCCATGAACAGGCTCTCCTGCACGACGTTCTCGAGCGGAACGTTGTACATCTTGCTGATGGGGATGCGCTCGCGGACGGCGCCTTCGATGTGGAGGATTTCCGCGTCTCCCTTATAGGGATCCTTCGTCCACCACGCCACGGAACCCGGCGGGTTGGGGAAGTGGGAGGCGAAGGCGGGGATGTACATTTTAACCTCGGCGATATAGTCCGCCTGCTTGAAGCCCTCCTCAATGTCGCCCCAGCAGACGTTGGAGTAAGCGACGTTGCCCTTTTTCGGGGGCTGCGGCGGCGCGTTCGGGTCGGGCCGGCCGAACGTCGGCGTGTGGCGGTCGTACGGGCGGATGACGAAGGCGTCCTCCTTGCGGCCTTCCATGATGTTGACGACGTGCGGCAGGACTTCCCACTTAACGTCCAGAAGGCGCAGCGCTTCCTCGCAGATGTCCTCCGACTCCGCCACGACGATGACGCCCACTTCGGCGCCCTCCTGGTCGGCGGTGTTGTCGAGCCACGCGCGGACGGGGCCCCAGTGCTCGCCGTAGCTGACGAGGTTTTTAATGTCCTCGTCCTCCCATGTGAGGATGTCCACCACGCCGTCTAAGGCGCGGGCTTTCGACGTGTCCACGCTGATGATGCGGGCGTGCGCGTAGGGACTGCGCAGGAATTTGGCGTGAAGCATGCCGGGCAGGACGTGGTCGAGCCCGAATTTGGCCATGCCCGTCGCCATCGCGTAGGACAAAACGCCGGGAAGATTGGGCTTGCCGACGACGCGAAACTCTTCACGTTGTCCGTTTACGCCTGCTAAATCGGCCATAAGAAAACTCCTTTCGCTGCTCAAGCCGCCGCGCTTTCAGCCGTGTCGCGCAAAGCCGCAAGGCGCGGCGCCAGGCACATGATTCCGGACGGCAGCCAAAAGGCCGCCGCGTGGTTTTTCTAAACTCTACTATACAGGACATGAAGGGTATAATCAAGGCACAAATATTGCGCTCCGCGCCGCCGCTTTGGGGGTTTCCCCGGCCCGCCGCGGATGAATTTTTGACGGTGGTCGGGGCGAAGGCGCGGCAGCCTGGCGGGGCTTCCCTGCGGCGGGAGGGCGCGAATCACATTTCTACTTGACGCGTGTGCCCGTGGGTGTATAATGAACAAAAAGCGTGAGAAACGGGGAGGAAAACATGGTCAATTTCACAGGGAAAACGGCGTTTATTACCGGAGGTGCCAGCGGCATCGGGCTTGGCATCGCGAAAGCGTGCGCCCGGCGCGGGATGAACGTCGTCATCGCGGACATCAACGAACAGGCTCTCAAAGAGATTACCGAGGTCTTTGACAACAACTGCTGGCCTGTGCTGGGAGTGAAGCTTGACGTCACGGACCGCGCCGCTTTTAAGAAAGCCGCGGACGAGGCCGAGTACAGGTTCGGGAAAATCCATCTCCTTGTGTGTAACGCCGGCATTGCCGTGCCGGAGGGGAAGCTCTGGGAGGACAGGGACGAGGACATTGACCTGGCCATCGACATCAACTACCGCGGCGTGCTCAACGGCATCAAGGAAATCGTCCCGCGCATCCTGCGCCACGGGGAGTGGGGGCACGTCGTGAGCACGGCGTCGAAGGCGGCGCTCGTGCCCGTCCCGGGCTTTACGCTCTACAACTCGCTGAAAATGGCCATCGTCACCGTCATGGAAACGCTCGCCACGGACCTTCGCGGCACGAACGTCGGCGCGAGCGTGTTTTGCCCCGGGCCGTACCAGAGCAACCTCGGCTACTCGTCCGGGCGCATCCGCGCCGAGCGGCTCGGCGTCGAGATGCCGAGCTTCGGGCCGAAGGACGGAAAAGCGCCGCCCCCGCCGCGGATGGACGTCGACTACACGAAGGTCATCCGCTATCCGGAGGACGCGGGCGAGCGCGTTTTGCGCGGCGTCGAGCGCGGCGACCTGTACATCCTCACCCACGCCGACTTCAAGCGCGGCTGGGACGCCCGCGCCGCCGCCATCTCCCGCGCCTTCCCCGACGAGCCGGACAATCCCGACTTCCAGAAAGTCTTCCCGATGCTTACATACAACCCCGTCTTTGAAAAGCAGCAAAGCGTCCCGGGCTTTCCGGCAAAATAGCGGGTACAATAAACGCGGCCGCAAGTCTTTGCGGCCGCGTTTTTGCTTGAGCAGGCCGCGCGTAGGCCTTGTAGCCCGCAAGGCGCCCCGTGCTTTGGCGGCCGCGTTTGCCTGACCTGAAAAGCGCGTGGTGAAATCGCGCTTTGCGGCGTTTTTTATGGGCCTCTTTTGTGCGAGCGCAACTGCGCCTTGCGAATTGGGAATGGGAGGGTTATAATACGCACAAGATAAGGAAGGAGGCGCGGCTGCATCGCCCTGCGAGCGTTTTGAGAACGCGCGCGGGGAGCACAAAGCGTTAATGCCGCGAAGACAGAAAGTAGATGAAAATCATCATCGTCGGGTACGGGAAGGTCGGGTACAGCCTCGCCGAAAACCTTTCCGCCGAGAACAACGACATCACCGTCATCGACAACGACGCCGAAACGCTGCGCCGCGCGGCGGACGACCTTGACGTCATGTACGTCAAGGGCAACGGCGTGAGCGCGTCCGCCCTCATGGAAGCCGGCGTGAAAAACGCCGACATCGTCATCGCCACCACGAACAGCGACGAGCTGAACATGGTCTGCTGCATGATGGCGAAAAAGCTCGGCGCGCAGCACACCATCGCGCGCATCCGCGACCCCGAGTACGCCAGCGAGCTCAACCAGCTCATGGCCGACCTCGCGCTCGACCTCGTCATCAACCCGGAACAGGCCGTCGCCGCCGAAATTGTGCGGCTTCTGGAGTTCCCGCCCGCCATCGAGATTGAGACGTTCGCGAACGGGCGCGTTATCATGGCGGAGATGAAGGTGACGGCGGAGATGGCCATCGCCGGAAAGGCGCTGCGCGACATCGCGCAAAGCGGCCTGCCGTCCGTGCTTATCGGCGCGGTGCTCCGCGGGGAGGAAGTCGTCATCCCGCGCGGCGATTTCGTCATTGAAAGCGGCGATATCGTCTACGTCGTCGGGCGGCCGTCCCACGTCTATGACTTCAGCCGCAAAATCGGCGTACATGTCCAGAAGATCGGCAACGTCATGATTTTAGGCGGCGGGCGCGTGGCGTATTACCTCGCCAAGACGCTCGGCGAGATGGAAATGAAGGTCAAAGTCATCGAGCAAAACCGCGCGCGCTGCGAGGTGCTGACGGAACTCCTTCCGCGCGCGCTCATCATCAACGGGGACGGGACGGACGAGAAGCTCCTGCTGTCCGAAAACGTCGGGGATATGGCCGGTTTTATCGCCGTCACGGGGCACGACGAGGACAACGTCATCTCCGCGCTGCTGGCCAAGCAGTTCGGCGTGAAGAAGGTCATCGCGAAGATCAACCGCGGGGCGTATTTCAGCGTCATCAAGAACATGCCCATCGACAACGTCGTCAGCCCCAAGGCGATTACGTCCAACCACATCCTGCGCTATATCCGCGGGCTGAAAAACGCCGTCGGCAACCCGGTCAAGACGCTCTACAGGCTCGTCGGCGGGCGCGTGGAGGCAGTGGAGTTTTCGGTGGACGACCTGTCGCCCTTAATCGGCAGGCCGCTTAAAGACCTGCCCATCGCCGACGGGATTCTCATCGCCGCCATCGCGCGCGGCAACGAGATCATCATCCCGCACGGCAACGACGAGATGAAGCAGGGCGACAGCGTCATCCTCATCACGAAAGACAAGCCGCTCACCGACTTAAGCGAAATCCTCCAGACCGAAAGCGCAGTCGAATAGACGGCGGGCTGTCGGCATGGCTGGATAAAGAATTGCATATTAAGGCGCTTACCGTTTCGGCGGAAAGCGCCTTTTTCGCGCAAAATCGCGACACCGCCCGCCGGAAAGGCGGCGGGATTGCGAAAAAAACGCTGTTTTTGTTTAAAGCGGTATGGTAAAATGAGGATAACAAGAAACTTTTGAGGAGGTCACGAAAGTGGAGACTTGGTCAATCATCCAGCCGCCGCCCGGCTCTTTCGAGACGCCGATGGTCGACGTGAGCACCATCACACGCAAGTTCCTGGACGTACCGTACGCCGACGGGTCCCCCAGCCAGAAGCTGGACATTTACCTGCCCGGGGAAGGGGACGGCCCGTTCCCGACGCTCATTTTCGTCCACGGCGGCGCCTTCATCTTCGGCGACAAGCGCGACACGCAGCTCCTCCAGGCCCTCGACGGCATCAACCGCGGCTACGCCGTCGTCTCCGTCGAGTACCGCCGCGCCAGAGAGGCGAAGTTCCCCGCCGGGCTGTTCGACGTCAAGGCCGCCATCCGCTTTTTGCGCGCCCACGCGAAAGAGTACAAGCTCGACCCGGAGCGTTTTGCCTCCTGCGGCGACAGCGCCGGCGGCTATTACGTCGTCATGGCGGCGGCGACGCAGGGCAACCCCGCCTTTGAGGACTATTCGATGGGCAACGCAGGTGTCTCCAGCGCCGTGTCAGCGGTGGTCAGCTGGTTTGGCTGCTACGACATGGTGCGCATCCGCCGCACCATCGCGCCCGACTCCCCGATTGCCAATCCGGACTTTCCGGATATCGACGTGCTGCTCCTCGGCGCCCCGTCGACGGACATTGAGGGGCTGATGTACTTTACCAACCCCCTCAACTTCATCACGCCCGACTTCCCGCCCATTTACGTCTCCCACGGGACGGCCGACGTGATTGTGAACGTGGAGCAGTCGCTGCTCCTCGCCGAAAAGCTGCGGGAAGTCCTCCCGCCGGAGAAATACGAGGTGGACATCCTCGAGGGGTTTAACCACGGCGGGTTTGACCTGCGCTGGAACGACAAGGAGTACATCGACCGGACGTTTGCCTTCCTCGACCGCTTCATGAAATGAGAAAAGCCCTTTCCGGCTTGCCGGAAAGGGCTTTTTTAGGCTGTTTACTTGATGGTGATGAGCAGCTCGCCGGCTTTGACCGTCTGTCCGGGGGCCACGAGGACCTGGTCCACCGTGCCGGACATGCGCGCGACGACGCTCGTCTCCATCTTCATGGCCTCGATGATGGCGAGCACCTGGTTGACTTCAACCTTGTCGCCCGGTTTGACGTTGACTTTTGAAATCATGCCGGGGATTGACGCGCCCACCTGGCTCTTGTCCTCGGGGTTGGCCAGCACGACGTGCTTCGTCGACTTCTCCGCGGACGGGTCGGGCACGGTGACGTCCCGCCGCAGGCCGTTGAGCTCGAAGTGGACGTTGCGCGTGCCGTCTTCGTTGAGGGTGCCAAGGCCCAGGAACTTGATGATGAGCGTCTTGCCGTTTTCGATCTCCACCGTCGTCGTCTCGCCGACGGCCATGCCCTCGAAGAAAACGTGGCTGTTGAGGTTCGTGACGGGGCCGTATTCCTGGCAGTGCTTGTAATACTCCATCATGACCTTCGGGTACAGGCACCACGAGATGAGGTCGCGCTTTGTCGGGTCGGGCGTGTACTTGCTCACTTCCTCGCGGACCTTATCCCAGTCGACGGGCTCGAGCAGCTCGCCGGGGCGGCAGGTAATCGGCTTTTCGCCCTTGAGGACGACGCGCTGGAGGTCTTCCGGGAAGCCCCACGCGGGCTGGCCCATCATGCCCTTGAAGTAGCTGACGACGGAGTCGGGGAAGGTGAGGGCCTCGCCCTTTTCCACGATGTTCTCCGGCGTGAGGTTGTTTTGCACCATGAAGATGGCCAGGTCCCCGACCATCTTCGACGACGGCGTGACCTTCACAAGGTCGCCGAGCATGTCGTTGACGGTCTTGTACATCTCCTTGACCTCTTCGAAGCGGTCGCCGAGGCCGAGGGAGACGACTTGCGGGTACAGGTTTGTGTACTGGCCGCCGGGGATTTCGTAGCGATAGATTTCCGTCATCGGGGCGGTCAGGCCCGTGTCGAAGGCCTTGTAGTACTTGCGCACGTCCGACCAGTACTCGTCGAGCTTCTGCAGGCGGTCGGGGTTAAGGCCCGTATCCCGCTCCGTGCCCTGAAGGGCGGTGACGACGGAGTTCATTGACGGCTGCGACGTGAATGACGACATCGACGCAATCGCCGTGTCGACGATGTCCACGCCGGCCTCCGAGGCGAGGAGGATGGCCGCGACCTGGTTGCCGCTTGTGTCGTGCGTGTGCAGGCGGACGGGGATGCCGATCTCCTGCTTGAGGGCGGAGATGAGCTTTTTCGCGGCGTAGGGCTTTAAGAGGCCCGACATGTCCTTAATCGCGAGGATGTGCGCGCCGCGGCGCTCAAGCTCCTTGGCCATGTCGACGTAATACTTGAGCGTATATTTGTCGCGCTTCGGGTCGAGAATATCGCCGGTGTAGCAGACGGCCGCCTCGAGGATTTTGCCCTGCCTCAAGACTTCGTCCATGGCCACTTCCATGCCGGGAATCCAGTTGAGCGAGTCGAAGACGCGGAACACGTCGATGCCGCTGCGGGCGGCCTCCTGGACGAACGCGCGCACGAGGTTGTCCGGGTAGTTCGTGTAGCCGACGGCGTTTGAGCCGCGCAGGAGCATCTGGAAGAGGATGTTCGGTATTTTCCTGCGCAGCCGGTCGAGCCGCTCCCACGGGTCTTCATGCAGGAAGCGGTAGGCGACGTCGAACGTGGCGCCGCCCCACATCTCCAGCGCGAAAGCGTCAGAGAGGATGTCGGCCGTCGCTTCCGCGACGTTGACCATGTCGATGGTGCGCAGCCGCGTACTGAACAGCGACTGGTGCGCGTCGCGCATGGTCGTGTCGGCGATGAGGAGCTTTTTCTGGGCGAGGATCCAGTCCCGCACGGCCTCGGGGCCCTTTTCGTCAAGCAGCTGCTTGAGGCCCGGCGGGGGCGGGCGGCGAACCGGCTCGGGAATCCGCGGCTCGACGTACTCCGGCTTTTCCGACGCGCTGCCGGAGACCTGTATGTTGGCGATGTAGCGGAGCAGGCGCGTGCCGCGGTCGCGCGAGCCGGTAAACTCGAACAGCTCGGGCGCGTTGTCGATAAACTTCGTGTGGCAGTTGCCCGAGAGGAAGACGGGGTGGTGGAGTATGTTCGTGACGAACGGGATGTTCGTCTTCACGCCGCGGATGTGCAGCTCGTTGATGGCGCGCACCGCCCTGCGGCACACGCCGGCGAAGGTGTTGTCCCAGACGGTGACCTTGACGAGCAGCGAGTCGTAGTAGGGCGAGATGACGACGCCCGTCGCGGCGTTGCCGCCGTCAAGGCGCACGCCGAAGCCGCCGCCGGAGCGGTAGGACGTAATCTTGCCCGTGTCGGGGGCGAAGTTGTTGGCGGGGTCCTCCGTCGTCACGCGGCACTGCAGGGCGTAGCCGTTGAGTTTCACGTCCTCCTGCGAGGTGATGCCGATGTCGGGGTGGCTTAAGGGGTGCCCTTCGGCGATGAGGATCTGGGCGCGGACGATGTCGATGCCCGTGACCATTTCCGTGACCGTGTGCTCGACCTGGATGCGCGGGTTCATCTCAATGAAGTAGTAGTTGCCGTTCCTGTCGACGAGGAACTCGACGGTGCCGGCGCTCACGTACCCCACCTTTTTCGCGATTTTGACGGCGTCTTCATAGAGCCTCTCGCGGACTTCCTTCGGGATGGAGAAGGCGGGGGCGAACTCCACGACCTTCTGGTAGCGGCGCTGCAGGGAGCAGTCGCGCTCGAACAGGTGCACGACGTTGCCGTGCGTGTCGGCGAGGATCTGCACCTCGACGTGCTTCGGCTCCACGAGGAACTTCTCGATGAAGATGTCGTCGTTGCCGAACGCCTTTTTCGCCTCGCTCTTGACGAGCTCGAACGCGGGCTTGACCTCCTCCGGCTTGTCGCAGCGGCGCATGCCGCGCCCGCCGCCGCCGCCGGCCGCCTTTAAAATGACGGGGAAGCCGAACGAGATGGCTTTTTCAAGCGCCTCGTCGGCGTCTTTCAGCGGCTCCGTCACGCCCGGGATGACCGGGACGCCGCAGGACTGCGCGATGGCCTTGGCGCTGAGCTTGTCGCCCATCTTGGCCAGGACGCTCGACGGCGGGCCGATGAACGTGATGCCCGCCTCCTCGCACGCCCTCGCAAACTCCGGATTCTCGGACAAAAAGCCGTAGCCGGGGTGGATGGCGTCGACATGGTGGTGCTTGGCCAGGTCGATGATGGCGGGGATGTCGAGGTACGCGCCCAAGGGGCTCTTGTTCTTGCCGATGAGGTAGGACTCGTCTGCGTGCGTGCGGAACAGGCTGAGCGCGTCTTCGTTGGAGTAAATCGCCACTGTATTCAGACCAAGGTCGTAGCAGGCCCTGAAGATTCGTATCGCAATCTCGCCGCGGTTTGCGGCGAGGACCTTTTTAAATTCTTTAACGGCTATGACAACCGCCTCCCTTGAGAAAATGCAAGATTTGAAGTTCCCAGTTGCAAAATCATTATATTCCGTTTCCTTGAAAAGAACAAGAGGCTTCCCTTAAAAATGCAAATATTATTCAAAGTTACAAGAAGAAAGTCCAAATATGCGGGATGAATAGGGAAATTTAATGAAGGAAAACGCCGAAAGCGGCGTCATTTCGGCGCGCAGCCCGGCTTGAAAGAGGCCTCAGGCGGCCAAAAAAGTCCCTGAGACGCCGTGCGCGCGGGGCGGGAGCGGTTTTACTGGTGGCAAAAGCTTGTGCTGGCGGGGAGGGGCGTGTATACTGATGAAGGAAAGGACAGGTGGAACATGCGGATTATGGCAGTGGACCTCGGCGACCAGAGGACGGGCGTGGCCGTGTCGGATTTAAGCGGCACCATCGCCGGGGAGACGTTCGTGATCAGCGGCTGGCAGCCTGAGGCCGTGGCCGAAAAAATAGCCGAGGAGGCGCGAAATCGGGGCGTTTCGCGCGTTGTCCTCGGGTATCCGAAAAATATGGACGGCTCGGCCGGCCCGCGCGCGGAAAAAAGCGCGGCGTTTGCCGGACTGCTAAGGGAAAGGCACGGGCTGGACGTCGTGCTGTGGGACGAGCGGCTGACCACCGTGGACGCCCACAGGATTTTGTCGGAGGTCAATGTGCGCGGGACAAAGCGAAAAAAGACGGTCGACGCCGTCGCCGCCGCGCTTATTCTCGAGTCGTATCTTGCGTCCCTTCGTCAGGGCGGCGCGTCTCCGGGCACTTTCTGAAAAGCTCCGTGATGCCGATGATGACGACGAACGCGCCGAAAATTTTGCGCACGACCTGTGTGTCAAGCCCCGTGGCGAGCAGGGAGGAGAGCGCCGTCGTGACGGCGCCGGCGGCGACGGCGCACAGGGCGAGCTTTATGTCGATCAGGCGGTTTTTCAGGTGCGAGACAAGCGCCGTCAGCGACGTCGGCAGAAAATAGAGAAGGTTGATGCCCTGTGAAAGCGGCTGGTCCATTCCTTGCACGCCCGTCATAAACAGGATGAGCAGCGACCCTCCGCCGACGCCCCACGCGGACAGGACGCCCGTCACGCCGCCGGCGAGAAGCGCGATAATCCAGTCCTTCATCAGCTTGCGATTGCGCGCACGCCGCCGATAATCAGCAGGATGCCGAATATCCGGTGCAGCAGCTTTGTGGGGACTTTGCCGAAGATCCGGCCGCCGATAAACCCGCCGGCAAGCCCACCGATGAGGTAGGGCAGGGCGCGCAGGAAGTCAAACTCCGTCCTCAGCAGGTAGACGGCGGCCGAGACGGCGCACAAGGGCAGGATGATAAAGACGGACGAGGCAAACGCCTTGCGCTGGTCCATTTTGACCCAGCCGATGAGAAGCGGCACGAGCACCATGCCGCCTCCCGCGCCGAAAAATCCGTTGACGACGCCGGCCGCCGCGCCCGCGAGGGCGCTTTTTGCTTTATCCGAAAGCATGAGGCTTGTCCTCCTTAAGTTGATAGTCCGCGTATCGCACGGGAAAACGCCGGTAAAGCGGCGCGCTATGATTTCCACAGGCGGATATAGCCCTTGTCGTTGAGATGTTTGAGCAGGATGAGCCCCAAGGGGAAAAGGATCATCCCCAAAACGCCCGCCGCGCAAAAGCCGATGTACAGGGCCAGCAGTGTGGCAAACGGCGGCAGGCCGATCTGCACGCCGATGAGTTTGGGCTCGAGGATGTTGCGCAAAACGGTGTTGAAGGCAAAGAGCAGGACGAGCCCGAACGCAAAGCGCGTGTCGCCGCTGATGAGCGACACGGCGGCCCACGGGACGAGGATCGTGCCGGAGCCGAGCATGGGCAGCGCGTCGACGACGGCTATAAGCAGGGCCAGCAGGATGGCAAACTCGATGCGCATGAAGAGAAAGGCGGCGGCCATCTCGGCAAACGTGATGCCGGAGAGCATCAGCTGGGCTTTGAGCCATTTTCCGAAGGTGCTGATAAGGTCGTTTTTCAGCTCCTTGAACGCGCGGTGCTTGTCGCGCGGGATCTGGCGCAGGATAAACGCGCGCACCTCGGCGTAACCGCTGCTGATGAAGTACGTGCTGATGGCGCAGGTGATGAAGAACACGAGGAAACGCGGAGTGATTTTCGCCGCGCCCGAGAGGAGCGGAAGCAGCCTCGCGGACAGCTCCGCGGGAAGCTCCGCGCTCTTTTTCACAAACCCGTCGAGCATCCCGTTGAGGTAATTTTGAATTTCTTCCGGGGCGTTGCTGACGAAGTTTTCAACGTGCGCGCCGAGCGTGGAAAATACGTTTGAGAGGTCCTTCAGCAGGGAGGGCAGGCGCCGGAGGAAGGCCGTCAGCTCGATTACGGCGCGGCCGATTGCGAGGGCCGTGAGCGTGACGAGGGCGGAAAAGATGATGAGGGTGCAAAGGCCGGACGCCGCGGTGCGGCGAAAGCGCGCCTTCTGCACGAGGAAGGAGACGGCCGGCTCAATCAGGCGCGAGATGGCGAAGGCGAGGATGAAGGGCAAAAGCCACGGCAGGGCGTACCGGATAAAAAGCCACAGGATGGCGCAGGCGGCAAGCGCATAGAGCGCGTACAGAGCGTAGCGCAGATGCTTGCTTTCAGGCATTATGGCCCACCGCCCTTTCGTCGTGTTCTGCGCGCGCGGCGCGCTGGAGACACCTGCCATGTTATGCAGAATATACATTTAGCACACGTCACAAGACAGTATTCATATAATTGTATACAGTGCGTAAACTGTTGCAGAAAATTAGATACTATGGTAGTATACTTAATTACGTAAAGGTATATTCGCATTTATAATTTCACCAGGAAACGGCGCCGATTACATATTTATTCGTTTTTATTCGTTTTTTCGCGCACATAAGACATTTTTTAGGATGGGGGATTTGGGATGCTGGACGTTGCGATACTTGGGCTCGGGACCGTCGGTTCCGGCGTTCTCGAGGTCATTGAAAAAAACTCAGACGCGATATCCCAAAGCGCAGCGCAGGAGATTCGGGTCAAGTATATTCTTGCCCGGAGAGACTACCCCGGAGCTCCCTTCGAAAAGCTTGTCACGAAGGACTTTTCGGTCATCGAAAACGACCCAGACGTGCGCATCGTCGTCGAGACAATCGGCGGCGTCGATGCGGCGTACGAATACACGAAACGCAGCCTGATGAAAGGCAAAAGCGTCGTCACGGCGAACAAGGAGCTTGTCGCCACGCACGGCTACGAGCTGACGCAGCTGGCGAAGAAAAACAACGTCAACTACCTGTTCGAGGCCAGCGTCGGCGGCGGCATCCCGATCATCCGCCCGATCACCCAGTGCCTCGCCGCCAACAAAATCAAGGAGATTTACGGGATCCTCAACGGCACGACGAACTTCATCCTCACGGAGATGATCAAGAAGAACCTGTCGTTTGAGACGGCTCTCAAGCGCGCGCAGGAAAGAGGGTACGCCGAGGCCAACCCCGAAGCCGATATTAAAGGATATGACGTGTGCCGCAAAATCTGCATCCTCGCGGCGCTGAGCTTCGGGCGGCACGTTTACCCGCGCCAGGTCAAGACGGAGGGCATCGAGTCGGTGACGCTCGCCGACATTGCCTACGCCGAAAAGCTCGGCTGCCGCGTCAAGCTCCTCGGCCGGGCCATTCACCGCGAGGAGGACGGGAAAATCACCGCTTACGTCGCCCCGCATCTCGTCGACGAAGACAACCTCGTCGCCAGCGTCGAGGGCGTGATGAACGGCATCATCGTGCGCGGCAACGCCATCGGCGACGTGATGTTCTACGGGGCCGGCGCCGGCAAACTGCCGACGGCCAGCGCCGTCGTGGCCGACGTCATCGACGCCGCCAAGCACATCGGCGCGCGCAAGTGGCTCAGCTGGGAAGACGGGTCGGACGAGATTATCTACGACAGCGACCTTCTGGAAAACGCGTGGTATGTGCGCACCGCGTCCCCGAAAGAGGAAATCGAAAAGCGGTTTGGCGACGTGGAGACGATTGAAGGCGATGGCGAGAGAGTGTTTATCACGCCGGTGATGAACCGGTACGCGCTGGATGAAAAGCTTGCCGGCCTGAACATCCGGGCGGCGTTTCGCATACTCAGATAATGAATGTATAAGGCGCCCGCTGTTTTTTGTATTCGTTATTCGTTCCGAACGGTCGGAACAGTGGAGGATAGAGATCATGGCGTTAATTGTGCAGAAATTCGGAGGCAGCTCGGTTGCCGACGCAGAGAGGATTTTCCGTGTCGCAGGAATCATCGCCGATACGTACAACAAGGGCAACGACGTCATCGTCGTCCTCTCGGCGCAGGGCGACACGACGGATGAACTGATCGCGAAGGCGGCCAAGATTAATGAGCGCCCCTCAAAGAGGGAGATGGATGTTCTCCTTTCGACCGGCGAGCAGATCTCCATCGCCCTGATGGCGATGGCGCTGGAGAAGATGAATCTGCCCGTCGTCTCCCTGACGGGGTGGCAGGTTGGAATAGAGACAAACACCGACTACGGCAACGCGCGCATCAAGCGGGTCGGCGTCGAGCGGATCCGGCAGGAGCTCGACAAGCGGCGCATCGTCCTCGTCGCGGGATTCCAGGGGATAAACCGCCTCGGCGACATTACGACGCTCGGGCGCGGCGGCTCGGATACGACGGCCGTCGCCATCGCCGCGACCATGCACGCCGACCTGTGCCAGATTTACACGGACGTGGAAGGCGTGTACACGGCGGACCCGCGCAAGGTTCCGGGCGCGCGCAAGCTCGACGAGATTACTTACGACGAGATGCTTGAACTGGCTTCTCTCGGCGCACAGGTCCTGCATAACAGATCAGTTGAAATGGCCAAGCGCTACGGCGTTCAGATTGAGGTGCTGTCCAGCTTCGTCCGGGCGCCCGGCACGGTGGTCAAGGAGGTTGTCAAGGTGGAAAAAACGAAAATCAGCGGCGTCGCGAAGGATACGGATGTGGCGCGCATCGCCCTGCTCGGCGTGAAGGACGAACCGGGCGTGGCGTTTAAGGTGTTCCGGTGCCTGGCCAACGCGAAGGTCAACGTGGACATTATCGTGCAGTCCTACGGGCGCAACGGCCGGCAGGACATCGGCTTTACCGTCGCGAAAAAGGATATGGAGGCGGCCGAAAAGGCACTGCGGGAAGTGCAGCAGTCCCTCGAGTTTGAGGACATCCGCGTCTCCGACAACGTGGCGAAGGTATCCATCGTGGGCGCGGGCATGATGTCGTCCACCGGCATCGCGTCGATGATGTTCGAGGCGCTTGCCGACGCCAAAATCAACATCGAGATGATTTCCACAAGCGAAATCAAGATTTCCGTCCTCATCGACGCCGCCGACGCGGACCGCGCCGTGCAGGCCATCCACGCCAAGTTCTTCGAGTAATCTAAAAGCAAGCAAAGCCTCCTTCCGATACGGAAGGAGGCTTTTCGCGTTTTGGGGAGTTTACGGCTGCCATTATGGCTTACACTTTTTACGACGGCGGCCAGGTCGCGCAGTTACGCTGAAAATGCGCGGCTTTGGCACGCCGCTGTGGCGCCGCGCGCGGCTTTCGCGGCACGCTCGTTATCGTCTTGCGGGTCATTCCTAAACGGTATGCTGTTTCGGGAACGCCGCGCTTTTTCCTGTTTTCAATGCGCGCGCCGCGGTATTGTGCGGCTTAACACGCAGCAAACACAGCACCGCCCGTTTCGGAATGCCGCCGCGCGCGCCGCTGCTTCAGGCGGCGGCTATTTTGCCTGCACGGCGCGGTCTAAAAAGCCGAAAATCGTCTCGACGCTCTCTTTTTCGGCGTAACCCGGGTCGGCGTGGGTGAGCGTTTCGCTGATGTCAAGCTCGGCGCGGCCCGGTCCGCAGACGGCGCAGATTTTTTCGTACAGCTCCGTCGCCTGCTGGTAGGGGATGACGGGGTCGTACCGCCCGTGCTGGATGAGGATGGGCGGGATGCCGGGGTGGACAAGGTGGATGGGGCTGACAAAATGCATAAGGTTCGGGACATCCTGCGCTCGGACGCCGAGGAGCCGGTCGACGGCGGGCTCCTCGTCCGGCGCGTACGAGCGCGGGTAGCCCGATTCGTCGTACTGAGCGTGCTGGCGGAGGAAGTCCGTCGGCCCGTACTGCTCGACGACGGCGGCGATGCGGCTTGTCTTTATGAGCGGAGCGCCCTCAAAGGCGGGCTGCCCGTGGGTAAAGGCGGCGACCATCGCCAGGTGCGCGCCGGCGGACGCGCCCGCGAGGACGACGCGGGCCGCGTCGAGATGGTGCGCCGCGCCGTTTTCGGCAATCCAGCGCAAAACGGCCTTCACGTCGAACAGGTTTTCAGGGTAGCGGATCTCGGGCATCAGGCGGTACCCCGCCGCCACGACGGCGTAGCCGCGCCCCAGCCCCGGCATGAAGGGGAGGATCTGCGCGTCGCTCTTTCGCCCGAACTCCCATCCGCCGCCGTGGAGGAAGACGATGGCGGGGAAGGGCCCGTCGCCTTCGTCGGGGAGGTAGATGTCGATTTTCTGGCGCTTTGACGGCCCGTAGGGGATATCGAGGTATTTGCGCGCGATTTTATCGGCTTCAATCGATAAGGCGGAAAAGCGGCCGAGCATTTTCTGCGTCTCGGACGCGGGCAAAATCCTTATCTCAGGCATGGCGGCTCTCCTTTGCGAGTTGTTTGGCTCCATTATAGCCGGATTTTTACCGCGATGGAAGAGCCGCCCGCTTTTTAAGCCGACTGCTTCAGCCCGCCGCTTTTTATCATATTTTTAAACTTTACAAGGTCGCCCTTGACGACGCAGCCCGTCAGGAAAAGCAGAGCCGCGTACAGCACCGCCGTGAGGGTGAGGTGGAGGGTCAGCGACATGCTTGTGTTTGCAAGCGGCAGGCGCGCCGCGCGCAAAAGCAGCGCCGAGAAGTTGACCGCGCCGACGGCGGAGAGCGCGGCCATCAGGATTTTCCGCAGCGGCAGGCGGATGCGCGTGACCACGGAGAGGCGGTGGATGCTCAGGGAGAAGTTGAACAGCTCGGCGAAGTAGATGACGAAGATGTACCCGGCCATGGCAAAGCGCGGGAGCAGGAAGTAGACGAACAGGACGCTGAGGATGGAGTCGAGGATGTTAAACTTCATCGAGTGCATGTGCTGCCCGAGGCCGCGGAGCATCCCGTCGGTGACGCCGTCCATGAAATACGCCGGCAGGAGGAAGCTGAGGATGCGGATGTACCGCCCCACGTCGGCGTTGTTGTAGATCGTCATCCCCAGCGCGTCGGCAAAGGCGAACATGGCGACGGTGATGACGATGGCAAAGAGCAGGCAGAAATACAGCACGCGGCTGACGATGCCGGAGATCTCCGCCTTGCGGTTGCCCACCTGCGCGTCCGTGAGCTCCGGCACGAGCAGCTCCGCCAGCGCGTAAAACAGCGCCGACGGGAACGTGATGACCGGGAAGGCCATCCCCTGGATGATGCCGTAATCGGCCAGCGCTTTTTCCGCGGACGCGCCGGACTTCTTAAACCCGCGCGGGACGAGCAGGTTCTCCAGCGTCAAAAGGGCCGAGCGGGCGTAAGCCGACAGGGCAAGTGGCACGGCAATCCCAAGCAGCCGCTTCATCACGCCCTGGGCGCTGGCCTTGCGGGAGTTGTACCGCCGCCGGTCATGCACGTAGAGCACGTACAGCATGACAAACGACGCGATTTCCCCCACCACACCGCCGGCGACGACGATGGCGCAGGCCGTCTCGAGCGTGTACCCCGTCGACAGCGTGAGCGCCGCGACGACGACGCCGATGCGAATGAGCTGCTCGGCGATGGACACCGCCGCCGACTTAATCACGCGCGTGACCGCCGTAAAATAGCCCGCGAGGACGGCGGACAGGGCAAAGCAGGGCAGGCTCAGCGCGAGAATGCGCAGGGAGAGGATAGTGCGCGCGTCGCGGATCCATCGCGTGCCGATAAACTCCGCGCCGAAAAAGAGGGCGAGGGCCGCCGCCGTCCCGAAGCACAGGGCGTAGAGCATCCCGTTGCGGACGGCAACCTTTATCCCCGCGGCGTTTCCTCGGCCGAGCTCCTCGGAGACGAGGCGCGTCGTCGCAAAGCGGATGCCGGAGATGGAAAACGTCGAGGCCAGCGCGCTGACGGACATAATCAGCTGGAACAGGCCGATGCCGGCCGGACCGATTTTATTCGACAGCCAGACCTGAAACATCATGCCGACGGAGCGCATCAGGAGCGACGTTACCGTCAGCAGCAGCGTGTTGAAGAGGACGGCGCGTCCTCGGCTCATAAGAAACCCTCCAAAGCGGCCAAGTCCATAAGTACAAGTAGTACTACTATATGCGCGATGGAGACGCTCTCATGTCTTAAAGAAGCCCGCCGCAGTTCGACATCGGGCGCGCCTAAAAAGCCGCGTGACGCGAAGGAGAGGGGAAAGAGTGGTAAAATTTTCTTTTCCCTCTTTACAAAATTCTCCTGCTGTGATATAATAAACGTAACAAACGTATCATACGTTTAAGACTTGATGCTCACATTCTAATCCTCCGGGCTTAAATCGCTCCGCTCACGCCAAGGCGGCGCATGAAAGCCACACAAACGGGCAAGACCCGCGGGTGAAGCGCACACCCGCGGGTCTTGCTTTATATGTATTTGTTTCAGCTCTCGCTTGCCAACTTGTCGGGGGAAGCCGCCGCGGCAGGAGCGGGCGCTTCGGAGGGTTTTTCCTCCTTCTGCTTGCCGAGAAACTCCGGAAGGTTAAGCCCCGCCATGTTGAGCAGGTCACTCAGCGGCGGGAGGGACTTAAAGAGGCCGGAGACGAAGCTGGCGGTGCTGGACGCGCTGCCCTGTCCGCCGTCCCAGACGGTGACCTTGTCGATCTTGAGGTTCTTGATGGCCTCGACCTGAATCTTGACGAGGTCTTCAATCTTGTCGGCGACGAGCAGGCGGATGGCGTCGGCCGGGTTGCCGCCAGCGGCCTGCACGATCTGGGCAAAGCCCGCCGCCTGGCGCGTGAGGATTTCCTGCATGCCGCGGCCTTCCGCCTCCATCCTGGCGACGATGGCGTCGGCCTCCGCCTGGGCCTTGATGCGCAGGCGCTCGGCCTCGGCTTCGGCTTCAATCTTAAGCTGCTGCTTTTCGATTTCGGCCTTCACCAGCACGTCGGCCTCGAGCGTGGCGCGCTCGCGCTCGGCGCGGGCCTGTTCCGCCTCGCGCTCGGCGGCGTACGCCTCGGACAGCGCGCGGGCCGCGGCGATTTTCTCGGCCGCCACGGCGCGGCGCTTGGCCTCCGCCTCCAGCTCGCGGCGGGTGGCGTCGGACTCGGCGATTTTCGCCTTCGCCTCGTTTTCGCCCTGGATGGCCTCCGATTCGGCGGCGGCCACACGGACGCGCCGGTCGCGGTTGGCGTTGGACTCGCCGATGGCGCCGGCCCGGTCGGCTTCCGCTACGCGGATGCGCGCCTCGTTGATGGCCTTGGCCGCCGCTTCGCGGCCCAGGGCCTCGATATAGCCGGATTCGTCGGTGATGTCGGTGACGTTGACGTTAATCAGCCGCAGGCCGATTTTCTTCAGCTCCGTTTCCACGTTGGACGAGACGGCCTCGAGGAACTTGTCGCGGTCGGTGTTGATTTCCTCGATGTCCATCGTGGCGATGACAAGGCGCAGCTGGCCGAAGATGATGTCCTTGGCCAGCTCCTGAATCTCATGGAGCTGCAATCCCAGCAGGCGCTCGGCGGCGTTTTGCATGATGCCCGGCTCCGTGGAGATGCCGACGGTGAAGCGGCTGGGCACGTTGATGCGGATGTTCTGACGGGACAGCGCGTTTTCCAGGTCGACGCTGATGGAGATGGGCGTGAGGTCGAGGTACGCGTACGACTGGATGACCGGCCAGATAAAGGCCGCGCCGCCGTGGATGCACTTGGCCGAACGGGAGGTGCCGTCCGGATTTGTGCCCACCTTACCGTAAATGACCATGATTTTATCCGAGGGGCATTTGCGGTAGCGGGAGAGGATGAAAATAACGGTTGAGAGAATGACGATGGCGAAGACGACGAAGTAGATGATGAAATCCAATTTTTCCACCCCTTTGTTAATTGACGCCGCTGCCGATCTCTTCCTTATGGGCAACGAGCAGCGTATTCTCATCGGCGACGCCGACAATTTCCACAACGGTTCCGGTGCGCAGCGGCGTCTCCTCGTCGGTCACAGCGTCCAGCTCGCTGTACCGCTCCTGAAGGATGACGTGCACTTTCCCCGCGCCGGCGCGCGATGCCGGAATCGTGACGTACACCGTCGCCGTTTTGCCGACGGCGTTGTAAAGGTTTAGGTTGCCGGCCGACCGCAGGCGCGCCGTATACTTAAAGAGGAGCGCCACGGCGTACAGCGCCACCGTGCCGGCTATCAGCGCGCACGCCGCCGCAAACAGCGCGGAGTTGATAACCCCCGCCGCGGCGACGCCCGCCCAGCCGCCGACGGCGAAAAACGCCAGTATCCCGCGCAGGCTGAAGAGCGCAAGGCCTCCGCCGCCGTCCCCGCCGGCTTCGGCGGAGTCGGGGATGCCGTCGCCGTCCAGGTCGACGCCGGTGTCCGTGATGTTGGGGATACCGTCGCCGTCAAAATCAACGCCGGCGCCGGCGTCCGCGGACGCGTCGGCGTCGCTGTCGCCCAGTCCGAAGAGGGCGAGCAGGGTCTGCAGGATGAGAATGATGGTTGCAGGGAGCGCAATGTAGGCGAAAATGTGCTGAATCTGGCTGAGCGATTCCCACCAGGCGGCCATTATGAACTCCTCCTTTCCGCTTGCCGGCATAAACGGCAAATTCGGCTAATCCAGCTAAAATTTGACAGGCGAAAGGTTTAAGAAACGGCCGGGCGGAAGGAGAGGACTTAAGCCCGGCCGTGACCGAAACGGTATCACATTATTCGACCGTGACGGATTTGGCGAGGTTGCGCGGCTTGTCGATGCTGCAGCCGCGCGAGAGCGCCACATAGTAGGCGAAAAGCTGCATGGGGACGACGGCGAGGGACGGCAGGACCATCTCTTCCGCGTCCGGGATGGCGATGACGTGGTCCGAGACGCGGCTGACCTGCGCTTCGGCGGACTTTGTCGTCAGCGTCAGGATTTCCGCGCCGCGCGAGCGCACTTCCACGATGTTGCTGATGGTCTTTTCCAGAAGGCGCACGTACGAGGCCATGGCGATGACGAGCGTCCCGTCCTCGATGAGGGAGATGGTGCCGTGCTTGAGCTCGCCGGCGGCGTACGCGTCCGAGTGGATGTAGGAGATTTCCTTGAGCTTGAGCGACGCTTCGAGCGTGAGGGCGTAGTCGATGTTGCGCCCGATGAAGAAGATGTTGTCCTTGTTGAAGTACAGGGAGGCAAGGTACTGGATGTGCTCCTTGTTTTTGAGGATTTCATCCACTTTTTCGGGCAGCTCAGAAAGCGCCTCGACGAGCTTTTTGTACTCATCGTCCGGGATGACGCCGAGCAGCTCGGCGAAATACAGCGTGAGCAGGTACGTCACGGCCAGCTGCGTGCTGTACGCCTTCGTGGTGGCGACGGCGATTTCAGGGCCGGCCCACGTGTAGACGCAGTAGTCGGACTCGTTTGCGATGGTGCTGCCCATGACGTTGACGATGGAGAGCACCTTCGCGCCGAGGCGCTTTGCCTCCCGCATGGCGGCGATGGTGTCCGCCGTCTCGCCCGACTGGCTGATGCAGATGACGAGGGTGCGCTCGTCGACGAGCGGGGAGGAGTAGCGGAATTCCGAGGCCAGCGCCGTCTCCACGGGGATGCGCAGCATCTTCTCCATGTTGTACTTGGCGACGACGCCGACGTGGTACGCCGAGCCGCAGCCGACAAGGTAGATTTTCTTCAGGCTCTTTAAGTACTCCGGCGTAAAGTCAAGCCCCTCGATCTGGACGCGCCCGCCGCGCAGCCGCGGGGAGACGGTTTTCCGGATCGCCTCGGGCTGCTCCATGATCTCCTTGAACATGAAGTGCTCGTACCCGCCCTTTTCGGCGGCGGAGATATCCCACTCCACGCGGGCCGTCTCCTTTTTGATTTCCACGAGGTCGCGGCTGTAGACGCGCACCTCGTCTTTCGTCAGCGTGGCGATTTCGCCGTCTTCCATGTAGATGACGTCGCGCGTGTGGGGGATGAGGGCCGTGACGTCCGAGGCGAGGAAGTTCTCGCCCCGGCCGATGCCGAGGATGAGGGGGCTTTCCTTCCGGACGGCGACAATCATGTCGGGGCAGTCCTCGCAGAGGATGCCGAGGGCGTAGGAGCCCTCGAGCCGCAGCGCCGCTTCAGCGACGGCCTTGAGGAGATCCCCTTTGTAGAAGTAGGAGATGAGGTTGACGGCCACTTCCGTGTCCGTTTCGGAGCGGAATGTGACGCCTTTTGCCACGAGCATCTCGCGCAGCTGCGCGTAGTTTTCGATGATGCCGTTGTGGACGACGGCGATTTTACCGCCGTCGCTTAAATGCGGGTGGGCGTTTTCGTCCGACGGGCGGCCGTGCGTGGCCCACCGCGTGTGCCCGAGGCCGACGGTGCCGCGCAGCGCGTCGCCATTGCAGACCATGTCGCTTAAATGGTCGACGTATCCTTTCGTTTTGCAGAGCGTCAGGCCCTCGCCGGAGCAGACGACGATGCCCGCCGAGTCGTATCCTCTGTATTCGAGCCGTTTAAGCCCGTCGAGCATAATCGGGGCAGCCTGCCGTGACCCGACATAACCAACAATACCGCACATGAATAAATGTCCTCCTATAGATGGGCGCGGCCCGCCTTTTAAGGCGCAGGCCGTATTGGGAAAATGCGGCTAAAGGAGACTCGTGATGCGCTCGACCGCCTCGCGCGTGGCGTCGACGTCGCCGAAGGCGGTCACGCGGATGAAGCCTTCGCCCGAGGGGCCGAAGCCCGCGCCCGGGGTGGTGACGACGCACGCTTTCTTCAGAAGCAGGTCGAAGAAGTCCCACGAGGGCATGCCGCCCGGCGTCTTGACCCAGATATACGGGGCGTTGACGCCGCCGTAGGCGGTCAGGCCCGCTTTAGCAAATCCTTCCCGAATGATTTTAGCGTTGTTCAGATAGTAGTCAATGGTTTCTTTTACCTGCCGGCGCCCTTCCTCGGAGTAAACGGCCTCCGCCGCGCGCTGGACGACGTACGCCACGCCGTTGAACTTCGTGTTCTGGCGGCGCTGCCACAGGGACAGGAGGGACACGCCGCCGCGCTCAAGCGCCTTCGGGATGACGGTGTAGGCGCAGCGCGTTCCCGTAAAGCCCGCCGTCTTCGAGAAGCTGCGAAACTCTATCGCGCACGTCTCCGCGCCCGGGATTTCAAAAATGCTGTGGGGGATGTTCTCATCCGTGATAAACGCCTCGTAAGCCGAATCGTAGAGGATGACGCTGCCGTGCTTATTCGCGTAATCGACCCACACTTTCAGCTGCTCTTTCGTGGCGGCGGCGCCGGTGGGGTTGTTGGGGGAGCATATATAGATGAGGTCGGGCACGCGCTCCGGCAGGTCGGGGAAAAAGCCGTTTTCTTCCGTGCAGGGGAGGTAGACGAGGTTGGACCAGCGCCCGTCCGGCATGACTTCGCCGGCGCGCCCGGCCATCGCGTTCGTGTCGACGTAGACGGGGTAGACGGGGTCGCACACTGCGACAACATTATCGACGGAAAAAATATCCCCGATGTTCCCGCAGTCGCTCTTCGCGCCGTCGGAGATGTTGATCTCGTCGGGGGAGATGTCGACGCCGCGGGCTTTATAGTCGTACCGGCTGATGGCTTCCTTCAGGAAATCGTAGCCGCTTGAGTCGTCCGAATAGCCGCGGAAGGTCTCCTTGCGGCTCATCTCGTCCGTGGCCTTGTGCATCGCTTCGATGACGGCGGGGGCGAGAGGCTGCGTGACGTCGCCGATTCCAAGGCGGATGAGGGGCATCGGCGGGTTTGTCTCCAGAAACGCCTTGACGCGGCGGCTGATTTCCGGGAAGAGGTAGCCGCCGGGAAGCTTCAAGAAGTTTTCGTTGACTTTGACCATCTGGTTACTCTCCTTAATCTCAGTATAAGTGCCGCGCATGCGGAAAATGATTGAAAAAACTGAAGGCTAGAGGGGATACTCCCCTTCGAAAACGAGGACGGCCGGGCCCGTCATGAACACATGATCCGTCTCCTCGTCCCACTCGATGTCAAGCTCGCCGCCAAGCAGAATGACCTTCGCCCGGCGCTCCGCGCGGCCGTTTAAGAAGGCGGCCACGACGCTGGCGCAGGACCCCGTCCCGCAGGCGAGCGTTTCGCCGCTGCCGCGCTCCCACACGCGCATTTTCAGCGTCCGGGAATCCACCACCTGCACAAACTCGATGTTCGCGCGCTCGGGGAACAGCGGGTGGTTTTCCAGCGGGGGACCCACTTTTTCAATGTCAATTTCCGAGACGTCCTCCACGAACGTGACGGCGTGGGGGTTTCCCATGTTCACGCACGTCATCTCGTAGGTGACGCCCTGCGACGCAACAGGCTGCGCGATAAACCGCTCAAGCGTACTGTCGACGGGGATTTCCGAAGATTTCAGCCGCGGCCGGCCCATGTCGACCCGCACGGACTCCACCTTGCCGCCGGCGACGTTGAGCGTGAGCGTCTTGATGCCGGAGAGCGTCTCGACGGTGATGACCGTTTTATCGGTGAGCCCCTTGTCGTAGACGTATTTGCCGAAGGTTCGGATGCCGTTGCCGCACATGCCGGCCTCGGAGCCGTCAAGCGAGTTGAACATGCGCATTTTAAAGTCGGCCACGTCGGACGGGCAGACGAGGATAATCCCGTCGCCGCCCACGCCGAAATGGCGGTCGCACATTTTCACGCTGAGGGAGGAGGGGTCGGGGATATCGTATTCAAAGCAGCTTATGAGAATATAGTCGTTGCCGGCCCCGTGCATTTTCGTAAACTTCATAAAAGCCTCCTATTCAATTTCCGTCCCGCCGCTTACGGGAATGGGGTAGTACTCCGAGAAGCAGCCGGTGCAGAAGGCGCATTTGGAGTCGGGCGCGATGCGCTCCAGCCCCTCGAGGCTGAGGAAGCCGAGGCTGTCGGCCCCGATGATGCGCCGCATTTCCTCCGTCGAGTAGTGGCAGGCAAACAGCTCGTCTTTCGACGGGATATCCGTCCCGAAATAGCAGGGGGAGACGAATTTCGGCGCCGAGGAGAGCATGTGCACTTCCTTCGCCCCGGCGTTGCGCAAAAGACGGACAATCTGGCCCGACGTGGTGCCGCGCACGACGGAGTCGTCGATGAGGATGACGCGCTTTCCGGCGATGGTGGCGCGCAGGGGGTTGAGCTTGAGCTGCACCGCCACTTCGCGGCTGTGCTGGTCGGGCTTGATGAACGTGCGCCCCACGTAGCGGTTTTTGACGAACCCGTCGGCGTACGGGATGCCGGACGCTTTCGCGTACCCCTCCGCGGCGATGAGCCCCGAGTCGGGCACGCCGACGACGACGTCCGCGTCGATGGGGTGCTCTTTCGCCAGCTGCGCGCCGAGAAGCAGGCGCGCGTCGTGCACGCTCTGCCCGTCGATGACGCTGTCGGGGCGGGCAAAGTAGATGTGCTCGAAGATGCACAGGCTCGATTTCTCTGCCCGCGGCCCTTGGATGCTGTGGACCTTACCATCGCACACCCAGACGACTTCGCCGGGCTCGATGTCACGCTCGAACTCGGCGCCGACGCTGTCGAGCGCGCAGCTTTCCGAGGCGAAGACGACCGCGTCGCCCCGCCGGCCCATGCACAGGGGGCGGAAGCCCCACGGGTCGCGCGCGGCGATGAGTTTTCTCGAGGACATCACGACGAGGGAAAACGCCCCGCGCAGGTGGTCCATGGCGCGCAGGACGGCCAGCTCCACGCTGTTGCAGCGCAGCCGCTCCTGCGCGATGATGTAGGCGATGATTTCGGAATCGGTGGTGGTATGGAAAATGGCGCCCTTGTATTCGTATTCGCGCCTGAGCGCCATGGTGTTGACGAGGTTGCCGTTGTGGGCGACGGCCAGAGACCCCTTGACGTAGTTGAGCGTGAGGGGCTGGGCGTTTTCGCGGCGGGACTCGCCGGTCGTGGAGTAGCGGACGTGGCCGATGGCCATCGTGCCGCCGAGCTTTTCGAGGATGGGCTCGGTGAACACGTCCCCGACGAGGCCGGAGTCCTTGTAGCAGGAGAGCTCGAGGTTATTGACCGCCGCAATCCCGCACTGCTCCTGGCCGCGGTGCTGCAGGGCGTAAAGGCCGTAATAGACGCTTTTGGCGCAGTTTCCGGCCGGGTCGTAAATACCGAAAATTCCGCATTCTTCGTGGATGGACATGGTCTGGCTCCTTTTGAGATGGTGCGGGCGGCCCGGCGGCGGGCTCATAACCCCGCGGTGTTGGGATATACTAAAGTTTAGCCTATTTACACGCGCGCGCTTACGGCGCGGTCAGACGGTATCGGAGGTTTCGACTTGGCGATTTCAATTGTCAGGACGCTGATTTTATATATAGCCATCATCACGTCGATGCGCATCATGGGCAAGCGGCAGATCGGGGAGCTTGAGCCGGCGGAGCTCGTGGTGGCCGTCTTGATCTCGGAGCTGGCCGCGCAGCCGCTTCAGGACATCGGGACGCCGCTCATCTACGGGCTCGTTCCCGCGGCGACGCTCGTCATCTGCGAGCTTTTGATCTCCTTCGGGATCGTCAAGAGCGTGCGCTTCCGGGCGTTTATCTGCGGCAAGCCGTGCGTCATCATCAAAGACGGGAAAATCGTGCAGCGGGAGATGAAGAAAAACCGCCTGACGGTTGACGAGCTGGCCGAGCAGCTTCGGAAAAAGGGCGTGCTGGATTTCAGCACCGTCAAATACGCCATCCTTGAAACGGACGGGAAAATCACGCCGATCCTCTCGTCCATGCACCAGCCGGTCACGCCGAAGGACCTGCAGCTTCCCGTGGACGAGACGGGCTATCCCGTCATCGTCGTCAACGAGGGGCGCGTTCTCGAAAAGAACCTGCAGGTTTTAGGGCTTGACACCCAGTGGCTTGACCAGCAGCTTCGCGCGCGGAATATCGCGAACGTGAGGGACGTCTACCTCTTCTCGGTGGACGATTTCGGCCGCGTCTTCTTTGCCCTCAAGGAGGTCACATGAAAAAGGAGCTTTTCGCCGTCGTCATCCTCGTGCTGATGATCTTAGCGTCAATTTACAACTACCGCCATCTCGAGCGCATCACAAACGACGTGCTCGCCCTTGTGGACCGCTCGCTGGAGCAGGCCGAAACCGGCAACTGGGACGAGGCGCGCCGGCTCGCCGAGGAGGCGGCCAGGCTCTGGACGAGCTACGACGGGTACACGCACATCTTCCTGCGCCATTCGGAAATCACCGACGCCGAAGGCGTCCTGTACAACTACCTGCAGCAGGTCTACGACGAGAACACCCGCACGGCGAAAGCGGCGCGGGACGCCGCGCGGGCGCGGCTGGAGCACCTCGTGCAGGTTGAAAAGCTCCGCCCGGGCAGCATTTTTTAGGCCTGATTATTCTGATTGTTGTTGAGCAGCCTGTTGAGCTCCTCCAGGAAGGTGTTGAGGTCCTTAAACTGCCGGTAGACGGACGCAAAGCGCACGTAAGCCACCTCGTCGAGGGCTTTGAGCTTGTTCATCGCCATTTCGCCGATGACGGAAGACTCGACTTCGCGCTCAAGCGAGTTTTGGATTTCCTGCTCGATTTCGTCGACGGCCTGCTGCAAATCCGAGAGGGGGACAGGCCGCTTTTCGCACGCGCGCAGCATCCCGTTGAGGATTTTCGTCTTGTCGAAGGTCTGACGGCTTCCGTCTTTCTTGATGACGACGAGGGGGACGCGCTCCATGATTTCGTACGTCGTAAAACGCTTCTGGCAGGAGAGACACTCGCGGCGGCGGCGGATCGTCGTGCCTTCTTCGGCGGGACGGGAATCGATGACACGGCTTTCCGTGTAGCCGCAAAACGGGCATTTCATAGCGAAGCCTCCGTTCGTACCGAATCAAAATGAATGTCCATGGTTCATTTCCTTCATTATACCATACGCTGCCACATGTGTACACTAAAAAAGTAACGGTATATAACGAAATGTTATATACCGCGCGTGTCACGATTTCTATATAATAAACGAATTGTATCAGGAACGAATTTTACCCCCAAAAAACTTTCATCAGCTGGCCGCTTCACAGCATGCCAGCCAATCGTACACCACGTCGGCTACGGTGACGGGGGTGACGGTGTGATCGTGCAGCTTGCGGACAAGCTCAAAAACGCTCAGGCTGCTTTGCGTGACGCAGCGAACGACGGCAGTCTCGTCCCTTTCGCAGATTGTAATTCCAACGCCATAAGACTCAAACCGGAGTTCCGTTGCAGCGTCTGCGATATCGTCGACCGTGATGAAGTATACGAGTGTGCAATCGGTGTCGCCCAGCTGAGTCCTTCTTCTGAGAACTTCCAAACTTCGCATCGCTCCAACTCCTCTTATCGTGTTATTTGCTCCGGGAGGCAATAACCTCTTTGTCATGCATTATTTCACAAAATATTCAAGAATTCCACAGGCAGTATATGTGGGAAATCGACAAAAATCGACGGACGCACTATATATGGCGCGATAAGAGGGGGGCGAAACACCATGTATGGGCTCTTGCTAAAAAGAAAGCGAATTTTTCGGAGAAAAGACAAAAATTTTGTACTATTGCGCAAAAACGCCGGAGCGGATTAGTTCAATAAACTCGGAGCGCGTCATGAGGATGTTGACGACGTCCAGCAGGGCGTTTTGCGAGAGGTTTTCCGGAAGGTTTAAGTACGCCGTCAGCGCGCGGCGGCGCTCGGCGCTGCCGGGCCGTCCGGTCAGGCCCGCCTCGTAGAAGTCCGTTTTCGTGATGCCGCCGTATTTGGGGGCGCCGGATGGGTTTTCCTCAAACGTGGCGCCCGCGCGGCGCAGCGCTTCGATGAGGACGTCCGGGCGCATGCCCTCGACGCCGAGCTTCCCCTCCTTGGAGGGGATATTTTTGCGCCTTTCGCGCCCCATCACGTCCGGGATGTAGGCATGCTTGACCGTGCCGGGCGGGAGAAGGCCTTTGAGCCGCCCGCGGATGAAAAAGCCGGCGTGGTCGCTGTCGGTGAGGATAATTAGGCCCCGCGCTTCGGCGAGGCGGCGCAGCAGGGCGATTTTATCCTTGTCGTTGAAGACGCCGAACCCGTTTGTCTCGACAATCGTGGCGTCGACGACCTGGCGGAGCGTGTTTTTGTCGTACCGCCCTTCGACGACGATAACTTCCCGTATTTTCGGTATCATTTGGCCTCCCTGAATATGAGCGCAAGTTCCGTGAGAAGCTCGGCAAGGCGCGCTTCGCCCTTTGCGCCCGAGTTGATGGCAAGCGCCGCGCGCGCGGAGGCGAGCACGGCTTTGCGGCACTCTTCCGGGGAGCGCTTGCGCGCGGCGGAAAAGAGCGCGCGCGCCTGAAACGCAAAGCGCAGTCCGGCGGCCTGGGCGAAGGATTCCTGGCTTTTCCCCTCGTCGAGGTAAAGGCGGGCCAGATGCAGCCGGCGCAGGGCCATCGTGATAGCGTAGATAAGCTTTTGCGCCGGCTCCTGCATGGCAAAGAGCGAGGCGAGGACTTTCGCGGCCTCGTTAAACCGCCCTTCGACGATGTGGTCCGTCAGCTGGTACGCCACGGCGTCGGGGACGGGCGTGACGAGCGCGTCGATGTCGGCGCGGGTGATGGCGTCCCCTTCCGCGTACTGGCAGAGCTTTTCAATTTCACTGACCAAAGTGGTCATGGAGCCGCCCGTCAGAAAGGCGAGGTGCTCGCAGTCGGCGGGGGAGATGGTCTTCCCGTTGTGCTCGACGTGGGCGGCAATCCACCTGACGAGTTTTGACTGCTCCTGAATGGCAAACTCCACGACCTGCGCCCTGGCATTGATGAGCTGGGCGAGCTTTTGCCGCCCGTCCGGCGCGTAGGCGACGGTGTCGAACACAAACACGAGGCACACGTACTCCGGCAGCTCGGTAATGAGCGCGGCAAGGCGCTGCCGCGCCTCTTCCGGCAGCTTGAAAACATCCACGTCGTGCACCTCCACGAGCGTGCGCTCGGCGAAGGCGGGGAGCGTGCTGACCGAGTCAATCAGCGCGTCGACGGAAAACCCGTCTGCGTTGAAGCGCCTGTGGTTGAAGTCGGCGAGCGCCCCCGCGACAAGCTGCTCCCGCAGCGCCTTTAAGCTGTTTTCAAGGAGATAGCGCTCGCTCCCGTGGAACACGTACAGCGTTCCGATATCGCCGGAGCGCAGCTGCTTGCGAAATGCATCGTAAGAGACGGAGGCGTTTTTCTTTTGCGCCATGGCAAACCCTTTCTTCCGATTCAGGAGGCTTTGATGGTGATGTGGCCGGCCTCGTCCGTCCTGTAGACGGCGATGCCCTCGCGCCGGAGCTTCTCCAGCACCTCCGGAGCCGGGTGTCCGTAGCTGTTGCGGCCGACGGAGATGACGGCCACCTCCGGGTCGAGCTTTTTAAGGAGCGCGTCGGACGTGGAGTATTTCGAGCCGTGGTGTCCGACGATGAGAAGCTCGATGTCGGGGAAGGTGCCCCGGTACAGGAGCTTTTCCTCGCTGACGGTGTTCATATCGCCCGTCACGAGCGTGTCGAACGCGCCGAAGGAGCATAAAACGGCAAGGCAGCGCTCGTTGCTGCTGTCGCTCTCGGCGGGGGCAAACAGGGTCAGCGCCATATCCCCGAGCCGGACGGAGACGTTTTGTGTTATCTCGATTATATCCGCTTTGGCGGCAAAAGCAAGGGACGTGATGCGCGCGTACGCGTCCATGTCCTCCACCGCGGGCTCGGGGAGGGCGATAGCGCCGACGGGCATGCGGACAAATGCCGTCTCAAGGCCGCTGATATGGTCTTCGTGGTAGTGCGTGAGCACGAGAAGGTCGACGCGCGAGAGCCCGCGGCCTAACAGGTAGCGCGAGAGAATGTCGCCCGCGTCCTTACCGCTTGCGCTCCCGCAGTCCACCACGGCCACCATCCCGCCCGACTCGAACACGGTGCACGCGCCCTGCCCCACGTCCAGCGCCGTGACGGCAAAAGACGCCTTCCCGCCGAAGGCGGACGTGACGACCAGCACCATACACAGACTCGCGCAGGCAAGACAGACGGGGATGACCGGGCGCGCCTTGTTCTTCCTTAGCAGGAAGAGCAGCAGGACAAGCAGGTAGAGATAGGCAAGCCACGCCACGACAAGCGCGCTCGACGTGTACACCGCAGCGAGGGGCGCGCGGGCGAGAATCTTTACCGCCCAGAGCACAAAGCGGCAGGGCAGCGCCGTGAGGAAAGCGACGGCGCCCGGGATAAACGCGAGCGCGCCGGCCGGCGCCGTGATAAAAGCGATGACAAGCGTGATAACGCCCAGCGAGAAAGCGAGCGACACCGCCCACAGGATGGCGAGGTTTGCCAGCGGGGAGATGAGCGAGACCGTTCCGAAGTGCAGGGCGACAAGCGGCAGCGACAGGGAAAGCGCCGCAACCGACGACGCGGGCGCGGCAAGCGCCGGGCGCAGCGCGCGCCGGACAAGCTTGTTTTTGATGCGCGCAAAGGGGCGCTCGAAAAGCGCCAGAAGCCGCTCGGAAAAGAGCAGGAGCCCCGCCGTCGCGGAAAAGGAGAGCTGCAGGCTCACGCTGCGGGCGCTGTAGGGGTTATTCAGGAGAATGAGCGCCAGCGAGACGGAAAGGGCCGTCGGCGGGTCGTTCTCCCGCCGCGCGAGGGGGGCGAGCATCAAAAACACCTGCATGACGCCCGCGCGGACGACGGCCGGCTGAAAGCCCGCCATGCCCATAAAGAGCAGGAGGGCGGGAAACCCGACAATAGGCAGGTACCGCTTTCTGCGGATGACAAGCGCAAGCGTGTTCATGAGAAACGCGACGTGCATGCCGGAGACGGACACGATATGGGCCGTCCCCGTCAGGCGCAGCGCTTCGGAGAGCGTTTTGTCGGCGTAGAGGCCGTCCGACTCGCCGATGAGCAGGGCGCGGAGGAAAACGGCCGTCTCGCGCGGGAAGATTTCAGAGATTTTATCGCTCACAGCGGCGGCAAGGCGCGCGGGGAGGTAGGCGATCGCGCGCGACGAGCCGGTGACTAAAACGTCCCCCTCGGGGCTTGCCGTCAGGAAGATGCCTTTGCTGAAGAAAACGTCCGTCTCCTCGCCGTACAGGGTGTCCGCCGCGCGAAAGCGCGCCGTGAAGGACAGCTCGTCCCCCGGCGCGATGGCGGGCCAGCCGCCGCGCAGGTACAGCCTTGCCTTCGCCTGCGGCACGCCGGAAACGTCCAGCCTGACTAAAACGCGCGCGCCGTAATCCGTCTCCTCCGCGCGCTCAACGGCGACGGCGCGGGCGGAGAGCGTCTGCCCGTCGAGCGCTATGACGCGCTCGAAATAAAAATGGCGGTGCGCGCCGCAAAAGCAAAAGCCGGCCGAAAGCCCCGCGAAAATCAGCACCGCGCGAAGCCGGAAGCGGCGGGGGAGGGCAAACCCGAGCGCCGCGAGGAGCGCGCAGGACGCGGCGGCGGCAAACTGCCACGGGCCGGGGATGAGATATTGAGACAAAAAGACGGCCGCGCAAAAAGAAAATGCCGCCGTTGCCAGGATTCGCATGGCGCCTCCTTTCCCGGGTGTGCCGGATCCTTCCAAACTCGTAGCCCATATTACCAAAAGCGCAGGCGATTTGACAAGTTTTACTGCCCAATATGACGATATTTTCACGATTTGCTGTTTTGACTTGACAAAGTGCGATTGGTCTGCTAAATTGGCTTCAATACGTTAAAGTCTAGGGACTAAAAATCACTAAAGCATTAAAGCATAAAAGCCCCAAGCGGTTATGTGCGTCGGAAAAGGAGGGTATTGCAATTTATGCCAATTACTGATATTCTCGAAAAAAATTGCGAGCTTTACGGCGACGACGTGTGCCTTGTGGAGATTAATCCCGAGCAGTCCGTCCGCCGCCACGTGACGTGGAAGGAATACGAACTCATAGAGCCCTCGCGCGCGCCGTATTACCGCCGTGAGATAACGTGGAACATCTTTAACGAAAAGGCAAACCGCCTGGCCAATTTCCTGCTCGCGTCGGGCGTGAAAAAAGGGGATAAGGTCGGCATCCTGATGATGAACGGCCTTGAGTGGCTGCCCATTTACTTCGGCATCTTAAAGACGGGGGCGCTGGCCGTCCCGCTCAACTTCCGGTACAGCGCGGAGGAAATCCGCTACTGCGTGGAGCTGGCGGACGTGGACGTCCTCATATTCGGGCCGGAGTTTATCGGGCGTCTTGAGGAGATCGCGGAGGACATCATACATAACCGTCTGCTTCTGTACGCGGGCGAGGGCGTGTGCCCGCCCTTCTCCGAAAGCTACAGCGCCCTGACGGCCGACTGCTCCAGCGCAAACCCCAATGTCCCCCTGACGGACGACGACTTCGCGGCCATCTACTTTTCATCCGGCACCACGGGCTTTCCCAAGGCGATTTTGCACAAGCACAGGAGCCTCATGCACGCCTGCATCGTCGAGCAGAAGCACCACGGCCAGACGAAGGACGACGTGTTCCTGTGCATCCCGCCGCTGTACCACACCGGCGCGAAGATGCACTGGTTCGGCTCCTTCCTCGTGGGCGGGAAAGCCGTCCTGCTCAAGGGGACGGAGCCCAAATACATATTCGACGCCGTCTCAAACGAAAAATGCACCATCGTCTGGCTGCTCGTGCCGTGGGCGCAGGACATTTTGAACGCCCTCGACAGGGGCGACTTAAAGCTCTCCGACTACGAGCTTTCCCAGTGGCGGCTTATGCACATCGGCGCGCAGCCCGTGCCCCAGAGCCTCATCCGCCGCTGGAAGGAATACTTCCCGCACCACCAGTACGACACGAATTACGGCCTTTCCGAAGCCATCGGGCCGGGGTGCGTCCACCTCGGCGTGGAGAACATCCACAAGGTCGGCGCCATCGGCGTCCCCGGCTACGGGTGGGAAGTGAAGATCGTCGACGAAAACGGCAATCCCGTGCGGCAGGGGGAAGTGGGCGAGCTGTGCGTGAAGGGGCCCGGCCTGATGACCTGCTACTACAAGGACCCGAAGGCGACGGCCGAGGTCCTCAAAGACGGCTGGCTCCTCACGGGCGACATGGCCATGCAGGACGAAGACGGGTTTATCTTCCTCGTCGACCGCAAAAAGGACGTCATCATCACCGGCGGCGAGAACATCTACCCCGTGCAGATTGAAAACTTCCTCGCGGCGCACCCGGACGTCAACGACGTGGCCGTCATCGGTATCCCTGACAGGCGCCTCGGCGAAATCGCCTGCGCCATCATCTCGGTGAAGAAAGGCCACACCTGCACGGAGGAGAGCATCAACGAGTTTTGCCGCCAGCTGCCGCGCTACAAGCGTCCGCGCAAAATCATCTTCGCGGACGTGCCGCGCAACGCGACGGGCAAAATCGAAAAGCCGAAACTGCGCGCCATGTACGGCGCCGACGCCATCGTCGCCGTTCAGAATAAGAGTTAGCCTTATGTGAAGGAGCAAAGCGAATGAAGACAAAGATTGTCGACAACAGATGGCTGCAGCTTGTCACCGGGGTCATCGGACTCCTCTTTGCCGGCATCATCTACGCCTGGTCGATTCTCGCCGCGCCCCTCGCGGCGGAATTTGGCTGGTCGAACAGCCAGATCGGCCTGAACTTTACCATCACGCTGTCGATCTTCTGCGTCGGCGGGTTCGTCTCCGGCATCATATCGAAGAAGACGACGCCCATGGCGCGCCTGCTTGCCGCCGCCGTCCTGATTTTCCTGAGCTTCTTTATCTCCTCGCGCCTGAAGGGCAGTATCGGCGTGCTGTACATAGCCTACGGCGTCCTCGGCGGGACGGCCATCGGCTTCGCGTACAACACGATCATCGGCGTCGTGACGGAGTGGTTCCCTGACAAGCGCGGCTTCGCCTCCGGCCTTCTGCTCATGGGCTTTGGCCTCAACTCCATCATCATCGGCCGCATCGCCGCGGACATGATGAAAAACCCGGACATCGGCTGGAGGAAGACGTATTTTGCCATCGCCGTCGTGACGGCGGCCGTCCTTGCCGTCGCGGCGTTTATCATCAGAAAGCCGCCGAAGGACATGGCGTTTCCCGCCCCGAAAGGCGCCGACGCGAAGAAGGCGGCGGGGGAGGTCGCGCGGGATTACACCGCCGGCGAGATGGTCCGCCGGCTGTCCTTCTGGAAGCTGTTCCTCTTCTTTATCCTGCTGGCCTCCGTCGGCAGCGCGTCCATCAGCTTTGCCAAGAACATCATCCTCGAAATCGGCGGCTCCGATTCCGTCGCCACGACGATGGTCGGCGTCATCTCCATGGCCAACGGCTTCGGGCGCATCGTCTCCGGCTGGCTGTTTGACGTCATCGGGCGGCGCAAGACGCAGTTCGTTACGAGCGGCGTTGCCATTATCGCGCCGCTGACGGTGATCCTCGCGCTCTCGTCGGGGAGCCTTGCCGTCGGCGTTATCGGCATGATTCTCTGCGGCATCTCCTACGGCTTTGCGCCGACGGGCTCGACCGCCTTCATCGGCGCGTTTTACGGGCAGAAGAACTTCTCGCTCAACCTCGGCATCCTCAACCTCCAGCTGATCGCCACGGCTTTCGCCTCCACGTGGGCCGGCGCCATCAAGGACGCGACGGGCAGCTTCACGATGACGTTCGTCATCCTCACGGCGTTTTCCATCGTCGGGCTCGTGCTCAACGTGTTCATCAGAAAGCCGTAAATTTAAAAAATTTAAGCGACGTTCGTTCCGGAGCGCGCAAAAGGCGCGCTCCGCCTTATACTGTCGGCACGATATTTCGCACATCCTGCCGATCGCGTCTTGTGACAATCTCTGCCGTTGTGATACAATAATAAATCATTATATAAAATGCCTTGGCTGACTTATGCGGCGGGCAAGACAATTGGGGTGATATACACTTGAAAACGCTGATGCTAGGAAACGAAGCCGTTGCCCGCGGGCTCTATGAAGGCGGCGTCGCCGTTGTCTCCAGTTACCCGGGCACGCCCAGCACGGAAATTACGGAGTACGTCTCCAAGTACGACGAGGTGTATTCCGAATGGGCGCCGAACGAAAAAGTGGCGATGGAAGTGGCCTTCGGCAGCGCCTTCGCCGGCAAACGGAGCTTTTGCGGCATGAAGCACGTCGGCCTCAACGTGGCGGCCGACCCGCTGTTTACCATTTCCTACACGGGTGTCAACGCCGGCATGGTCATCGCCGTGGCGGACGACCCCGGCATGCACTCCTCGCAAAACGAGCAGGACTCGCGGCACTATGCCAGGGCGGCGAAAGTGCCGATGCTCGAGCCGGCCGACTCGTCGGAGTGCCTTGAGTTTGCCAAACTCGCGTTTGAACTGTCCGAGCGGTTTGACACGCCCGTTTTGCTGCGCCTGTGCACGCGCATCGCGCACTCCCAGAGCGTCGTGGAAACGGGCGAGCGCGTCGAGCCCGAGATGCGTACATACAAAAAGGACCAGGTCAAATACGTCATGATGCCGGGCTACGCGAGAATCCGTCACCCCATCGTGGAGGAGCGCATGAGGGCCCTTACGGAGTTTGCCGAGACGACGGACTTAAACCGCGTCGAAATGGGCGGCCGCTCCATCGGGTTTATCACGTCCGGGACGTCTTACCAGTACGTGAGGGAAGCCTTCGGCGACTCCGTGAGCATCCTCAAGCTCGGCATGGTCTACCCGCTTCCCGTGAAGAAAATCCGCGACTTTGCCGCGTCCGTGGAGCGGGTTGTCGTGCTGGAGGAGCTCGACCCGTTTATCGAAGAGCACTGCCGCGCCATCGGCGTGAATGTGAGCGGGAAAGACATTTTCCCCATCGTCGGGGAGTTTTCGCAAAACCTTGTGCGCGAGAAGATGGGCCTTCCCGTCCCGCAGGGGCGCGCTTTGGAGGAAGCCATCCCGCCGCGCCCGCCCGTCATGTGCGCCGGCTGCCCGCACAGGGGGCTGTTCTACGCGCTCGTCCGGAACAAGGCGACGGTCCTCGGCGACATCGGGTGCTACGCACTCGGCGCCAACGCGCCGCTGTTTGCGATGGACTACACTATATGCATGGGCGCTTCCATCTCGGGGCTGCACGGCTTTAACAAAGCCCGCGGCGAGGAAGGGGAAAAGCGCGCCGTCGCCGTCATCGGCGACTCCACGTTCATGCACTCGGGCGTCACGGGCCTCATTGACATCGCCTACAACGGCTCGAACTCCACCGTCATCATCGCCGACAACTCCACCACCGGCATGACGGGCCACCAGCCGAACCCGACGACGGGCGAGAACATCAAGGGCGACCCGGCGGGCAAGGTGGACCTCGAGGCGCTCTGCCGCGCCGTCGGCATCCGCCGCGTGCGCGTGGTGGACCCGTACAACCTCAAGGAGTGCGAAGAGGTCATCAAGGAAGAGCTGGCCGCGTCGGAGCCGTCCGTCATCATCTCGCGCCGCCCCTGCGCGCTTTTGAAGACGGTCAGGCACAACCCGCCGCTGCGGGTCAACGAGGAGAAGTGCCGCGGCTGCCGCTCCTGCATGAAGATCGGCTGTCCGGCCATCAGCTTCAGGGACAAAAAAGCCAAGATCGACAACACGCTGTGCGTCGGCTGCGGCGTCTGCACGCAGATGTGCGCGTTCGACGCGTTTGAGTCCGAGAGCGGGGAGGGTGCGAACTGATGACACAGAACATTATGATCGTCGGCGTCGGCGGGCAGGGCTCGCTCCTTGCGAGCAAGCTGCTCGGGCGCCTTATGATGAACGCGGGGCTGGACGTCAAGGTCAGCGAAGTGCACGGCATGAGCCAGCGCGGCGGCTCCGTCGTGACGTACGTGCGCGCGGGCGAAAAGGTCTACTCGCCCATCATCGACGTCGGCGAGGCCGACTACATCGTCTCCTTTGAGATTCTGGAGGCGGCCCGCAACCTTAAATACCTCGCCCCGAACGGCCGCATTGTCACGAACACCCAGCAGGTCGCGCCGATGCCCGTCATCACGGGGGAAGCTCAGTGCCCCGAAAACCTCGCCGAAAAAATCGCGGCCGCGGGCGCGGAAATCGACGCGTTCGACGCGTTGAGCCTGGCCGAACAGGCGGGGTCGTCCAAAGCGGTCAACATCGTCCTGATGGGGCGGCTGTCCCGCTACCTCGGCATCGGCGAGGCGGAATGGCTCAAAGCCCTGGAGGAGACGGTTCCGCCGAAGTTCCTCGAGATCAACAAAAAGGCCTTTATGCTCGGCCGAAACGCAACTTAAACCACAGCCTAAAGCGAAAGGAATGAAAGCGTGCGTTACTTCCAGCCGGAAATTGAGTGCGCCGCGCCGGAGGAGATTAAGAAGCTCCAGGATCAGCGGCTTGTTGAGACGGTGCGCCGGGTGTACGCCACGGTGCCCTACTACAAAAGGAAAATGGACGAAAAAGGCGTCACGCCCGACGATATCAAATCGCGGGACGACCTTCACAAGCTCCCGTTCCTCTCAAAGGACGACCTGCGCGAAGCCTACCCCTACGGCCTGCTGGCCGCGCCCCTTTCCGACTGCGTGCGGATTCACTCCACCAGCGGCACGACGGGCAAACGCGTCGTCGCCTTCTACACGCAGCATGACATTGACCTCTGGGACGACTGCTGCGCCCGCGCCCTCGTCGCCGCCGGCGCCACGGAAGAGGACGTCGTGCACGTCGCGTACGGGTACGGGCTGTTTACCGGCGGCATGGGGCTCAACGGCGGCGCGCACCGCGTCGGGTGCCTGACGCTGCCCATGTCCTCGGGCAACACCGAGCGGCAGATTCAGTTTATGTGCGACCTCGGCTCCACCATCCTCTGCTGCACGCCGTCCTACGCGGAGTTTCTCGCGGAGACGATTGAGGAGATGGGCCTTCGCGGGGCGATTAAGCTCAAGGCCGGCATCTTCGGCGCCGAAGCGTGGAGCGAGGAGATGCGCGCGCGCCTTCAGGAAAAGCTCGGCATTAAGGCGTACGACATTTATGGCCTGACGGAAATCATCGGGCCGGGCGTCGCCTTCGAGTGCAGCGAGCAGTCGGGCATGCACATCAACGAGGACCACTTCATCCCCGAAATCATCGACCCCAACACAGGCGAAGTCCTGCCGGAGGGGGAAAAGGGCGAGCTGGTGTTCACCTGCATCACGAAAGAGGCGTTCCCGCTCCTGCGCTACAGGACGCGCGATATCTGCGTGCTCAAGAGGGAGAAGTGCGCGTGCGGCCGGACGCTCCTGAAGATGGCCAAACCCATGGGCCGCAGCGACGACATGCTCATCATCCGCGGCGTGAACGTGTTCCCGTCCCAGATCGAGACGGTGCTCATCGGCTGCGGCTTTTCGGGCAACTACCAGATCGTCGTCGACCGCGTGCGCCATACCGACACGCTGGAAGTCCTCGTCGAGCTCACGCCGGAGATGTTCTCCGACACCGTCAAGAAGATTGAGCACCGCGAGAAGGAGCTTGCGGAAAAGCTCAAGAGCATGCTCGGCATCTCCGCGAAGGTGACGCTCGTGGCGCCCAAGAGCATCGCGCGCAGCGAAGGAAAGGCCGTCCGCGTCATCGACAAGCGCAAGATTTAGCCGCCTTTGAATCGGAGGGATTGAAATGACCGTTCAGCAGATTTCCGTCTTCGTGGAAAACAGGCAGGGAAAGCTCGTCGAGGTCCTTGAAACGCTCAGCGCGCGCAATATCGACCTGCGCGCCCTCTCCATCGCCGACACGTCCGATTTCGGGATACTCAGGCTCATCGTCAACAAGCCGGAAGAGGCGGTCAAGGCGCTTGCGGAGGCCGATTACGTCACGAGCGTGACGGACGTGCTCGCCGTCTCGCTTGATGACACGCCGGGGAGCCTCGCCAGGGTGCTGCGCATTCTGGCCGACGCCGCCATCAGCGTGGAGTACCTCTACGCGTTCGTCGCCCACGGGAAGGGGAAGGCGTACGTTATCCTGCGCGTGGAGGACAACGAAAAGGCCGCCGCGGTGCTCCAGAAAAAAGGCATCGCCTTTGCCGACAGCAAGGACATCTACACCATGTAGGTGGAAAGATTGCTTTCATGACGTAAAACAGGGCAGGCTCCCACAGCCTGCCCTGTTTGCGCGCGCGGCGAAGGGGTTTTTGCCGCGGCGGTTTTTGATTTTTGGAAAACATATTAAAGGAAATTTACCCGCTTTTTGCGCGTTGCATTGTCCAAACGCCGCGCGAACTGACGATATGCGCTGTCGCGAGAAAAGCGTGAAAGCCATCACGCCGCCCGCGTTTCCGCTCCAGATTGCCGTGACGCGCAATTTTGAAATCTGCGCGGGTTAAACTTGCAAATGCGCCCCTGTTCCTCTATAATAGCTTCTGCATGATTCTTAAACTGATTGAGGGAGATAGCATGAAGGAGATTTCAAGGATCGCCTCCGCGGTTGTCGCCTCCACGACGCTCGCCGTCGACGCGCTGGCCAAGCAGATGAAGGCGGAAGGGAAAGACGTGCTCGTGTTTGCCACGGGCGAGCCGGATTTCGACAAGCCCGAGCGCATAAAGGCCGCGGCCATCGAGGCCATCAAAAGCGGCCAGACGAAGTACACCGCCGCGGCGGGGCTTCCCGCGCTGCGCAAAGCGGCGGCGGACCGCATCAACGCCGACTGCGGCTTAAACTACGCGCCGGAGGAAATCGTCGTGGCCAGCGGCGCCAAGCACAGCATTTTCGCCGCGCTGATGGCGCTCCTCAACCCCGGGGACGAGGCCATTATTCCGGCGCCTTACTGGGTGACGTACACCGAAGCCGTGAAGATGTGCGGCGGCGTGCCGGTGATTGTCGAGGCGAAGGAGTCGGCGTCGTTTAAGATTACGGCGGAGCAGCTTGAGGCCGCCGTCACGGACAAAACGAAGCTCCTCATCCTGAACAATCCCTCAAACCCCACGGGAATGCTCTACTCACGCGAAGAGCTGCGCGCCCTCGCGGACGTGTGCGTGCGGCACGACCTGTACGTCATTGCCGACGAGGTCTACTACCGCCTCGTCTACGACAACAAGCAGTTCACGAGCTTTGCCGCGCTGGGCGACGAGGTGCGCGAGCGCACGATTCTCGTCAACGGCGTCTCGAAATCCTATGCGATGACGGGCTGGCGCATCGGTTTTACCGCCTCGCCCAGGCACCTTGCCACGGTGATGGCCAATTACCTCAGCCACTCCACGTCGGCGCCCGCCACCATGTCCCAGTACGCGGCGATCGAGGCTCTTTCCGGCCCGCAGGACGACGTCGAGGCCATGCGGAAAGTCTTTGAGGAGCGGCGCAACGTCATTTACCGCCGCATCAACGCCATCGACGGCGTCAGCTGCATCCTGCCCGACGGCGCGTTTTACGTCATGCTCAACATCGCCGGGCTCAAGGGGAAAAAGCTCGGCGGCCGCGTCATCCGGGACGCGGACGATTTCGCGCTGGCGTTCCTTGAGACAAGCAGCGTCGCCACCGTCTCGTGCGTGGGCTTCGGCGCGCCGGACTTCGTGCGCTTTTCGTACGCCACGTCCATGGAGACGATTGAAAAGGGAATGGACCGCCTCGAGGCGTTTATCCGCTCGGCGGAATGACTTAGCCGCCGGAATCTGACCAATTCGCGGCGCGGGCCGGCCCATACAGCCGAGCCGCCGGTTCCCGGGCGGCCCGCCGGACTTTGGCCCTCGACCAAGAACGCCGCTTTCTGCCCGCTTTCCGGGCGCGGAAAGAAAGGATGCTGATGATGGCAACGAACAGATACGAAAGCCCGCTGTCTTCCCGCTACGCCAGCGACGAGATGCTCTATCTCTTTTCGGCGGACAAGAAGTTTTCCACATGGCGCAAGCTGTGGGTGGCGCTGGCGCGGGCGGAAAAGGCGCTTGGCCTTCCCATTACGGACGAGCAGATCGCCGAGATGGAGGCCCACATCTACGACATCGACTACGGATACGCCGCCGAGATGGAAAAGCAGCTGCGGCACGACGTTATGGCGCATGTACACGCCTTTGGTAAGGCCGCGCCGAAGGCGATGCCGATTATCCACCTCGGGGCGACGAGCTGCTACGTCGGCGACAATACGGACATCATCCTCATGCGCGAGGGGCTGCAGATTATCCGCAAAAAGCTCCTTCAGGCGATAAAGCACCTGGCCGAATTTGCCGACAGGTATAAAGACCTGCCCACGCTCGGCTTTACCCACTTCCAGCCGGCGCAGCTGACCACCGTGGGCAAGCGCGCCACGCTGTGGATTTACGACCTTCTGACGGACCTTGATGAAGTGGAATACCGAATCTCCACGCTCCGCCTGCTCGGCTCGAAGGGCACGACGGGCACGCAGGCGAGCTTCATGGAGCTGTTTGACGGCGACCACGAGAAAATCCGCAAAATGGAGGAGATGATCGCCGAGGAGATGGGCTTTTCCGGCGTCGTGCCCGTGTCGGGCCAGACGTATTCGCGGAAAATCGACTCCTTCGTCCTCAATACGCTCAGCGGCATCGCGCAGTCCGCCTCGAAGTTCGCCACGGACATGCGCCTACTCAGCCACCTCAAGGAGTGCGAGGAGCCGTTTGAGGAAAAGCAGATCGGCTCGTCGGCCATGCCCTACAAGCGCAACCCCATGCGCTGCGAGCGGATATGCGCGCTGGCGCGGTACGTCCTTGTCGACACGATGAACGCGTCCGTCACCGCGTCGACGCAGTGGCTTGAGCGCACGCTCGACGATTCCGCGAACAAGCGCATCGCCATCCCCGAGGCGTTCCTCGCCGTGGACGCGATTTTGAACATCTATATCAACGTCGCGTCGGGCATTAAGGTCTACCCGAAGGTCATCGAGCGGCACATCCGCGACGAGCTGCCGTTTATGGCCACGGAGAACATCATGATGGCCGCCGTCAAGCGGGGAGGGGACAGGCAGAAGCTCCACGAGGCCATCCGCGTCCACTCCGTCGCCGCGGGGAGTGTCGTCAAGGAGCACGGCGCGAAAAACGACCTGATAAAGCGCATCGCCGCAGACCCCCTGTTCGGGCTCACGGAAGAGGAGATTGAAGCCGAGCTTGACCCGAAGCTTTTCATCGGGCGCGCGCCGGAACAGGTGACGGAATTTTTAGAGCGCGACGTCTACCCGCGCCTTCGGGCAAACGCTGGCATCCTCGACGAAAAGCCGCCGGAGCTGAAGGTGTAGTTCGGGCTTTTTGACGAAAATGGAGACAATCTTTCTTGACGAGCGCTGGCCTTTGCAGTAAAATGTACAAAAAAGGCAGACCCAACCAATCAAAATCGGCAGATGAGGAAAGGGAGTATTAATATGACGTTCAACATCAGAATTAAAAACGCCTATGACGCGCAAAACCTCAACAAAATCGCCGAGAAGTATCCCTTTGATATCTGGGTGCACGGAAAATCGGGCTATGCCGACGCCAAGTCGCTGCTCGGGCTGATGCTCCTGACCATCGAGCAGGACGTCAAGCTCGTCGTGGACGACGACATCGACGTGGAGCTCTTCAAGAAAGATATCTGCCAGTACTTCGCCGACGAAGAGATCTGCGACGACAAGAAGAAATAGGAAAACGCGGCCGCGCGGGAATGGCGCGGCCGTTTTATTTCGCGAAATACCCGCACGCCCCATGAGCGCGGCATGTTTTGCCGCGCTCATAGGCGTAGCCACAAATCCCCTCGGCGCACGTGGGCGTAAACCGAGATGGCAGGCGACGGTTCTCCAGCCCGGTGGAGTAAGCCCCATGCGCCGCTCGGTTAGAGCAAGCACCCGCGGCGCGCGCGGGCGTAAACCCAGACGGCAGGCATCAATTTCCCCGGCTCGGCGGGGCAAGCACCCCTGCGGCGCGCGCGGGCGTAAACCGAGATGGCAGGCGACAGTTCTTCCAGCCCGGCGGAGTAAGCCCCATGCGCCGCTCGGTTAGAGCAAGC
>JAAYMC010000120.1 GCA_012521555.1 Clostridiales bacterium
CAGGTCAGCACGATGCTCCCGGGGTCGCCGCGGTATATGTAGACCTGCTCCTCATCGCCCGCAAAGACGCGGAGCGTAAACAGGAACGGCGTCGCGTTCAGCCACGCGGCCGGTTTGTAGGAGCTCATCTGCAGCAGGTGCGTGTAGTAGTTTTCAATCAGGAAAAACGCGCTGCCTTCTCTGGCGTAGACCGCGTGCGTTAAGTCAAACTTCTCGTGGCTTCCAAACACCGTATTCATTTCCGTCCCTCCAATGCCAGTAAGAGAGCGCAAAGCGCCGAGTCATACCGCGAGGCGGCGCCCGCCTGAGCGTTTTCCGCGCCCGTCGCCGCAAAAGCGGCCGCCTCTTCCGGAAACTGCAGCGTGAGCAGACCGGCCAAATACCTGGAAAAGCCGTCAAACGCCCTGTGCTTCAGCCCGGCCTTTATCTCTTCCGGCAGTTTTTCTCCCAGCAGGCCTGTCAGAAGGGTGAGCGCGGGCGTGCAGGCAGCGGCGTGCTCGCCGGCTGCGCTGCGGCAGACGTAATTTTCGCCGTCCCAAAGCCCCTGCAAAATGCGGATTTGAGCTTTAGCCTTCTCCCCCATTTCCGCGGCGTCTGATTTGCCCAGCAGCTCAGCGAGTTTCTCCAGCGCTGCATAGTTTAACGCCATCCAGGCCGCCAGATCCGGCGAGATGACCGGAACGGCCTCAGGAATAAGGGCGCTGTGCTCCCAGCCGCTCTCATGCGGGTAGGCGTAGTAAAACTCTCCCCCATCCGTCCGCCGGTTTGCCTCCCACCAGTGGACGGCCCTGCGCAAAAGCGCATCGCACTCTGCCAGCTTATCTTGGGGGACGGCACGCCAGTCTTTCACTTGCAGCAGCACATACCCCCATATAGGCGCGGCCGCCTCCGGCGTGACGGCGCCGATTCGTGCCTGCGCGGGGACAAGGCCGCTTTTTGTCATGAGCCGCAGCTGCGCGAGGAGCAGGTCAAACGCTTTCTCCGCGTCTTTATACGCCAGCGCCGCAAAGCACTGATTCATCATAACAGCCCTGACGTCTCCCGCCTTGCTGTTTGTGACGAGCACCTGCCCCTGCAGCCGCATGTGCGCAAGCCACAGCACGTATTTGTAAAGCTCGTTTGCGCCGTGCGTCGCGGAGCAAAAGGCTTCAAAGGATCGCTCCGCCCTGGCCGCGGCTTCTGCAACGCTCCCCGCTGCCGCGGGCTTCCGGCAGGTCGTGTCGCAATCCCAGAAAACGGCCTCAAGCGCTCCGTTTTCAGGCAGCAGCGTCAGCACAGGGTCGTTGGAGGTCAGGCCGAGCAGGTTCCAGCTCGTCTCCACGTCGCAGGTGCCTTTTTTCATTTCAATGATGTAGCGCGTCGCGCCCAGGACGAGGATACAGCCGCTCTCGGTTCTTGTCGCGTACTCGCCGGGGCCGACTTTGACGCGCAGCTTCAGCCCCAGGCCGCTGCCCTCCAGAAGAAGGGCCGGGCCGTCAATGGCAAAGCGGATGCTTCCCGCCGCGTTTTTAAGCTCAGCCACCGCAGGGGTCGCGCGAAGCTCCGCCTCAGCCGCCTCTCCATCCACCAGGGCCTGCATGCGGATGAGCCCCGCCGGGCGCACCCCCGCGCCGAAGCCGAACATATTGCTTCTTTCGTGGGCAAGCCCCAGCCAACAGCCCTTTTCAAAGCCCTTTCCGAGAGGGTCGTCCTCCTCAAAGATCAGGTGCCGGCTTAAATACTGCCCAAAGGGTACCTTTTTCAAATCCAGCTGCATGAACATACTCCTTCCGTCTTTCGGTTACGCCGCCGCAAATGGCCAGGCCGTCGAGCGCCTCCCGAAGTTTGGTAAAACCGGGTGGATTTCTCATTTAATAATGAAATTGTATCACGAGCATTTTGATATGTACATGACGAAAACAAGGCGGCATTATGTGCAACGTGCATAATGCCGCCTCTCCCCGGTCAGAAGGATGCGGGGGCGCAACCGTGCGTGGCGAAAATTCAAGGCGCACATGGTAGATTGCAAGAAATGGAAAGTGTACAATAATCGCGGAAAGGAGTGTTGTCTGTGCCCATCGGAACCAACATTCAGCAGCTCAGAAAGGCGGCCGGACTGTCTCAGGAACAGCTTGCCGATATGATCGGCGTGTCGAGACAGGCCGTTTCAAAATGGGAAACAGGCCAGTCTCTGCCGGATGTAGACAAGCTTCTTTTGCTGTGCGAGGTATTTCAGGTCTCGGCCGACGAGCTTATAGGCACGCGTTCCCCTGACAGCGAATCCGGCCCATGTCCCGGTTCTATGAGCACGAAGCTGGAGGCGTGTGTTAAGATGAATTTTATAAGAAGGTGCTTTACGGCCGGATGGGTCACTTCGCTTGTCGGCGTTGTGCTTTTAATTGCCGAATACTTTTCTCTTTTCTTCTTGAGAAACGCGGCCATCAGGCTGGACGCTGAAACAAACAGCGGAATCGGCTTTTACAGCGACGCGATGAAATACGCGGCGGTCCCTCCCATGCCGGCCGTCTTCGGGATAACCATCGCCGTCATTGTCACAGGGGCTCTGGTCGCCATCGCGAGCCTCGTTTCCGCTCGCATGCTTCAAAAGTGAAAGAAAGAGTGATAAACTGCAGTCAGAAGTCTTTATGCCGTTACATGCCGCTGACCGCCGGAAATGGAGTGATGAATATGCTTCGGCGAAAAGGAGGCCCGCCCAAAGCCGCTATATGGGTATCGGCTGCACTCATCGTAATCGCCGCAGCCCTGACCATTTACTTTGTATCATCAAGGCCGGCCGAAAACGACGGAACGGGCGGCCTGCCTGAACGCGACGCGAAAGAGAAGCTGTCCTTAAGGGACCTTCGGGAACTGGCCGGAAAGGGCGATGCGCTCCGTTTCGAGGACTTCGGCGGCTTTTTCGGCGCGGACGTCAGCTCGGACCTGGACTATCACATTATGATCTACGGCGTCGAAGGCGGGTACCGCCTGATTGTCCGGACAGACGGGGAAAAAATTGACGAAGCTAGGCTTGAGCGGATATGGGACAGCGGCGGGAGCGGCGTCGATATACGCTCCGGCGATGTCGACGCGTTCATCCGCGGCAACCCGTCGGCGGAGGTCATGGATAGCTGGCGGGGCATTACAGTTGGCGCGACGCAGGAAGATGTCCACAACATCATGGGCGAGCCGGAGTTTGAGCTGTCCGGGCTGCCGGGCGAAGGATATCAGCTGATTGACGGCGCGGGCATTGTCTTCTACTACGATAATATGAATGAAAAGACTGTCAGCCAAATCAGAAGAATTCTCGGAAAAGACATCGTATCTGTTAAAGTGCGCAGACTGGGCAGCGGCAAAACATGGACGTTTGCAGACATCGAGCTATACAGCGCCATAGACGCACTCAACCAAAGGAAACGGACTCTGGAGCAAGTGGATTTAAGCGATGCAGATTACTCCGTGAAGATTTATTTTTACGACGATACGTCCGAAGAATATAAGCTGCTCTCCGAAGACGGCCAGGGGGTTCTCACGCGAGATGGCGCGGCGTGGCTTTTGCACCCGGACGCATACACCGCGCTGCTTGACATGCTGGTCTGATGGCAATTATGAAATACAAAGCGGAGAAAAAGATGGATACCGTCAGGGTTTTATTGAAGATTATCATGTGGCTTTTAATAGCCGGGTTCGGGTGCAATTTTGTCATGCAGACAATCAGCTACTCCTTTTATAAAAACGCGAAAAGAGAGACGGATCTCTCCTGCACTCCGCAGTTTATTCAGTTTAATGAAACGCTGACAGGCTATGGCGGCAACCTTGACGCGGAAAACAGCGGTCAGGTTATCCTGTTTTTCGGCGGTTCCAAAGATATCGCGTACAATGCCGTCGGAAAATACGCCGCTCGGTTTGACGGCCCGTTTCTTTCAGCCGACTATTACGGAACGCAGGGCAGCGGCGGAAAAATGAACTTAAAAACGATGAAACAAGCCGCGGAAGACTTATATGACTGGGCGCGCAGCCGCTATCCCGGCAGCGCGGTCATCGTCATCGGGCACAGCTACGGGGCGGGAATCGCTGCATACCTGGCAAGCGTCAGGGAATGCAACGCTTTGTTTATCGCCGCGGGATACAGGGACCTATCGGATTTATACAACAAAATCATCCCCACATTCCGGGGGCCGCTGAAGGTCTTCATTTCAAACAACATACGCGCCGCGAAATACGCTGAAAACGTAAAGTGTCCGGTCTATATCATCGGTTCGACCGGCGACAGAGTCTTAAGCCCCTCTCTGCAGGAGAAACTCTCGCGCTGTTTCAAAATCCGAAAGTGAAAATCTTTGAGGATATCGCCCACGAGGAATATTTCCGCTCGGACAAAGTCATTGATTTTATAAAGCAGGCCATCGCGCAGGAGTAAAGCGCAAAAAGGCAAACAAAAACCCATTTTTGAGGTTTCCTCAAAAATGGGTTTTCTGTTTTATGCCCGAAGATAAGCTAAGTTTCCTGGTCGTAAACCCGATAGAGGGGCAGCAGGGCCGAGCCCAGGATGGCGCCCGTCTCCTTTAGCGCGGAGACCCGGATCGGCACGCTCTCGTATCCGAAAAAGCGGGAGCTTAGCTGAAGGTCATTTACGCCGTAGCTGACGATGTCGCCCATCAGCTCGCCCAGGTCGCCGCCGATTATGACCTCGTCCGGGCTGAAGGACAGGAGGATGGTCTCAATCCCGCGGAAAAGGTAACGGGCATAGCGCCTTACCGCCTCAAGGGCCGGGGCCTCGCCCTTTTTGAATGCTTCGTGCAGGCCCGGCAGCAGGGCTTCATCGCTTTCACGGGAGTTTCCCATGAGCTCGCGGCAATAGCGGAGCAGGGCAGTTTTCGACGCGTAAAGCTCCCAGCAGTCCGTCCTGCCGCACTTGCAGGGCAGGCCGTTGTCCGCAACCTTAATGTGGCCGAATTCGCCGGCTTTATTGCTCACGCTTTTATAAATATTCCCGTCGATAAAGATGCCGGTTCCGATCCCCTCCGCCACCGACACATAGACGAAGTTCTTCCCCGCCATGGCGGGATTATTAAAACGGTAAGCAAGAGCGGCGGTGATGGCCTCGTTTTCCAAAAAGAGCTCCACTCCCAGAGCGCTTTCAAACTCCGCAAAGGAAAAGCTCCGCAGCCCGATATTGGGGGCGTACTCCACGAACTTGCGCGCTGAGTCCACGACGCCGGGGAAGGACATCCCAAGCCCCATGACGCGGGAGGGGTCCAGCTTTTCAGACTTTATGATGTCCAGCACGGCCCTGCGGACTTTTTCCAGGGTCTCCTCAAAAACGGGGGCGGGGGCTATGGTGCGCCGGGCAATCTCCCGCCCCGCGAGGTTTACCGCCGGTATGACCACCCTGTCGGGGGCAAAGTAGGCCCCGAAGAAGAAGCGGGCGTTTTCGGCGAGCCTGACCATCAGGGGCCTGCGGCCGCCGGCGGACTCGCCGAAGCCGGCGCTTTCAACAAGCCCCTCGGCAGTCAGCTGCTCGATATAGGTGCTCACTGTGGTGTGGCTGAGCCCCAGGGCCTCGGAAAGCTCCAGCTTTGTCATCTCGCCCCTGACGCGAAGGAGGTTCAGCAGCTTTTTGTGGTTTGAATTGTCCATGCTAGTCTATGAGATTTTTCGCCTCGGCGTAGTTGAACACGGGGCCTTCCAGGCAGACGTACACGCCGCCGATTTTGCAGTGCCCGCACTTCCCCACGGAGCAGGACATCTTCCGCTCCAGGGAAACCCATATACGCCCTTCGTCCGCGCCGCGCATCAGGCACTCCTTTGCCGAGAAGCTTATCATCTCGGGCGGGCCGACGATGACCACATTGTAATCGGAAAACGCTGAAAACGGGACATCCCTAATGTACTCCGTCACAAGCCCCTTCTTAAAGCCTTCGGCTTCCGTGTCGTCCAGGCAGTAGATGGTCTTAAATCTCTCCTTGAACCTCTCGAGGTCTTCGCGGAACAGCACGCTGTCCTTATTCCGAAAGCCCGCAATCAGAGTGAGAGATTTAATCTCCCCGGGGTTTGCGTAAAAATGCTGAAGCATGCTGCGGACAGCCGCAAGTCCCGTGCCGCCCGCGATGACCACAAGGTCCCTGCCCTTAAAGTCCTCCACGGGGAAGGCGTTGCCGTAAGGCCCCCTCATGAAGATGGTGTCCCCGGCGCCCAGCCCGAAGATGCCTTCGGTGAGGCGGCCGACCTTTCGGATGGTAAACTCCAGATACCCCTCTCCCCGGGAACTGACGGAGATGGGCGCCTCGCCGATTTTGGGGATGGACAGCACGTAAAACTGCCCGTGCTCGACCGTGTCGCTGCATTCCACCCGGAAGGTGTACTCGGCGCTCGTCTCGTGGACGACGCTCAAAATCCTGTGCGGCGCGGGCATCAGCACGTTTTTCACAGGGCCGCCCCTCCTTTCGCTTTAAGCTTCTGTGCTTCATCCGCAAGAGTATTCACAATGTCGGAAAACACGATGTCCCTGGGGCAGCGCGCGCCGCAGCGGCCGCAGCCGACGCACATGTGCGATACCCCGAAGCGCTTTTTAAAGTCGTATATCTTGTGCATAACCTTAAAGCGCATCCTGTCGCCGGCTCTTTTTCGGACGTTGTGGCCGCCCGCCATGGCGGCAAAATCCTCCCGCATGCAGGAGCCCCAGACTCTTCTCCGCTCGCCGTCGAGGCTCGTTTCATTGTAAATGACGTCGATGGTGTCAAAGCAGGAGCAGGTGGGGCACACGGCGGTGCAGCGGCCGCATCCGGCGCACTCTTCGTCGAAGCCGCGCCAGTACTCCAGCCCGAAGACATCCTTTACAATGCTCTCGTCAATATCCGGAATCTTAACGGCCTTTTTGTTTTCGCGCACGAAGACGGGCTCAGACTGCGTGTCGATTTTCCCGTCGCGGAGGATGCCCATGTAGTTGCCGGTTTCATTTGTGCCCATGGACACGCAAAAACAGCCGTCGAAGCTCCCGGCGCACTCAATGAGCACAAACCTGACTTTCTCCCGGAGCCGCTTGTAATAGGCGTCCTCAGTTCCGCCGTTTTTAAGGAAGATTGTGTCCAGCCGCTCGATGGCGTTTATGTCGCACGCGCGGGCGAAAATCAGGATATCCCTTTCGTCCTCGGGCCGGCTTTCCTCGCAGCGGCTGTCTTTGAAATAGAAGATGGTCTGCGCGATGGGAAGGTAGACTTCTTTTGGGGAAAAGTGGGACTTTTCGTCCACCACGATTTCCGAGAGGGAGTCGATTTCCCCGTAGCGTACGCTCCCATTGGGGAATCTTTTGGGCGCGTAGACTTTGTACTTCTCCTTAAGGCCCGCCATCATGTCCTCCACGGCTCTTCCTCCTTCCATTTGGCGCCCCGCAGGATAAATCTGCCGGAGGGCTTGTTTCCCTTGTCGGGGAGGGAATAGACGTTTTCCCCGGCGTCCCGCAAAAGCTTTGACACATCGCTTTCCGGGTCGCTTATGTCTCCGTAATGGATGGCGCTGCCCGCGCAGTTTTTCACGCAGGCGGGCTTTTCACCTCTCGCCCGCAGCTCGGAGCATATATCGCACTTGTCCATCACGCGCATTTCCTTATTGAAGTTCATGGCGCCGTAGGGGCAGCTTTGCCGGCAGGTGCCGCAGCCGACGCAGCGGCTGGTGTCAATTTTGATGACCCCGTCCTCCGGGTCCTTATAGCAGGCGTCGGTGGGACAAAAGGTAGCGCAGGGCGGGTTTTCGCACTGCTGGCACATGACGGGCAAAAAGTACATTTCAAGGTCCGGGTACCGCCCGCTTTCCATCCTGTACATTTTTGACCTGGACTCGCCGAGGGCAATGCCGTGCTCCATTTTGCAGGCCACGCGGCAGCCGCCCAGGCAGCCGATGCAGCGGTCAAGGTCGATGACAAGGGCGTATTGCTTTTTGGGCATCAGTGTACCTCCTTCTCCGGAAGGGGAAGCCACGGCCTAAACTCCTCCGGCTTTTGCCAGACGCCTTCAGGGGGGCCTTCGGCCTTGTAGACTTTAACCTGGAAACCTCTGAGCGTGTAGGTGCCCACGACGTCGTTGTAAGGGGGGCTGACGCTCGTGAGGAGGTTGACGTTCATCTCCTGCCAGCCGTGGGTTTCCGTATTTAGCGTCTCCGGCGTCCAGAAACGCTCCAGATGGACAACGCCGGGCTTTATGCCTTCGGTGACCTTGGCCTTAGCCCGCGTCCTGCCGCGGGGCGACTCAACCCACACCCAGTCGCCGTCGCCGATTCCGTACTTCTCCGCGTCCTGCGTGTGGATGGTCAGCTCCGGCACGGGGTAGATTTCCCGCAGAGCGGGGATGTTGCGGCCCGTGGAGTGGTGGTAGAAGGGGACGCGCCCGCCTGTGTAAACAAGGGGGTATTCCTTGGCCAGCTCGCTGTTGGGGCTCTCGAAAGGCTCAATGAAATAAGGCAGGGGCTCGTAGTCCTTGGAGGCCGGG
>JAAYMC010000121.1 GCA_012521555.1 Clostridiales bacterium
CGGTCGGCGACATCGAAAGCCAGCCGTATCTCGAGGCCATCCGCCAGGTCGCCAACGAGAAGGGGCGCGAGAACGTCATCTTCATCCACGTCCCGCTCATCGTTCAGGTGCCCGGGTCGGACGAGCTCAAAAGCAAGCCGACGCAGCACTCCGTCAAGGAGCTCTTGTCCAACGGCATCCAGCCGGATATCCTCGTCTGCCGCTCGAATTCCCCGATCACCCCCGCCATCCGCCAGAAAATCGCGCTGTTTTGCAACGTGGAACTCGACTGCGTGATTGAAAACGTCACGGCGCGCTGCCTGTACGAGGTGCCGCTCCTGCTCGCCCGCGAAGGGCTCGACAAAGTCGTCTGCCGCAAGCTGGGCCTTTCCGTCCCGCCGGCGGACCTCACGGAGTGGACGGCGATGGTCAGCCGCTCCCTGTCCGCTTCCAAGCGCGTTTCCATCGCTTTAGTGGGCAAATACACGCAGCTGCACGACGCGTACCTGAGCGTCGTCGAAGCGCTCGGCCACGCCGGCACGGAAAACGACGCCAATGTCGACATCAAGTGGATTGACTCCGAGCGCGTCTCGCCGGAAAACGTCGCCGAGCAGCTTTCCGGCTGCCACGGCGTGCTCGTCCCCGGCGGGTTCGGGGACCGCGGCATCGAGGGCATGATCACCGCCATCAACTACGCGCGCACAAACAACATCCCGTTTTTCGGCATCTGCCTTGGCATGCAGATGGCCGTCGTGGAGTTTGCGCGCAACGTCGTGGGCCTTGCCGGCGCGCACTCGACGGAGTTTTACGAGCTCTCGCCCCACCCCGTCATCGACCTCATGCCCGACCAGGTCGGCATCACGAAAAAAGGCGGCACGATGCGCCTCGGCAAATACCCCTGCGTCCTGCAGGAAGACTCCATTTCCCGGAAACTTTACGGCACGTCGTACATCGACGAGCGGCACCGCCACCGCTACGAGTTCAGCAACCAGTACCGCGAGATTCTCACCGCCCACGGATTGCGCCTTGCCGGCCTTTCCCCGAACGGCAACCTCGTCGAAATCGTCGAGCTGCCCAGCCACCCGTGGTTTGTCGGCGTGCAGTTCCATCCGGAGTTTAAGAGCCGCCCGAACCGCGCGCACCCGCTGTTCTTCGGCTTCGTCCGCGCCGCGCTGGAGTGCATGGAAGGCCGTCAATAGTTCAATAAGAAATGACAAACAGCCGTTCCGGATTGGAACGGCTGTTCTTTTTTGTTTATCCGACGCGCCGTCTTTATGCGGCGGCGCTGAAATCAAGGGCGTTGTAGGCGTCGGTGTAGGCAACTTCGAGCGCCTCCTGCCAGCTGTCCAGGACGGAGCGGAACATGCCGTACGCCGTGAGCGTGCGCAGATTGTACGCGTCGCCGTAGGACGAATAGGCAATCGGCACGGCGCTGTAGTCGACGGGGACGCGGTAGATGATGTGGTACCCGAACTGGCTTTCGACAAGGCCGCTGTGCTCGCCGACCTTGAGGGCGCGCGTGGCGTCTTCAAACTCCCTGACCATGTTCCCCTTCGTAAAGAGGTACCCGTCCGGATTTGTCAGGCTGCCCGGGTCTTCGCTGTACTTCTTGACGAGGCTGTCGAAGAAGGCGCCAAAGTCGTCGCCCGCGTACGACTCGATTTCCGCGAGAACGCTCTCGGCCCTCTCGCGCGCGGCGGCCTTTTCCTCGTCCGTCATGGGCACGTCCCTGCCCGTCTCCTCGTCGGTCTTGATGGTCTTGATGAGGATGTGCTTGGCCATCATGTAGTCCTCGTTGCCGGCGTATTCGGCGACGTCCTCGTCCGAGAGCTTTTCGCCGTGCAGGCCGAACATCGCGTCAAGGCATTTTTCAAAGAGCCGGTTCGTCCCTAAAATCCAGAAGAAAAGCTCCTTTGTGCAGTACTGCTCCTTGAGCGTTCTGAGCAGCTCCTCTTCGCCGTAGGCGTCGACGAGGCTGTCCCATTCGCTCTGGACGGCCTTCTGATCCTCCTCCGAAAGCGAAACGTTCATCAGCTTCGCCCCGTATTCGACGGCCTTGTTTTGCAGCAGGATGGACACAGCCCCGTCCAGCACGGCCTGCTGGTTCGTCTCGCCCTCCCCGTACAGAAACGGCTCGGACCAGCCGCCGACGTTGTCGGCGCTGCCGAAGAGCTGGTAGACGCTCGACTCCACGAAATAGATAAACGTTTCCCAGGTAATCTCTTCGCCGTTTACCGTGAGCATCACGGTCTCCGGCGCGTGCAGGGCGTAAATCTTGTCCAGCGCGGCGCCGTCCGCCGGCGCGGGCTCCTGCGAGGGAGAGGGGGTTCCCTGGGGCTGCTCCGCCTTGTTGCACGCCGCAAGCGACAGGGCAAGCAGCGCGCACAGCAGCGCGGCGATCAATCTTCTTTTAAGCATACTGTCTCCTCCGTTTTCACACACTATACCCCTTTCCCCCGCGTCTGACAAGGGCAAAGGCGCGATATTTACTTATTGTTTATATTTCCCGGCTACGGACTGGTAATCTTTTACAAATTTTGCCGCCTCGTCGAGGATGTTCCTCCCGCCGCGGATTTTCAGCGCGATATTCGGCTCCGTCCCTGCCTCGACGCGCACGCGCCCCTTGTACTCCGGCATGGCGTACAGCGCGGAGACGGCGGCCATGTCAAACTCGCTGAGCTTAAACCGCAGCCACCCGTCCTTCTGCGCAATCTCGCGGATGCCGGCTTCGGCGGCCCGGCCGCGCAAAAGCGCGATGTTGACGAGCGCCAGCGTCTCGGAAGGCGGGTCGCCGAAACGGTCGATGAGCTCGGCGATCATCTCGTCGGCCTCCTCCTCCGTGCGCACGCGCGCGATGCGGCGGTAGAGGTCCATCCGCTGCTCGGCGGAGGGGACGTATTTCTCCGGGATGTTCGCCGAGACGAGAAGGTCCGCCGAACACTCCGCCTGAACCGGCTTCTTCTCGCCCTTTTCCTCGTGGACGGCCTCTTCGAGGAGCTTGAGGTACATATCGTAGCCCACGTTCATCATGTGGCCGGACTGCTCCGCGCCGAGGAGGTTGCCCGCGCCGCGGATTTCAAGGTCGCGCATGGCGATTTTAAACCCCGAGTTAAACTCCGCAAATTCGCGGATGGCGGCAAGGCGCTTTTCCGCCTGTTCCGAGAGCGCCTTCCCCGGCCGGAACGTTAGGTACGCGTACGCCCGGCGCGGCGAGCGGCCGACGCGCCCGCGCAGCTGGTGCAGCTGCGCCAGGCCGAGCCGGTCGGCGTCCTCGATAATCAGGGTGTTGACGTTCGGGATGTCGATGCCCGTCTCGATAATCGTTGTGCACACGAGCACCTGAATCTCGCCGGAGGCGACGCGCTCCATCACGTCGCCGAGCTGCTCCTCGTCCATCTTCCCGTGGGCGACGTCGATGGTGATGCCGTCGAGCATGGCGGACAGGCGCGCCGCCGTCCGCTCGATGGTCTCCACGCGGTTGTGCAGGTAATACACCTGCCCGCCGCGCGCCACTTCGCGGCGGATGGCGTCGCAGATAATGCTCCAGTCGTGCTCGAGAACGTACGTCTGAACGGGCTGGCGGTCCCGCGGCGGCTCCTCGAGGGTGGACATGTCGCGGATGCCGGAGAGCGCCATGTTCAGCGTGCGCGGGATGGGCGTGGCCGAGAGGGTGAGCACGTCGACCGATTTGGCCATCTCTTTAAGCCGCTCCTTGTGGGCCACGCCGAAGCGCTGCTCCTCGTCCACGATGAGAAGTCCGAGCCTGCGGAACTTAATATCCTTCTGCAAAAGCCGGTGGGTGCCGATGATAAAGTCGATGGCCCCGGTCTCAAGCTCCTTGAGGATGTTTTTCGCCTGGCTCGGCGTTCGAAACCGGCTGAGCATCTCGATTTTCACGGGGTATCCCGAGAAACGCTTTAAGGCGGTCACATAGTGCTGCTGGGCGAGAACCGTCGTCGGGACGAGCATCGCCGCCTGGTAGCCGTCCAGAATGCACTTCATCACGGCGCGCAGCGCCACTTCCGTCTTGCCGTAGCCGACGTCGCCGCACAGCAGGCGGTCCATCGGGACGGGCCTTTCCATGTCCCGCTTGATTTCCTCGACGCACCGGAGCTGGTCCTCCGTCTCCTGATAGCCGAACCGCTCCTCAAACTCCGTCTGCCAGACGGAGTCGGGTGAAAACGCGTGCCCCCTGACCTTCTGCCGCTCAGCGTAAAGATTTAAGAGCTCGCGCGCCATCTCCTTCGCCGCAGCTTTCGCCCGCATTTTCGCCTTCTGCCAGTCTGCGCCGCCGAGTTTCGACAGTTTCACCGGCGTGTCTTCCCCGCCGCCGATGTATTTCGTCACGAGGTCAAGCTGCGTGGCCGGAACGTACAGGCAGTCCGTCCCCGCGTAGGCGATTTTGACGTAGTCCTTTTCCATCCCGTCGACGGTCATCTTGAAGATGCCCACATACCGCCCGATGCCGTGGTGCTCGTGGACGACGAGGTCGCCGGGCGACAGGTCCGTAAAGCTCTGCAGCCGCTCCCTGTTCGACGGGAGCTTTTTCCGCCTCTTTTTCAGCCCCGACGGCTCGATAAACTGCCCCTCGGTGATGACCGCCACCTTCGCGGCGGGGTACTCCATGCCCGCAGAGAGCGTCCCGAGGGCGATGACGCACGCGCCCGGCGACGGCGTCCCCTTAAACCCGTAGTCGATGGAGACGGAAATGCCCTTCTCCAGCAGGAAATTTGACAGAATCTGCGCCCGCCGCTCGTCCCGGCAGAGCACAATCGTCACATACTTTTCCTGGACGTAGTGGGTGATGTCCCCGACGGCCGTCTCCACGCTGCCGCCGTAAGACGGCAGCTGCTTGGCCATAAACGTAAAGAGCTTGCGGGGATTGACGGGATAGCGGCTGTGCGAGAAGCTCTCCATCATGAAAACGGGAAAATCCTCAAGCCGAAGACAAAACGACTCCCAGTCCAGCGCGAAGCGGACGAGCCCCGCCTCTAAAACCCCCGCGGCAAGGAGCGCGCTCGCGTCCTCCCCCAGCTGCCAGAGGTAGTTTTTCGCCCGCTCGGAAAGGCGCGCCGGGTCGCTGAGCACGACGACGGCGTCCGGCGGGAAAAAGTCCAGGGCGCAGGCCATGGGATAGAGCAGCTCGAAATACCTGTCCGCCGCCAAAACTCTTCCCGTCTCGAGCCGCTCGATATCGGAGAGGATGTTCTTCCGCAGTTCTGCCAAGGCGCCTTTCCGCTTTTCAAGGCGCGCGAGCATGTCCCGCAGCGCATCGAGCAGCCCATCCGCACCTTTCCCGTGCTCCCCGTCGTAGAGCGCGGGGAGCGCCTCGGCGGCGGGGAGAATGAGGGCTTTGTCAATCGCCTCCGTCCGCCGCTGCGTGGCAGTGTCGAAAAAGCTCATGGAGTCGATCTCATCGCCGAAAAACTCGCAGCGGAACGGCTCGTCTTCCGCCGGCGAAAAGACGTCGAGAATGCCGCCGCGCAGGGCAAACTGCCCCGGCCCTTCCACCTGGTCCGTCCGGCTGTACCCGGCGCGCGTGAGAAGCGCCAGTACCTCGCCGAGGTCGTAGCTGCCGCCGTTTTTCAGCTCCAGCGCGGCGTTTGCCATGAGCTTCGGCGGCATCGTGCGCTGCAGCGCGCCGTCGACGGTGGCGACGACGATGCCTTCCCCTCTGAGCATCCCGTAAAGGGCGCGCAGGCGCTCCTGCTCGTGCTGGCGGGACGCGCCCTCGACGTTGTAAAACATAAAGTCGCGCGCGCTGAGCAAAACAGCCTTTTCCTGCGTGAGCGCCTCCAGGTCGCCGGCGATGCGGCGCTGCTCCGCCTCGTCGGAGCATAAGACGACAAGCGGCCGCTTTAAGTTCCTGCGGAGGACGGCCGCGGCGTGGGCGCGGTGCACCCCGTCCACGCCTGAGACGACGGCCGGGCACAGCCCGTTATCGACGCAGGCGGCAAGCTGGTCAAAGCCGATTTCCTTGATGAGTCGTTCCGTCAATGCGCGCATATACGACAAGCCTCTCCTGAAATACCGAATTTATGACAAAACGGCATCGCCCCGATACGGGCGTATCGGGGGTGTCGATGCTTATGTGTTTCACGTGAAACAATCGTATTTTACAGCGGATTCTTTTGAATTTTCGCGAATCTGCGGGGATACCCCTTCGGGGTTTCGCGCTTTTTCCGGTAGACGACGGCGCGGTGACGCACGTCCGTGCCCGGGATGACGTAGTCGCGCACCGTCTCAAGCTCCGCGCCGAGAATCTCGGCGCCGCGCGCCGCTTCGCGGATTTCATCGTCCGACTCGGGGCCTTTCATGGCGATAAACCGCCCGCCGGGCCTGACAAAAGGCAAACACAGCTCTATGAGGACATTCAGCCGCGCCACAGCCCGCGAGACGGCGACGTCGAACGCGTCCCGCATTTCAGGAAGGAGCGCCGCCTCCTCAGCCCGGGCGTGCAGGCACCGCACGCCCTCAAGACCGAGCGCGCGGCAGAGCTCTTCAAGGAAGCCCACTCTTTTCTGCTGGGCGTCGAGGAGCGTGAGCGCGATGTCCTCCCGCGCAATTTTAAGCGGCACGCCGGGAAATCCCGCCCCGCTGCCGATGTCTATGACGGACGCGCCCTCAAACCCGCCGAGGGGAAGGAGCGCGAGGCAGTCGAGAAAGTGCAGCCGCGCCGCGTCCGCCTCCTCCGTGATGGCGGTTAGGTTCATCACGCGGTTCTTCTCCGTCAGGATCGCAAAATACCGCTCGAACTGCTCAAGCTGCGCGTCGGACAGCGCAAGCCCCAGTTCGGCAGCGCCTTGTACCAGTATATGTCTCATTCCGAGAGCTTATCCCTGCCGTTCCTTCAGAATGTCGCGGATCTCCGCAAGCAGGAGCTCCTCCTTTGTGGGCTCCGGAGGCTTCGGCTCCTCTTTTTTCTCTTCGTCTTTCTTGCTTATGCGCTTGAGGCGGTTGATGAGCTTGACGAAAAGGAACACAATCAGTGCGAGGATGAAAAACTCAATGACGGTGTTGACGAACACGCCGATGTTGAGGTCGATCGGCTCTTCCTGGCCGAAAAGGCGCGGCAGGTGGATGACCCAGTCCTTGAAATCCACGCCGCCGAGGAACATGCCAATAAACGGGGTGGCCACGTCGTTGACGAACGAGCTGACGATTTTGGAAAACGCGCCGCCAATCATCACGCCGACGGCCAGGTCAATCACGCTGCCTTTTACGGCAAATTCACGGAACTCGCTGGCAAACTTCTTGATGAATGACATCTTTTTCATGGCGAGTCTCCTTTACGTATTTATTTTGATGGTTTTTTGATGACCTCAATCCCGCCGAGATATTTTCTCAGAACCTCCGGAACGACGATGCTGCCGTCCTTGAGCTGGTTTTGCTCCACAAGCGCGGGCAGAATCCGGCTTGTCGCCAGCCCCGAGCCGTTGAGCGTGTGGACGTATTCCGTCTTGCCCGTCGCCTCCCTCTTAAAGCGGATGCCGCCGCGCCGCGCCTGATAGTCGCGCGCGTTGGAGACGGACGAGACCTCCTTGTACCCGTTCATGGAGGGAATCTGGATTTCTATATCGTACGTGCGCGCCATGGACGCCGAGCAGTCGCCTGCGGCGAGCTTGACCGTCCTGAAGTGGAAGCCCAGACCCTTGACGAGCGCTTCCGCTTTCGTCACGAGCTCGTCAAACGCCGCGTCGGAGTCCTCCGGTTTTGTAAACTGGACCATTTCCACCTTGTTGAACTGGTGCCCGCGCACCATGCCGCGCTCGTCGGCGCGGTAAGAGCCGGCTTCGCGGCGGAAGCACGGCGTGTAGGAGACGTATTTGCGCGGCAGCTCGTCCTCGCGCAGGATTTCGTCCCGGTGGAGAGAGACGAGGGCCGTCTCCGCCGTCGGCAGCATGAAGCGGCGGCGCTCGTCCTCGGC
>JAAYMC010000122.1 GCA_012521555.1 Clostridiales bacterium
AAGCCGCTGGCGCGCCGCAGGCGCCAGAGGGCGGCTTTATCCCTTGTGTTGGTGGTAAAACGCCTTGAGCGACTCTTTCGTCGCCTCGTCTAAGTTATGCCACCGCACGCCCTGAACCGCGCCCTCCAGCGCGCAGAGGCGGTTTAAGCACGCGGACGGGTCGCGCGCGAGGATGCGCAGCCACGCCTCGCGGCTGCCGACGCTTTTGAGCTCTTCCTCCGTCGTAATGCCGGCTTCGATCAGCTGTTTTTCCAGCGCCGCCCCGATATTCGGCAGTTTAGACAGCCTGCCCATTGACAAAACCTCCGATGCATAAAATAGAGGCACAAGTCCATCTTTTTCCTATTATAACCAAACAGCGCGGCGCGCGGTTGCGAAAATGAGGCAAACGGCGCGGCGGTATTTTTTTGCGCGTTTTGCGTTTCCGGCTGTCAGGGCGCGCCTTTCGCTGAAAGAAAAATCCCCCGGTAAGGCATTGGCGCGCAACCGGGGGAGACATATATCACGATTCGTATTCTAATCGTTTACCGCCAGATCAGCCAGTTGAGTATGTAACCGGCTGTAACGGCGGCGAGCGTGAAGGGCACGCTGATTTTCATAAAGGTCCCGGCGCTGACCTCGTGCCCTTCCTTTTTCAGAATGCCGAGGCCCGTGATATTGGCCGACGCGCCGATGGGCGTGAGGTTGCCGCCGAGCGTCGCGCCGGTGAGAAGGCCGAAGTAGAGGATGGTCGGGTCGACGCCCATAATCTGCGCGATGCCGCTTGTGACGGGCAGCATCGTCGCGACATACGGGATATTGTCGATAAACGCGGAGAAGAGCACCGACGCCCAGACAAGAAGGGTATAGATCAAAAACACGTTGCTGCCGCTGATTTTGACGAACAGCCGGCTGATGGCGTCCACAACGCCGGCTTCCGTGATGCCGCTGATGACGATGAACAGGCCGGCGAGCAGGAGCAGCGTGAAATAGTCGATTTCCTTGAGCGTCCGCTTCACAGCCGCGAGGCTGCGGGTGCGAACCGTCTCACGGACAATCCCGATAACCATGAGCCCTACGCAGATGAGGCCGTTTGTGACGGGAACCTTCTGGTCCGCGGGGATGAAAGAGGCGAGAATCAGGAGGACAATCGTGCCGATGAGAAGGATGGTGGGGAAAAAGTCTTCCACGACGGTCTTGTCCTTCACTTCAACGGGCTGCTTTTCCCTGCGGAACACGAGCTGGAGCACGAGCGTGGAGACGAGGGCGCCGATTTGGACGACCCAGAACAGGCCCGGCCGCCCCCTGTAGACGAAGAAGTCGAGGAAGTCCATGCCGGCGTGGCCGCCGAGGAGGATGGACGTCGTATCGCCCACCAGCGTGGCCGCGCCCTGGAGGTTCGACGAGATGGCGATGGCGATAATGCTCTTGACGGGCGAAATGCCCAGCTTTTTCGAAATGGTCAGCGCGACGGGGGCGACCATCAGGACGGTGGCGACGTTGTCGACAAACGCGGAGATGATGCCCGCAAACAGCGCCAGCGAAATAATCGCCCACTTGACGTTCGGCATTTTCGCGATGATCAGGTCTGCGAGGAGCGACGGCATTTTCGACTCAATAAACAGCGAGACGATGCCCATCGTGCCGGCAATCATCATCAGGACGTTCCAGTCCACCGAATGGAAGACCTTGCTCACCGGCAGGATGCCTAAAATCACAAACAGCGCCGCGGAACCGAGGGCAACATGCGCCCTGTAATTCGGCAACGCAAGCAGCAAAACGTATGTGGCAAGGAACAAAACAAGCGCGAGTATCAAACAGACACACCCTCTAAACTCAAGACAGCTTTTGTTATTATACCACGGGGATGAGGGATTAATACATAATTTGTCGAATTTGGGGTGTGCCGAAAATATGCGGCTTGTCCCGGCGCGCTTTGGGTAAAGTGACGATGCGCCCGCGGAAAGCGCAGGGCGGCGCGGAAATCAGCCCCGCTTCATCGCCCCGTGCGGCATGAAAAAGCCGGAAGGTCAACGTATACTGAATCATCGCCGCCACCTTCGTTGCCCAAGGGGGCGCGAAGAACCCTTCGGTTTTACGCCGTGTTCCCGTGAGAGCGCTTTCGCCACGCGCCGGCATGAAAAAGGGCGCCTTTTCAGGCGCCTAAAAAATTCGCTCTACTCTTCCGCCGCGCGTTTCCGGAAAACGTAGAATCTCCACTCGTGCTGGCCGTCCATGATAATTTCCCGCAAGAAGTCAAATAGCCCCGCCGCCGCGCGCGCCAGTTCCTCGCGGGTGTGCAAGTAAAACGCGCGGTCGTACGTCGCACCGTCGACGACGAAGTAGCTTGACGCGTCATCCTTTCCAGTCCCGTCCCGTACGGCGGCAAAAAGCACGCCGCCGGTTTTCAGGACTTTATGGATATTCCCGAGCGCCGCGGCGAGCTTCTCATCCGGAATGTGCACCAGCCCGGCAAGGCACGCGACTCCGTCAAATGCGCCGAGAAAAGAGTAGTCCTCGAGCATATCATAAACGACAAATGTGAGATGAGGGTTTCGCTCTCTTGCAATCCGTATGCTCTCCTCGCTGAAATCAAGCCCCGTGACAACCGCGCCAAGCCTGCTCAGTCGCATGCTCTCGTATCCGGCGCCGCAGCATAAATCCAGAACGCGGGGGCGCTCCGGCAGGTATGTAAGAAATATCTTCAGGTACGGGAGCAGCTCGTCGTCGCCATACCACCTGTCGGCCCACGCCTGCGCCGTTTTGTTGTAGTAGTCCTTTATCCCTTTCATGACACATCACCGCTTTAGCCCGTGCCGCCGGACTCAAAGCGTTTTGATCATGCGCCCGACGGTAAAGGGAAAGAAGTCGTACCTTTCTACCCTGACATGCTCAAAGCCGAACGATTCGTACCAGCGTCTGAGCACCGTGTTTTCCTCCACGATGCCGATGTTCATGACGCGGCAGCCGCGCGCTTTGGCCTCGGCAAACGCGTGCCGGAGCAGCTTTTCGCCGATGCCCTGGTGGCGGAAAGAGGGAAGAACGCACAGGTTGTTCAGCTCGCACTGACCGTCCCCCTCCAGGCGCAGCGAATAATAGCCGACGATTTTCCCGTCCGGATTGAAATAGGCAAACATCGGGCGCCGCTCTTCGAAAAACTGCCGCCGAAGCCGCTCGGGCGTCGTCGCGAAGGCGACATAACGCGGCGCGTTTTCCGCGGTGATGCCAAATTCCCGGGCGACTGGCATAAAGCTGCTTCGAATCACGTCCACGCATTCGCCGATGTGCGCTTCTTCAATGGGCCGGATCATGGCTCTGCTCCTTTCCGTTTTTTTGCAGGCTGTTTTACCGTGATTGTACACGAGTTTGCCATCGCGCGCAAGCAAAAATTACCAGTAAAAAGCTCCCGCCTGTGCTTTTCACAAGGCGGGAGCCGGTGTAATCCAATCAGCCGAAAAGGGAGCGTTACTTCTTAAACCGCGACAGCTCGTAGTTATAGGGGACGCTTGTCCCGGCCAGGACGTCTTCAATCTTTTCAAGAATCAGCCAGTCGTCCATGTTGTTTTGCCGCTCAAAAGGCAAAGGGGGGCTGATGGGCTCGACATGGTCAAATTCCACGAGGCAGATGCACTTTTTACGCCATCTTGCTTTCTGCCTGTCCGTGAGGGCGAGTTTCTCTTCGTTCTCCGCAAACACTTTGTCAATTTCCTCGTCGGTTAATTTCACATAGTTTTGTACGGAGACGACGGTAGCTTTCGCCGCCACCTGAGCCGTCCCTTTTTCCATAAAGTACAGGGTCTCGCCCTGAAACACCCGGCCGTGGGGAATTTTCCGCCCCGAGGCGCTTCGGATGATCATGGTTTTTTGCCCGGACAGGATTTTGTCCAGCACGCGCTCGCCCTTTTTCCCGGCATTGTCGCAGTACACCAAATGGACCATGTCTTTTTCTCCTTATCTTTTTTTGGCCGCAGCCTAGACGCCTTCGCCGTTAAACGCGGGGATAAAGCTCTCCGAGGCCGTGTCGCCTTCCTGGACGTACGCGTTTTTGACGCCGAGGCCGACGGCAAAATCAATCAGCGCGTCGTATTCCGCCTGCGTGATTTTCCGGCCCAGCTCCGGATAGGCCGCGCCCGTGTCCATCGGCGTGTACTGGTTCATGATGCTCAAAGTGATTGCATCCCCGTATGTTTCATAAAGATACCGGATGATATTCTTCGAGTCCTCAAGGTAGCCCGGCAGGGCAAGGTGCCGGACAATCACGCCTTTTTGCATGATGCCCCGCGCGTCAAACTCTGCCCTGCCGGACTGCCGCATCATTTCTTCAAGCGCCGCGGCGGCGACCTCAAAATAGTCCCCGCAGCGGGAGTACTTTACCGCCGGCTCGGGCGACATGTACTTAAAATCGGGCAG
>JAAYMC010000123.1 GCA_012521555.1 Clostridiales bacterium
CTGCAGCAGATTCTCTTTTACCGCGAGATGGGCATGCCGCTCTTAGAAATAAAAAAAGTCCTCTCCTCGGAGGATTTTGACGAAAGGCAGGCCCTCGAGAGCCATCTGGCCGCCCTCCTTGCGGAAAAAGACCGCATCGAGCGGCTGATCGCAAACGTCGAAAAGTCGCTCAAAGCGCTGAAAGGAGATATCGCCATGAGCAATCAGGAGAAGTTCGACGGGTTTTTGCGGGAGCTCGTCGACGAAAACGAAAGACGCTACGGGGCGGAAATCCGCGAAAAATACGGGGACGAGGCCGTCGACCGCGCGAACGCAAAAATGCTCGGCATGACCGAGGCGGAATACAAAGACACGCTCGCGCTTGAGGCAAGGCTGCGGGAGGCGCTCAAAGCGGCCGTCGCGCAGGGCGACCCGGGCGGCGACCTCGCGCGCGAGGCCTGCCGCCTCCACAAGGAGTGGCTTTGCCGCTACTGGGGCAGCTACAGCAAGGAGGCGCACCTTAGCCTTGCAAGCACCTATGTGGAAGACCCGCGCTTTTCCGCCTACTATGAGGAAATCGCCCCGGGGTGCGCCGCTTTCCTGCGCGACGCGCTTGCCCTCTACCTCAAGGACGCGTAAAACAAAGCGCCTGCCGCTCTGGCAGGCGCTTTGTAATCTATTGAATAACCCAGCTTTGTCAACAGCCCCAGACTGTTTTATTCAACAACCCAGACCTTATCGGCCTGTGTCTTGCCGTCATCGCGGACCTTCGTCGTATATCTCACGCGCATGCCGACCTCCAGGTCGTTAAAGTCGATATTGACGAGATTGGAGAAGTGGAAGAACACGTTGTTGACCGACGGGTCATGGATGAAGCCGTAGCCTTCCTTCAGGACGAAGATGGTCGACTCCCGCGCGTTTTCGTATTCCTCGGACGCGACGAAGGGCTTGACGTACGCGTCCGTGTTCCCCGCGGTCGTATACGGCGTGTACGGCGCGTACTGCACCTCCGGCGGGCTTTTGACGAATAGGTCCTGGATTGTCGGCGTGGGGTTGCGGTTTTCGATGATGGTATGCATCGGCAGGTAGTGCGTCACGGCCTCCAGCAGCGCCTGCGAGGTGCGCGTGACGCGCTCATTGTTGTCCGCGTCCTTGTAGGACAGATCCCATCCGAGCAGGATGACGCGCGTGCCGAGGGTGCTGAGCTTGCGGACAAGGGGGACGTAGTCCCCGTCGCAGGCGATGAGGACCAGGGCGTCGTACCTTTTGTAGATGGCCAGTTCATACGCCTCCAGCGCCAGCCACACGTCCACGCCCTTTTCCTGCCGCCCGCCGTCGGCCGTCGGGCGCAGCGGGAGGTAATGGGTGACGACGTTCTCGCTCATCAGTATATCGTCGAAAACGCGCTCGTTGTAGAGCTTGCCCGCCTCGCTCGCGTCCCGCGCGGACAGGCGCCCTCTGAAATAGTGCGCGTCAACAATCTGGCACAGGTTCCTGTCGATGCCCACGAACTCCGCCGCCTTCTCCTTGATGAAGTTGTGGAGCCCGCTGATAGAGATGCGCGCCTTTCTGGGGTGCTGGTACAGGTAGTAGTTGCTGACGTTGAAAAAATACTGGCCGTCGTAAAAAACGGCGATCCGGAACAGTTGCTGCAATAGCTTTTCCCTCCTGATTTTAGTCTATCTCGTTTTTCGTGATAAATTTATGGCACTTGAGCCAATCAGGAAGGAAAATTTTTATTTTGGTTAATCGAGGCACTCGTCCGGATAAAGCGGGCCGGCGCTTCCGGAGACGGGCAGCGGCCACTCCGCAAGCGTCTTTTCGGCGTACTGCCGGAACTCCTCGATGAGATGCGCGGGCGAGACGATTTTCATCTGCCCGCCAAACTGGAAGATCCAGCCCCAGAACGTCGGGCTGACCTGGAGTCTTATCGTCGTGGTGAGGATGTCCTTCTCCTCCGCCCTGACGCGGGTGTGCTCGCCGAATTTGTCGTACACCGCGCCGAGCAGGTCCCTGTGAAACCGCAGCGTGACTTCCTCTTCCCGCCCGCCGTACATTTTAAATACTTTCTGCGTATACTCGCCAAAGTCGGCGGAGGCGAGGTATTCCCGCGCCTCTTTGCCAATCCTCTCTTCCTCGACTTCGACGTGGTCCATCCTGTCGATGCGGTATTTGCGGATCTTGTCTTCCACATCGGGGCTGTAGCAGACAAGGTAATAGCGGTCTTCGTGGAAGACGAGGGCAATCGGCTCCTTGACGTACCGCTCCTTGTTGCGGCGGTATACCCTCTCCCCGTTTTCGTCGAGGTCAAAATAGAAGAAAGAGACTTTCTTCTTCTTTCTCAGCGCTTCCTCGATAAAGTCGATGTTATAGTAAACGGACTCGTTGCTGTGCTTGCGCCGGTTGAAAACCACCAGGTTTTCCTTTAAGTACCGCGCGCAGTGGACGCCGTTGAGATGCGCGATCTTCTCAATCAGCTCCCCCGTCTTTTTCGGCGTGATGAAGCAGGACGCCTGCACGGCGTCTATGAGAATTTTTAGCTCCGGGATGCTGAACGTCCTGTCGGCGATATAGTAGCCCTTCTCGTGCCCGACGTTTTTGGACATCACCTCATACCCCTGCTCGTTGAGATACGCGATGTCCTTCCCGAGCGTCCTGCGGTCGCACGTGATGCTGTTTTCCCTGAGGTACCTGCAGATCTGGCTGGTCGTGAGCGGATGGTCCTCGTCCGTCTCGTTTCTGAGCAGCTCCACGAGCTTAAGCAGCTTTATTTTTTGAAAATTCGCCTTTGCCGCGCAATCCTCCTTCGGATTTTCCGGCCGCGAATTCCTCATTCTCCTTCCCCCCGCGGTCAATATGGTTCAAATGGCACGGTTCCTATTATACCGCCGGGCGTGGAAAAAGTAAAATATTGGCTGTCACATTTTCGCGACTTTTGATAGGTTTTTAGGAGTTTTCGCTTTTATTGGCTTTTAGCGAGCATCCGCCCTCCCCTGTTTGTCTCATAATTTTTACCTTGCGCCCTCTCATTTTCAGGCGGCGGAGTGTCATCGGGCTGTCCGGCCGCATATACCGGAAATAGGACGCTTTCAGGAGGGCTTTACATGCAAGACTTGCTCCATCTCCACCGTCTCTTCCCCGAGGCAAAGCGGGCCGTTGAGGCCCTGATGACGGAACAGAACAACGCCGGCGCGGCGGCAAAGGCAAACGACATGCTCGCCCACATCTTCGATATCCTCAAGGACAAGACGAACGCGCTATCCGCCCCCAACCGCCTGTGCGCCATCGGCACGCAGGACACGTTCTCCATCAAATCCGCTCTCGACTGGCTCCGTGAGGCCGAAACGCTCTGCGTCCGCCTTCTCTACTCAGCGCCCCACCACAGCTTAATGCGCCGCAACCTCGACGCGTCCTTCCTCGCCATGATGATGTCCATCAAAAACGCCTCCCTCGAGCAGGTGACGCAGCACATCAAGCAGGCCTTTTACGCGCTCGACAGCGGCACGCGCAAGCGCTTTCAGGACTACGTCAACACCTACTCCCTCTGGGGCAGCTTCGACCCGGAAAACGGCGACCACGGCGTCCTGGAAAACCGCGCCCGCTCCCTGCACGACCACGCCGACGACTTTATCTGGCTGTACGAACGCCTTGCCGACTACCGCTCGCGCTACACGCTCTTCGCCCTCGTCAACAACTGGTACGGCTTCGTCTTCAACGACCTCGACCGGTGCCGCGAGCGCATCTTCCGCGAATACTTCGACCTCGACGTCATCCAGTGCGGCCCGGACGAGGTGTTCGTCGACCTCGGCGCGTTTACGGGCGACACCGTCATCGACTACATCGCCACTTACGGCCTGTGCTACAAGCGCATCTATTGCTACGAGATTACGCCGGAGACGTTCAGACTCCTGCAGGAAAACACGCGCCTGATGCCGAACATCGTCCTGTGCAACCGCGGCGCGGGCGAAAAATCCGGCGACATGTACCTGTCCGTAAACCCGCACGCGTCCGCAAACCGTGTCGCCGGCGAAGGCAAGATCAAGGTCCCCATCGTCGCCATCGACGAGGACGTGAATGAGCCCGTCACCTTTATCAAAATGGATATCGTCGGCTCCGAGCAAAAGGCCCTGCTCGGCTGCCGGGGCCACATCATGAGCGAGCGCCCGAAGCTGGCCATCTCCGTCCACCACACAAGCGAGGATATCTGGAAAATCCCCCGCATGATTGAGGAAATCTGCCCGGGTTATCTCTTCTACTTAAGGCACCACGGCGGGACCCTGGTCCCAACAGAAATGACACTTTTAGCCGTTTTTCCCGAGAATTATTGAAATTTTGACATAAATTGATGATAATTCTGTGACAAAAAAATTTTGGCAAAAATACACAAATTTAATATTATGTAAACTTCCACCGCAAAAAGGCACACCGGCTTTAAGCGCCGGTGTGCCTTTTTATCTTATTCAATTTCGATGGGGGTGGAGCGGTAACCGGGGCTGCTTTTCGGCACCGTCACGGTCAGGACGCCGCCGTCGAGCTTGGCCCGGATGCCCTCGCGCTTTGAGTTGGGCAGGTAGATGTTGCGGCTCATGGAGGCGGCGCGCCGCTCCCTGTGGAGGTAGTTTTTCGTTTTCTGCTCCGTCTCGGCATGCCGGCTCACCGAGATGGTCAGGTAGTTGTCGTGAAGCTCGACGCTGATCTCCTCTTTTTTGACGCCGGGAAGCTCCGCCTCGACGAGATAGTCGTTTTCGCGCTCCTCCACGTCGACCCTGAACGTGTCAAACCGGAGCGAGTCGAAGAACCGGCCGGGCCAGTCGGAGAAGAAGTCGCTGAGCATGCTGTTGAAGTAATCGTAAGGGGTCAAGTCGGGCCGCCTGTTGTGAAACGGAACGAGTCCCGCCATGATTTTCACTCCTTTCCCTGACGTTACGCGCACTTACAATGTGCGCTCCATTCATTATAATATTACTAAACGGCGGAATATTATGTCACCTTATGCGGTTATAAGGAATGTAAAAACTATTGAAACTCTATCAATAAATGGTAAAATTATACGATACCAGATATTGAAACGCAGATTTAAAGCGATAACAACGCAAAAAACTCCGTCGGCCTCATAAGCGACGGCTTTCGCCCTTGCGCAAAGCCGCACGCATTCTGGAGGGACTCGATTTGAGCATACAGAAGCTTGTGCCGAAAGACCCGTACAAAAAGAAAATACGCCTTAAAATGTACCGCGTCGTCTCGCTTGTCGGCGTGTGCGTGTCGATTGTGAGCATCATCGGCAATCAAATCTGCGCGTTCCCGCTGGCGATCAACGTCAAATGGCTCGGACTTTTGTTTTTGTGCCTCGTCTCCTACCTCGCGTCCCACAGCAAAAAATACGCTGACGGCATTGTTTTCGCACTGTTTATCTTTTTGACGTGCGTCTTTCTCCCGTTCGCGTACATCGACTCCGGCGGGAACAAAAACAACACGCTCGGGTATATTTTCCTCGTCCTCATCATGGTATGCTACCTCTACAGCGGCTGGAAACGCGCCTTTCTCGTCACCGCGCTCGTCTGTGTGTTCATCGGGATGAATCTGCTGGAGCACTACAGGCCCGACCTCATCGCCCAGTACCCCGAAGAGGGCCATTTCATCGACGGGATTATCCAGATCCCCATGATCATCATCGTATGCTTCATCATCCTGCACTTCTTCACGAAGGAGTATAAAAACGCCACCGAAAAGCTCTATCTCCTCGCCAATTACGACGAGCTGACGGGCCTTTACAACCGCCGCAAATTCAACGAGACGATGGAGGCCATCCCCAGCGCGCCGGGGCGGCCGATCTGCCTCGCCCTGCTTGACCTCGACAACTTCAAAGCCATCAACGACACGCACGGGCACCACAACGGCGACATCGTCCTCGCGGAATTTGCGCGGCTGCTCAAGCAGCATATCGACACGAACCTCCACCTCGTCAGCCGCTGGGGCGGCGACGAATTCGCCATCATTTATTACGGCACGCGCGAGGACCTCGAGCGCACGCTCAATACGGTCAACCTTGCGTTCAACACCTACCTTAAGCAGTACGACATCGCCGCCGAGAACAGCATCAGCTGGAGCATCGTCTACTTCTCGGATTACTGCAGCAAAAAAGACCTGCTCATCGCCGCGGATCACCTCCTCTACCTCGAAAAGCAAAAGTCTCATATCAGCTGCAACAGCAAGACCTCGGTTTCTTGAGAGATATAAGGCTCACAGAAAACGCAGCCGCCTCAAGCGGTTGTTTTTTTTTTGCGCCTTTCGCGGGCGGAGCGGCGGCCGGCGGCGCGGCTGAGTGCTAAGGGATAGCGGCACTGCGGGGCGTGCGTGGCGCGGTAATGCGTCGCGGTGGTGCGGCGGCCGGCGGCGCGGTACGGCGCGGCAAGGCCATCGCCGCTGCGGCGGGCGTGGCGCGTTTGGGCGCGGCAAGTGATATTTTAATGCGGTGTGACCGTTTGGGCGCGATAAGGGATATTTGCGCCTTACGCGTTTGGGAGCGATGAAGGCGGCGTAACGCGCTCGGGCGCGATTAAAGGTATGGGGCGGCGTAATGCACTTGGACGTGGCAAGGCGCGAGCGCCGGGCGCGCTCCGCTGCCGGCGTGTTACAAGTGCCGGGGATACCCTGCTGCGGGCGGTGCGTGTGATGCCACAGAACCGTCGATAATCTCCTGAAAAGCTGTGCCCTGCTGCGGGCGGCGCGCGCCGCCACGACCCGTTGATAAAAAGCGGTCTCTGGTACGGGCGGCGTTGTGCCGTGAGGGGCAAAGCAATCAGGCCGCCTCCGGCGGTGCGGGCGGTTGAATTTTCGCAGGAAACGGTTTACTATGGAGGGGCAGATTTTCGCAAAAAAGGGGGCTTTCCCGTTGCACTGGACGAATCTCGCCTTCGCGTTTGGCCTGACGCTCTTGGCCGGCCTGTCGACCGGCATCGGCAGCGCGCTCGCGCTACTGACGAAAAAAACGAGCCCGAAGCTGCTTTCCGTCGCGCTCGGGTTTTCGGCGGGCGTGATGATCTACGTTTCGTTCGTGGAAATCCTGAAAAAAGCCGGCGAGGCGCTCACAGCCGCCTACGGCGAAAAAGGCGGCGCGTGGGCGACGGCCGGCGGGTTTTTCCTCGGCATCCTGATCATCAGCGCCATCGACAAGCTGATTCCGGAACACGGCGGCAACCCGCACGAAGCCCACACCGTCGAGGAGATGGACGGGAAAAGCGAAACGCACAAGTCCAATCTCATGCGGATGGGCGTGTTCACGGCGCTGGCCATCGCCATCCACAACTTCCCCGAGGGTCTGGCCACGTTCACCGCCGCGCTCAGCGACCACAGCATCGGCATCCCCATCGCCGTCGCCATCGCCATCCACAACATCCCGGAGGGCATCGCCGTCGCCGTCCCGGTGTTTTACGCGACGCAAAGCCGCAGGAAGGCGTTCCGCCTGTCGTTTTTGTCCGGCCTGTCCGAGCCGCTCGGCGCCGTCCTCGGCTACCTGCTCCTGTACCGGTTCTTCGGCGATAAGCTGTTCGGCTTCATCTTCGCCGGCGTGGCGGGCATAATGGTTTACATAAGCCTCGACGAGCTCCTCCCCTCCGCGCGCGAGTACGGCGAGCACCACCTGGCTATTTACGGCCTTGTCGCGGGGATGGCCGTCATGGCGCTGAGCCTCCTGCTGGTGGCCTGAGCCGTCAAATCTGGTATTTTTATCTATTTATCTCTTTGCATGACCAGCCGGTTATGGTATAATCCATCTATAAGTGAGGCCGGGCGGGAGGCCCGAGCCGGAGTATACGAGGGAGAAAGGATGAACAACATGAACAAAGCAACCCAGTTCCTCAAGGAAGCCAAAACCTTCTTTATCGCCACCGCGGAAGGCGACCAGCCGCGCGTCCGTCCGTTCGGCGCCGTCGCCGAGATTGACGGCAAGACGTACATCTGCATGAACAACACGAAGAAAGTCTTCGCCCAGCTCATGAAAAACCCGAAGGTTGAAATCTGCGGCATGATCGGCATGAACTGGTTCCGTATCTGGGGCACGGTCGTCCGCGATGACCGCTATGAAGCCAGGAAGGCCTTCCTCGAGCAGGCGCCCATCCCGATGTACAAGCCCGACGACGGCATCTTCGAAGTCTTCTACTTTGACGAAGTCCACGGCAAATACGAGTCCCTCAGAGACGGCCTTCTCGAAGAGTTCTAAAACAAAACGGGAGCGTGACGGCTCCCGTTTTTTTATGGCGCGGCTGCCCAAAACGCGCGGCCGCGCTCTTTGTTTTGCTTTTGGCGCTATATCGGCGGAATTTCTGGAGCCATCGTCCCCCGCCGCATGGCATCGCAGAAGGCCGATTCCCGTTTAAACGAATGACCGGGCCGCCTTAGCGGCCCGGTTATTGTTCAAAACGAATCGGATTAGTACGAGTAGGACTTTTTCTTCTTTTTCCTAGCGGCTTCCGATTTCTTGCGGCGCTTGACGCTCGGGCTCAGATAATACTCCTTTTTTCTGAAATCAGAGAGCACGCCGGCCTTGGCGCAGCTGCGCTTAAAACGCTTCAGTGCGCTGTCCAGCGATTCATTTTCCTTGACATGGACTTCCGACATTCCGTTATCCCTCCCTCCAACGCATGCCGTCAGGCACGCTTTAAGGGCCATTCGTATGGCTTTAACATATCTATTATAATTTGGCCCCCGTCAATTGTCAATGAAAAATCCGAATTGCGCGCAGCGGCGCTCCTTAACGCACGATGATGTTGATAAGTTTATTTTTAACCGTAATCGTGCGGACGATTTCCTTGCCCTCGACGATTTTTTTGATTTTCTCGTCGGCCAGGGCCGCCTGCAGCATCTCGTCGTCGGAAGCGTCGTTGCGGACGGTCACCGTCGTCTTGAGCTTGCCGCCCACCTGAACGGCAATCTCCCGCATCTCTTCCACCATTTTCGACGCGTCGTACTCGGGCCACGGCGCCTGGCAGGCCATGCCCTTAAAGCCCTGGATCTCCCACAGCTCCTCGGCGATGTGCGGCGCGAAGGGCGACAGGAGCTCAAGCAGCACCTTAATGTCGCCGCGGGAGGGCGGCGAATCGTAGAAGGCGTTGACGAGGGTCATCAGCTGCGCGATGGCCGTGTTGAACTTCATGCTCTCGATGTCCTCGGTGACCTTCTTGATGGTGCGGTGGATGATGACTTCATTCGCGGCGGAGTACGTCTCCGGGCCGGAAATGGGCTTTTCGGCGAGGTTCCAGATGCGGTCGAGGAAACGCTTGCAGCCCTTGACGGCGTTGGTCGACCACGGCGCCGTCTTTTCAAAGTCGCCGATGAACATGATGTACAGGCGCAGCGTGTCCGCGCCGAACTCATTGACAACGTCGTTGGGGTTGATGACGTTGCCGCGGGACTTGGACATCTTCTGCCCGTCCTCGCCTAAAATCATGCCGTGGCTCGTGCGCTTTAAGTAGGGTTCCTTCGTGTTGACGACGCCGATGTCGTACAGGAACTTGTGCCAGAAGCGCGAGTAGAGCAGGTGCAGCGTCGTGTGCTCCATGCCGCCGTTGTACCAGTCGACGGGCATCCAGTACTCAAGCGCCTTGCGGGAGGCCAGCTCCCTGTCGTTGTGCGGGTCGGTATACCTAAGGAAGTACCAGCTTGAGCCGGCCCACTGGGGCATGATGTCCGTCTCGCGCCTGGCCTGTCCGCCGCACTTGGGGCAGGTCGTCTCCACCCAGTCCGTCATGGCGGCAAGGGGGCTTTCGCCCGTGTCCGTCGTCTCGTAATACTCGACGTACGGCAGCTCGAGGGGCAGCTGGTCCTCCGGGACGGGGACGTAGCCGCACTTGGGGCATATCACGATGGGAATCGGCTCGCCCCAGTAGCGCTGGCGGGAGAAGACCCAGTCGCGCAGCTTATAGTTGACGGCCTCACGGCCGAGGTTGTTCTCGGTCAGCCACTGCGTCATCGCCTTGATGGCGTCCGGGACGCTCATGCCGTTCAGGAAGCCGGAGTTGACAAGGACGCCGTTTTCGCAGTCCGTGTAGGCTTCCTTCGTCACGTCGCCGCCGGAGACGACCTCCACGATGGGCAGCCCGAACTTCTTGGCAAACTCCCAGTCGCGCGTGTCATGTCCGGGGACGGCCATAATCGCGCCCGTCCCGTAGCTGGCGAGGACGTAATCGGAGATGAAAATCGGGATTTCCTGCTTCGTGGCAGGGTTGACGGCGCGCACGCCCTTGAGCTCCACGCCCGTCTTCTCCCTGTCCTTGGAGAGCTCCGTGCGCTCAAAGTCGCTCTTTCTCGCCGCCGCGGCGCGGTACGCCTCGACTTCTTCGGCGTTTTCAAGCAGCGGCATCCACTTCGTCACATACTCGTGCTCGGGGGCGACGACCATATACGTCGCGCCGAAGAGCGTGTCCGGGCGCGTGGAGAAGACGCGGAGCTTATCCCCCGCGGTGGTGTCAAACACGATTTCCGCGCCGGTGGAGCGGCCGATCCAGTTTCTTTGCTGCGTCTTGACGCGCTCGATAAAGTCGAGCTCGTCCAGGTCGTCGAGCAGACGGTCGGCGTATTCCGTGATTTTGAGCATCCACTGGCTCTTTTCGCGGCGCACGACCTCGCTCCCGCAGCGCTCGCAGACGCCGCCGACGACTTCCTCGTTGGCAAGCACGCACTTGCAGGAGGTGCACCAGTTGACCGGCATGGACGCTTTATAGGCAAGCCCCTTCTCGAACATCTTGAGGAAAATCCACTGCGTCCACTTGTAGTAGGCCGGGTCCGTCGTGTCCACGACGCGGTCCCAGTCAAAGCTGTAGCCGAGCATTTTCAGCTGCTCGGTAAAGCGCGCGATGTTCTTTTTCGTCACGGCCGCCGGGTGAACCTTGTTCTTGAGCGCGTAGTTTTCCGTCGGCAGGCCGAACGCGTCAAACCCGATCGGGAACAGGACGTTGTAGCCTTCCATCCGCCGTTTTCTGGCGATGATGTCCATGGCCGTATACGGGCGCGGGTGCCCGACGTGCAGGCCTTCGCCGGACGGGTACGGGAACTCAATGAGGGCGTAAAACTTCTTTTTGCTCTCGTCCAGCGTGGCGGCAAACGTCTTTTCCTCTTCCCATCTCTTCTGCCACTTCTTCTCGATGCGACGAAAATCATACTTCATGTGATCAAACCTTCTTTTTCTTTCTCTTCGGAAATCCAAGGGCTGATGTCGATCTCCGGCGCGTCCTGCCAGAGCCGCTCGAGCGCGTAAAAATCGCGCGCCTCCTTCATGAAAATATGCACGATGACGGCGCCGAAGTCAATCAGGACCCACCCGCTCGCATGCTCCCCTTCGACGCGCAGCGGCGTCTCGCCGCTCTCGCGCATCTCCTTTTCCACGAAGTCCGCCAGAGTCTTGACCTGCGTGGTGGAGCCCGCCGTGCAGAGCACGAAGTAGTCCGCCAGAATCGTCACGTCGTGCGTGTGGAGAACGCGTATATCCTTCCCTTTCTTGCTGTCCAGTGCGCGGACAACCTTTTCCGCCGCTTGAAGTGGCGTGAGCATGAAGGCAATCCATCCTTTCGTTTATTGCCGTTTATCCCGGCCTGCCGCCGCGCAGATTTCGCGGCGGCAGGCGCCGGGTAAGTTTAGTCGAAGCTGTCGATATCCCAGTCTTCCGGCGGCCCGTCCGGGAACGGGTGCGGGTTGACTATGTCGCCCCAGTCGTCATCCGGGTCATCGATCGGCGGTACATCTTCCCCGGGGCCCGGCGTCTCGCCGCCGGTGTTATCGCCGCCGGTGTTGCCGCCGGCATTGTCGCCGCCGGTGCCGGTGTTGCCACCGCTTCCGCCGCCGCCGGTGTTGCCGCCCGGCGAGGGGCTGGTTGTGGGAGAAGTCGTCGGCGAGGGGGACGGGGACGCGGTCGAGCCGCCGCCCGAGCCGCTGCCGCCTGAGCCGCCAGAGCCGCCGCTGCCGCCGCCGGAACCACTGCTTCCAGAACCGCCGCCTGAGCCGTTGCTGCCGCTATGAGAGCCGCCGCCGGAGCCCCACGACGAGTTGCCCTTCCACACGCCGTTTGTCACATAGAGCTTGCCGTTTGAGTCGCGCGTGAGGATGGACAGCTCATTGAGGGCGATGTCGTCGACGAACGGGTTGAGCCTCTCGTTAATCATTTTAACCCATTCTTTGGGATAAATTGTCACGTAGGAGACGCCGTTTACATGGTCGTAGTAGTTGGCGGGCAGTGTGGCGAAGCGGATGTTCTCGCCGTCCATCTTGTAAAACTCTTTGGCAAACCAGATGATGTTGCCGTAAGTGAGGTCGGTTTTGACGTATTTAAGGAAGATATTGGCAAGTTCGACGAGGTTGAGCTCTTTCTGCTTCTCGAGAATCTGCTGCGCCGCGGCCTTCATAAAGTCCTGCTGCGTGGCGATGCGGCCGATATCGGCGTCGGCATAGACATTGCGGCAGCGCACGAGCTGCAGAGCTTTGTCGCCGTTGAGAAGCTGGTACCCTTTTTTGAGGTTTATATGGAGATCCTGCGTGGAATCGTCGTATTTCATGTCTTTCGGGACGTCGAACCAGACGCCGCCGATGGCGTCGACGAGGGTGGAGAAGGCCTTGAGGTCCACGACGACGTAAAAGTCCACCTCAAACCCGAGGAGGTCGACCATGCCGCTTAAAACGCCGTCCACGCCGCGGTAGGCGTAGAGCGAGTTGGCCTTCTTCGTGTTCCACGACACGTTCACGAGCGTGTCGCGCGGGATGCTCACCACGTCGAGCTTATAGTTCTTCGCGTCGAAGTTGGCCACCATGATGGTGTCCGTATTGCCGCCGCTCAGGCCCAAAATCACGAAGGTAAACTGGTTTTCCTTCCGGCCGAACTCCGTCTGCGGGCTCGTGCCCTCCGGCAGGTCGTCGCCTTCTTCCGGCTCGGCCTCCCCGCCCGGGGGCGGCGTTTTGGTGGGCGTCGCCGTCGAAATCGGGCGCGACGTCTTGACGGGGGGCGGCTTGATGGAGGTCATCACATAGTTAAAGAGGACGAGGCACCCGGCCAGCATGGCAAACGAAATCACCGTGACCATAATGCGCACGCGCGTTTTCCGGCGGCGCGCCGCGGCGGCATCCATCTCCGGCTTTGCGGCCGGATTTTTCGTCTTTTTATATGGCTCCTTATATGGCTCCGCCGCTTTCTTGCGCGAGGCGACGCGGCGGCCGTTTCTCTTATACCCGATGAGTTTCATGGCTTTATCCTTTCATCCCGCTTTCGGCCATCAGCCACCTGAGAGCTTCTTCCGTGCGCGGGTGCGGCACGATGCCGCGGGACTTCATATCTATTATGCTCATCCGCAACCCTTCCGCGGTGGCTTTGTCGAGATCCTCGTAGCACAGGCGGCGGAGTGTCTCCACCCCTTCGAAATCGCGCGTCGGCTCGATGTAATCGGCCATGTAGATGATTTTCTCGAGGAGCGACATGCCCGGCCGGCCCGTCGTATGCCAGAAAATCGCGTTGTATACGTCGTCCGGGACGCCAAAGCGCGCCCGCGCGATGGCGGCGGCCGTTTTCGCGTGCAGGAGCTTGACGTCCGCCCGTTCCATTTCGTCTGCCATGATACCATACTCGTCGAGAACGCGCAACTGCTCGCGAAGCGGCATATATTTCGTCATATCGTGCAAAATGGCGCTCTCGCGCGCGGCTTCCACGTCCCCGCCCCAGCGCTCGGCGAGCGCGACGGCTTCCCGCTCGCATCCCTTTATATGCGGGATGCGCTTTTCGAGGACCATGGCGTACGATTTCTCGCGCAGCCAGTCGAAAGAGGGCTTTGCCCCGTAGTAGCGGCGCGCGATGATGGCCGAGTAGACCGCGTCGCTGAACATCTCCACGCCGCGCCGCTCACGGAGCTGCTGCCGCAGCTCGGTCGATGAGACTTCCGTGATGGCGTTGCCGATGACAACGGCGTCCGCCCCGAACCGCTCCTTGTATTTCGCGGCGCATTCGGCGATGTCCTTATCGTCCTTCGTGCCGCGGGAGAGGACAGCGGGCGTCGCGAGGCGCAGCACCGTCTCGGCGCTGTACCAGCTGTCGAGCGTGCGGAACATATCCGAGCCCATGATCAGGAAAAACTGCGCCCCGGGATACCGCTCCCGGAGGGTTCGGAGGGTGTCCGCGGTGTAGCTGACGCCGCCCTCCTCCACCTCGATGGGGCACACCTCGGCGCAGGGCACTTCCTGAAAGGCCAGATAAGTCAGCTCCAGCCGCTCCCGCGAGGTGGGCGAGCCTTCCGGCAGCGCTTTATGGGGCGGGATGGCGGACGGGATGACAAGCAGCCTGTCAAGTTGGAGGCGCTCCGCCGCGGATCGCGCCGCGCGGACGTGCCCGTTGTGCGGCGGGTTGAACGTACCGCCGAAAATCCCGATTTTCAATGAAATCACCGCTTGCTCAGTCTACAAGCCGAATCCGCTTCTCCCTCGGCAGATTTTGGCTTTCTCTGTAAAGGACAAAACGCGAGCCGATGGTGCACACCGTCTCCGCGCGGGTCAGCCGCGCAAGCTCCTCGGCGGCCTCGCGGGCCGACATGAGCGCGTTTTCCAGAACGCGGCCCTTAATGAGCTCCCGCGCCTCAAGCGCGGAGTTGCATTGCGCCACGACGTTTTCCGTTATGCCGCCCTTTCCGACGTGCAGGATTGTATCGATTCCGTTGGCCAGCGCGCGAAGCTGCGCCCTCTGCCTGCTCGTGAGCATGACTTTCACCTAATCCCGTTTTTAGATTCGTATTCCCTCAGCCGCTTTTCAAACAGCCGGAGGGCGTTTCCGCGGTGCGACACGGCGTTTTTCTCCTCCAGCGTCAGCTCCGCCATGCTTTTCCCCGTCCCGTCGACGAGGAAAACGGGGTCGTACCCGAAGCCGCCGCTGCCGCGCGGGGCCCTGAGGATGCTGCCGCGGCACACGCCTTCGGACGAGACAACGTCACCGTTTGGAAAGACGCAGACAATACTGGAGACGAATTGCGCCGCCCGATGTTCCTCATTTTCAAGCGTTTTGAGCAAAAGCGCGTTGCGCCCGGCGTCGTCGAGCCCCCCGCCGCCGAAGCGCTTGGAGTGCACGCCGGGCCTGCCGCCGAGGGCTTCGACCATAAGGCCGGAGTCGTCGGCGATGGCGGGCAGCCCCGTCGCCTCCATGACGGCGCGGGCTTTGAGAAGGGCGTTTTCATAAAACGTCGCGCCCGTCTCCTCGACTTCGCCGGAAAAGCCCGCCTCGCTCTGGGTGACCACCTCGTGGCCTAACTGCTCGAGAACCGCTTTCATCTCCCGAAGCTTTCCCTTATTGTTGCTGGCGAGGACGAACTTCATCTCAGGAGTGCCTCCACGAATTCCCTTGCCGAAAACGGGAGCAGGTCCTCCGCCTTTTCGCCCACGCCCACGAACTTGACCGGCACGCGCAGCTTGTCCGCGATGGCAAAGACGATGCCGCCCTTGGCCGTGCCGTCGAGCTTGGTGAGCACAAGGCCGGTGATGCCGGCGTATTCCTGAAACTGCTTTGCCTGTATCAGGCCGTTCTGGCCCGTCGTCGCGTCGATGACGAGGAGCGTCTCGCGGTCGGCGCCGGGCAGCTCCCTGTCGATGACGCGGCTGATTTTGTTAAGCTCGTTCATGAGGTTTGACTTATTGTGGAGCCGGCCGGCCGTGTCGACGATGACGAGGTCGGCCCCGCGGGCCCTCGCCGCGGCGATGCCGTCGAACACGACGGCGGCGGGGTCGGACCCCTCCCCGTGGCGCACGATGTCGCATCCCGCGCGCTGCGCCCAGACGGTCAGCTGCTCGGCGGCGGCGGCGCGGAACGTGTCCCCCGCGCAAAGCAGCACTTTTTTGCCCTCCTGCGTATAGCGCATGGCGAGTTTCCCAATCGTCGTCGTCTTGCCGACGCCGTTGACGCCGATGATTAAAATGACGGACGGCTTCGTCTCGAGCTTCATTTCGCTGCTGCCGACGTCGAGGATGTCCACCAAAATCTCCTCCAGCGCGCGGGACAGCTCCCCGGCGCCGCGCAGGCCTTCCTCCCGCGCCTTCTCGCGCAGCCGCTCCACGGCGGCTGAGGCCGTCTCCACGCCGAGGTCGGCGAGTATCAGCGTCTCCTCCAGCTCCTCGTAAAAGTCCTCGTCCGCGCCCGTGAAGGCGGAAAAGAGGCCGGTGAGCTGGACGGTCACGTTCTTTTTCGTCTTTGCAAGGCCTTCTTTTATCTTATCAAAAAAAACCAAGCGTATACCCTCCAAGGCCTTAAGGCCAGTTTTATGTACTCAGGCCGTGCCCTCATTCCGCTTTAAGGAGCGCTCGGCCTCCTCAAGGTCGATGCACAGCACGCGGGAGACGCCCTGCTCCTGCATCGTCACGCCGAAAATGACGTCGGCTTCCTCCATCGTGCCGCGGTGGTGCGTGATGACGATCATCTGCGTTCTGCCGGACATCTTCCGCATGTACGAGGCAAAGCGCATGACGTTGGCCTCGTCAAGCGCGGCGTCGATTTCGTCGAGGACGACGAACGGCGTCGGCCGGACCTTGAGGATGGCAAAGTACAGCGCAATCGCCACGAGCGCCTTCTCGCCGCCGGAGAGCAGCGTGATGGTCTTGAGCGACTTGCCCGGCGGCTGCACCTTGATTTCGATGCCGGAGCCCAGCACGTCGTCGGGGTCCTCCAGCTCGAGCGACGCCTGCCCGCCGCCGAAAAACTCGGCGAACGTCTCGCGGAAGCTGGCCCGGATGGCCTCAAACTCCCGCTCGAACAGGGTTTTCATCTCCTGCGTGATGTCGCGGATGATCCTGAGCAGGTCCGTCTTCGCCTTTTCCACGTCGTCGCGCTGCTCGGTCAGGTATGTGTACCGCTCGTTGACGCGCTCGAACTCCTCGATTGCCCCGATGTTGGGGGTGCCCAGCGCGGAAATCTCCTTTTTCAGCTCCGCGATGCGCTGGCGCATCTCCGTGAGATTCGTCACCGGCCGCGCGATTTGTTTCGCGGCCGTGCGGCTGAGCTCATACGTGTCCCACAGCTTGTCGATAAGCTGCTTTTCCTCCATCTCCGCGGCAAGGAGCTTTTGCTCGAGCCGCGCGCACTCGCGCTCAAGCTGCAGCAACTCCTGGTTTTTCTCCTGCGTCTGACGCGCGCGCTTTTCCCGCTCGGCCTCGAGCTGGAGCTTTTTTGCCGTGATGTCCTCGGCGCGCTTTTTCAGCGCCTCCTCCTGCTCCACAAGGCGCGCGCGCAGGGCCTCCTGCCCGGCGATTTCCCTGACGATGCCCTCGTGGCGCGCGTCAAGCTCCTTAAGGTACTCTTCCTGCTGGCGCCGCCCGCCCGTGAGCACGTTGCGCAGCTCCGTCAGCTCCGTCACGGCTTTTCGGACGGCGTCGGCCTCCGCGTCGAGGGACGAAATCTGCGCGCGGCGCTCGGAGAGGATGTTGGTGAGCGCGTCGCGCTCGGCTTTGAGCAGGTCCTGCCCCTCGCTGTCTTTCTGGATCTCGGCGCGCACGGCGGCAAGAGACTCCTCCAGCCGCGCCGTCTCTTCGCGCAGCGCGGCCGTCTCGCCGTCGTTTGCCTTGATGCGCGCGGTCAGCGCGTCAAGCTCGGCGCGAAGATTCTCAAGCGCCTCCTGCGCGGCGTCGACGAGGAGCTTGCCGTGGTCTTTGTCCGTCTCGAGCTTGATGATGCGGTCTTCGACGGCGCGCACTTCCTGCATCGCCGTCTCCACTTCGTACTCCGCCGCCTTCAGCTCGCGCTGCGCTTCCTGGAGCGCCGCCTCGGCGCGGCGGAGCTCTTCCGCGAGCTTCTCCTCCTGCGCGGCAAGGCCATTGAGCTCGTTGGCGCGGGAGAGGATGCCGGTGTGGGCGGACGTCGAGCCGCCCGTCATGGAGCCGCCGGCGTTGATGACCTGCCCGTCGAGCGTGACGATCTTAAACGCGTTGCCGTGGCGGCGCGCGAGGGCGATGGCGTCGTCGAGCGTCTCGGTAACGACCGTGCGGCCCAGGAGGTTCTTATATATCTCCGAATATTTCGGGTCATATTCAACAAGGTCAAGGGCAAGGCCGACGCACCCGGGCTCTTTGTCGAGGCCCTTGACGTCCAGCACCCGCCCGCGGATGCTCGTGAGCGGCAGGAACGTGGCGCGGCCGGCGTCGGTGCGCTTGAGGAAGGAGATGGCGGCCTTGCCGTCCTCCTCCGAGGAGACGATGATGTGCTGCATCGCCCCGCCCAGCGCCGTCTCGATGGCGACGGTGTAGCGGTCCTTCGTCTTGACAAGGCCGGCGACGGTGCCGTGGATATTCTTCAGCACGCCGCGCTCGGCCTCGTGCATCACGCTCCGGACGGCCTTGGAGTACCCCTGATACTCCTTTTCCATGTCCTCGAGCATTTTCCGGCGCGCGCGCAGGGATGAGAGCGTCATCTCGGCCTTGTTTTTCTTTTCAAGGCAGCTTTCAACCTTCTTTTTGCGGGACTCAAGCCGTATCGTGTAGCCGGCGAGAGTGTTTTTAAGGCTAATGAGCTCCTCCTGCGCCTTTTTAAGCTCGGCAAGGCACGCCTCAAAGGTCTGAACCGCCGCGGCGTGCTTTTCCGTCCCGCTGATGATGTCCGATTTAACGGCGTTTTCGCGGTCGTACATCTCCTGAAGGGACGAGGCGAGGGCCGACAGCCGCTCGCGCGCGCGGGCGAGCTTGTCCATGAGCGCCGCTTCCTCGCCCGTCAGATGCGCCAGGCGCTGCGCCGCCTCGCCGGCGGACTCGGCCAGCGCGTCAAGGGACTGGATGACCGTCTTCGCCTTTTCCTCGAGCTCGAGCTTTTCGCGCTCGATGTCACGAAGCCGCGCCTCGCGCTCGTCAATCTGCGCTTTCAGGCCGCCGTCGCGCCCCTCCTGCTCGGTCAGCTCGCGCCGCACGCGCTCCATTTCGGCGGCGGTGTTTTCCAGCTTCGTGCGCAAAACGGCGACGGCCGACTCCGC
>JAAYMC010000124.1 GCA_012521555.1 Clostridiales bacterium
CGGCGTCCTCGGCGGCGCGGTCGTCACTGGCTTTGTCATGGCGGTCTTCATGTCCAACGCCGGTGGCGCGTGGGACAACGCGAAGAAGCACATTGAAAGCGGCGTCCACGGCGGCAAAGGCTCTGACGCGCACAAAGCCACCGTCATCGGCGACACGGTGGGCGACCCGTTCAAGGATACCGCCGGCCCGTCTCTGAACATCCTCATCAAGCTCGTGTCCACCGTTTCCATCGTCTTCTGCGGCCTCATCGTCGCCGTCATGAAGCTCGTCGCTTAAAATCCAGTCAATCAAAAAAGCTCCGGACCAAAATGGTCCGGAGCTTTTTTGTCATGTTTTCATCTTCTTCTTATGCCGACCGTCTCTGTACGCTTTCATTTTGCCCCGCGCCGCTGCGTTTATTCGCTTTGCTTTGTGCCAAATCCGGGAAAAGCAGACAAAAAGGGCGCCTTATCACAGGCGCCCTTTTAAACTTTTTTGACGAAACTTATTTGACGAGCTTGGAGATTTCGGCCGCGAAATCTTCCTCTTTCTTTTCGATGCCCTCGCCTTTTTCGAAGCGGGTAAAGCCCTTGACGACGATGGTGCCGCCGAGTTCCTTGGCCACCTGCTCGACGTGCTTGCCGACGGAGACCTTGTTCTCCTTTACGAACGGCTGGTTGAGCAGGCACACTTCCTCGTAGTACTTGTTGATGCGGCCCTTGACCATGTTCTCGGCAATCTGGCGGGCTTTCTCTTCGGGGAGGTTCTTGGCCTTGTTCTCCTCGAGGGCCTTGGCCATCTGAACCTCGCGCTCTCTCTCAAGCTCCGTGCTGTCAACGGACGCGGGGTCGAGATAGAGCGGGCGCATGGCGGCAACCTGCATGGCGATGTCCTTGCCGAGCGCCATCACGGCGTCCATGTCGGAAATGCCGTTCACTTCGAGGTTGACCATAACGCCGATCTTGCCGCCGGCGTGGACATACGGGACCATGACGCCTTCCGTATAACGGGCAAAGCGGCGGACGGTGATGTTCTCGCCGATGACGTAGACCATTTCCTGCTGCATATCGCGGACGGTCTTATCCGTGCCGGGATAGGGGCTGTTCATGAGCGCTTCAAGATCGGCCGGCGCGGACTTGGCGACGGCTTCGGCGACGTTCTTGACGAACGCGACAAACTTGTCGTTCTTGGCGACGAAGTCCGTCTCTGCGTTGACCTCGACGACAACGCCCACGCCGTCGATCACGTCGGCGTACGCCATGCCTTCTGCGGCGATGCGGCCGGCCTTTTTCGCGGCGGCGGCCAGCCCTTTTTCACGGAGCCAGTCGATGGCTTTTTCCATATCGCCGTCGGTGGCTTCGAGGGCCTTCTTGCAGTCCATCATGCCGACGCCGGTTCTCTCGCGGAGTTCCTTAACGTCTTTTGCGGTAAATCCCATCCTTACTTAGCCTCCTCAGCAGACACTTCCGGCTGAGCCGTCTCAGCCGCTTCTTCCTTCGTCTCCTCTTGCTCCGGCGCGACATCCGAGCCCTGGCGGCCTTCGAGGACGGCGTTGGCCATGGTCTGGGAAATCAGGCGAATGGCGCGGATGGCGTCGTCGTTGCCGGGGATGATATAGTCAATCTCGTCGGGGTCGCAGTTGGTGTCGACAATCGCGACAATCGGGATGCCGAGCTTCCTCGCCTCGTTGATCGCGTTGCGCTCCTTGCGCGGGTCGATGATGAACAGGGCCGAGGGGAGCTTCTTCATTTCCTTGACGCCGCCGAGATACTTTTCGAGCTTGTCGATTTCGTTCGTGAGCTTGATGACTTCCTTCTTCGGCAGCATGTCGAAGGTGCCGTCTTCCTGCATCTTGCGCAGCTGGGCGAGACGGTCGATACGGGAGCGGATGGTCTTGAAGTTCGTCAGCATGCCGCCGAGCCAGCGGGCGTTGACGTAGAACATGCCGCAGCGCTCCGCTTCCTCGCGGATGGCGTCCTGCGCCTGCTTCTTCGTGCCAACGAAAAGGATGGTTCCGCCCTCTTCGGCGAGGGAGCGAACGAAGTTGTACGCTTCCTCGAGCTTCTTGACCGTCTTCTGCAGGTCGATGATGTAGATGCCGTTGCGCTCCATGTAAATGTACGGAGCCATTTTGGGGTTCCAGCGTCTCGTCTGGTGGCCGAAGTGCACACCGGCTTCGAGAAGCTGCTTCATTGAAACAACTGCCACGTTTTTTCCTCCTATTTGTTCAGCCTCCAGCGCTCTCCGCTCACGGGTCCACCGCCGTACGCGGCACATGGAGCCGTGATCAAGCGCTGTGTGTTCTCTCGTTGTCCTGGCAATTTAGACAAAACGAGCAAAGGGTATTTTACCAAAGAATCGCACAGGAATCAACCCCCTGCCGAATATATTCTACACATTTTGCGGCATTTTTATCGGAACATTTAACTGTGTTACGCGTCTATTACAAAAGAATACGCAAAATGGAGGAATGGAAATGCCCCGCAAGCTCCTCTTCCCTCTTTGCTGCGCCCTCGCGCTGCTTTTGATGGCCGGCTGCGGCACGGTGACGGCAAAACCGGCCCCCGTATCCCCCACCCCGTCTCAAACGGATACGCCCCCGCCGGAAGAGACGACACCCCCGGCGGAGCCCTCCCCCGACAAGTCCGGCGCCGAATACGCATACTTTGTCGTCTTCGAGCATCTCTTCAGCGTCGACCCCGGGCTCAACGGCGGCATCAATTATCTTGCCGTCGACCTCTCCTCCGTCTGCGCGGCGGACACGGACGCCATCGCGCGGCTGTTTGAAGACTTCTGCAAGGAAAACAACCTCACGCTCCTGCTGGACACGTACGCGGGACTTGTGGAAAAGGGATACATCACGGACTACGCCTTCGAAGACGGGCTTTTCGTCCGGTTCGAGGACGAGTCGCTCTCGGAGGAGTGCCTTATCACGCGCGCGCAGAAATGGCGCGCCGGGGACGGCGCGTACGGCGGCGAGTATACCGTCGCGCTCAGCGGCAACGCGTGGGAAATAACAGAAATCGCCGGAATGTGGATCAGCTAAGCCCCATTCCGGCGATTTTTTATTGTGCTCGTGCTAAGCCCATGGGATGCGCCGCCGTTTTTCCCGCTTAAACGGGCCGGACACTTCGATGAGGATAATGTCGTCCCCGATGCGCTTGATGCACTCCCACGGGATGATGAAGTCGTCTTCGCGCCAGAACAGCCCGAGAATGCGGCACGGCCCCGGCACGACGATGGCCACGACGCACCCGTTGCGGATATCCACGAGCACGTCGCTGACGAATCCCATCCGCATGCCGGTGCAAATATTTATCACTTCCTTGCACCGCAAGTCGGCAATCCTGCACTGCACGCCCATCCCTCCAGTCTGCATAACGCGGCTATACCAAGTTTATTCGCCCATTTTCCGAAAAATGACGACAGGGCTTGTCTTTTCCCGCCGCGATGCGTGCCGGACAGGTCTTTTTTCCTATTTTTCCGCGCACATATTGCATGCGCGGAGAAAACATACTATAATAACAAGGTCTAGGCTTAGCATCGCTTGCGCATGCCTTTGTCTCACCGCGCCGGTTTTGCTCGACGGGCGGTTATTTTCATTTTTGGAGGTGGAAGAGCAGCATGGACGGCGACACAGGCTGTCGAAGTAATCAACCAGAGTCTCCGGTCTACCTATCATGCCGCCCTTTCACCGAGCGGCTTGATACGTAGACCCCACAATTACATAAGGTGGGTGTTTAGCGTGATCAAGTACTACATGACGCTCGGTTCGGAGCTCGTCGAACGCGACGATTTCGAGCCGGGTGTATGGGTTTATGTTCAAAACCCGACGGAAGAAGAAATCGCGCGTGTCTGCAGCACCGTGAAAGTGGACACCGACTTAATCCGTCCCGCCCTCGACGAGGAGGAGCGCCCCCGCATCGAGACGGACAACGGCCATACCCTCATTCTCGTCGACATCCCGACGATTGAGGATGACGACGGCGAAAACGTCTTTACAACGATCCCTCTCGGCATCGTCTACACGAAGGAAGCCGTCGTCACCGTCTGCCTCAAGGAAACGCCGATTTTGAGCGACTTCATCCGCGGCCGCGTGAAATCGTTCCTCACGCAGTTTAAGAGCCGCTTTATCCTGCAAATCCTGTTCAAGAACGCAACGCTCTACCTCTCCTACCTGCGGGAGATTGAAAAGCGCAGCACAAAGCTCGAGCACGACCTGCAGAAATCCATGCGGAACAAGGAGCTCACGCAGCTTCTCAGGCTGGAAAAGAGCCTCGTCTACTTCTCCACGTCCCTGAAGTCAAACGAGACGGTGCTTGAGAAGATGCTTAAATTCGAGGCCATCAAGCGGTTCGAGGAGGATCAGGATCTCCTCGACGACGTCATCATCGAAAACAAGCAGGCCATCGAGATGACGAACATCTACAGCAATATCCTCAGCAGCACGATGGACGCGTTCGCCTCGATTATATCGAACAACCTCAACATCGTGATGAAATCCCTCACAATTATCACCATCGCCATGTCCGTCCCGACGGTTATCTCCGGCCTGTTCGGCATGAACGTGCCGAACGGCCTTGAAAACAACCCGATGGGCTTTGTGTACATCGTCATCGGTACGGTGATTTTATCGGTGGGCATCACGCTCTACCTGTTTAAAAACAGGCGGCTCGGATAATACAACACCCCCGCGGCATATA
>JAAYMC010000125.1 GCA_012521555.1 Clostridiales bacterium
CTTACTCCTCGCCCGACGCGATATGCGCGGCCGCCTGGCGGGCCCAGACGAGGGCGCGGGAGTGGCTGTTGCCGTTGAGCAGGAGCGGGTAGTCGACGCCGTGGAGCCCGCCCGCCACGTTGCCGACGGCGTAGAGGCCGGGTATCGGATTTTGGTTTTTGTCCAGAACGCGCATGTTGATGTCGGTGAGAACGCCGCCGAAGACGTTGAGCAGCGCCGGCCCGAATTTCAGCGCGTAATACGGGGGCTTTTCAATGCTGGTGAGCAGCTCGCTGCGCTTTCCGTAGTCGAGGTCGACGCCGAGCCGGACGAGCTCGTTGTAGCGGTTTACCGTCGCCACGAAGGTGTCCACGGGGACTTCCATCTTTTCCGCGAGCTCTTCGAGGGTGTCCGCGACAAAGCAGGCGCCCTTTTGTATGTACGCTTCGATGGCTTCGCGCACGCCGTTGTTTTCGTCCCACGGCTGGCCGTATTCCGTAATAAGCGGCTCCGTGAACTGGCCGCCCGCGATGTGGACGCGCTCGCCGACTTCCTCGAACCACTTGCTGTCGAAGACGGAGAACGCCCAGTCACCGTCGCCCCACTGCGGCTGCATGAGGATGCGGATGGACTTGGCCTGGGACCACGTGTCCTCGTTCATGAAGCGCCTGCCGAGACGGTTGACGTGCAGGAAGAAAAAGCTGTACATGGCGTAGGAAATCAGGTGCAGGGACAGTGCCCACGACGGTTCCTCCATCGCCGCGCCGATCCAGAACGCCATCTTGTGGCCGTCTCCGGTGTTGATTCCCGCGGGGAAGTAGCCGTTCTTTTTCGGCTTGAGGCCGAGCGGGCAGTATTTGGCGAGCATCTCCGGGTCACCGCCGATGTCGCCCGTCGCGAGGATGACGGCTTTTTTGCCCGTAAAGCGGCGGTACTTCCCGTCCTCGCATTCGGCGACAAAGCCCGTCACGCGCCCGTCCTTCTTTTCAAGGTACTTCGCGTTCGTGTTCCGCATGACCTTGTTCCCGCCGTTGAGGATGACTTCCTGCAGGATTTCGCAGAAGAGGAACGCGCCGTACGTCTTGTAGTGGCTGCCCTTTTTCTTCTGGAAGTAGTGCGTGGCGGGGTACTCGGTAAACTCCGGGCCCTTATAGTAGCCGCCGTAGAGCTTAAGCTCCACTTCGTCCCCGGCCAGATTCAGAAGCCACATGACGGCTTCCTCGCTCTTGTTGATGTAAAGCCAGAGGAGGTCTTCGTTGACGCGGCTGCCGCAGGTGTGCATCCACCGGCGGGCAAACTCCTGCTTGTCGATTTTGATGCCCAGCTTGCGCATGACGGGCGAGTCGAGGCACGCGATATGCGCCCCGTGGGCGACGAGGCCCCTGAACTTGTCCACGACGATGACGCTCATCCCCAGCTCCGTGCAGCGCGCGCCGGCGGCAAGGCCGGCGATGCCGCCGCCGATGACGACGACGTCCGCCTCAAGCTCCTCGACGATTTGATCCTCGGGAATCGGCGGAGGCGGCACTTCCCAGGAATACCGGATTTTCTCTTTCACGTTGTCCGGGTCGTTGACAGCGCCCTTGAAAATGGATCTGTCCACAGGCTCTTTCGGGCCTATTCCCCGGATTTCGTTTTCAGTAACCACTCTATACATCTCCCAGCATGTAGTATTTATGTGCTACTATAGTAACAGGATTTGGAGCTATTGGCAATTGTTTTGCCGCTTTCAGGCGCGCTTTTTTGCAATTTCAATAATACTATTCATAAACGGTTATAGTAACAGGGATTTGGCGCGGCGGGAAAGCGTTTTACAGGTTTCAGACACACCCTTTTGCAATTTCGATAAAAGCGTCCAAATACGGCGCAATCCATTTAGACTGATGGCAGGTCATCTGGAGGCACAGGTTATAACCCTTCCGGAAAGGGAGGGCGCGCAGGACTTGGCGCTCCAGTTCCCTTTCGGCCGCAAGCCTCGGAAGGACGCACAGCCCCAGCCCGCTCGCGGCCATCTCCTTGACGGCCTGGACGTTACCGGCTTCCAAAGCGACCGTGTACGGAACGCCGCGGGATATAAGCTCGTTTTCAAACGCCGCGCGAAAGTCGCACCCGGGGCCGGTAAAGATAAACGTCTCGCCGGCGAAATCGGCGATATCCAGCGTTGCTTTCGCCTCAAGGGGGTGCCCCGGCGCGGACAGGACGAGCAGCTCCTCGCGCCGGCTCATCAGGCGGCGGATGGACGGGTGCTCAATCGGGCGGCCGACGGTGACGGCGATATCAACTTTGTTTTCCGCAAGTATATGCAAAGCCTGCCCGTTTTCAATCAGCTCCAGCCTGAGCTCGACGTCCGGATGCGCCGCCCGGAACGCCTGCACAACCGGCGGAAGCCTCATAATGCACACGGATTCCGACGCGCCGACGACGATTCTCCCCCGGCCCTTCCCGCCGCCGATCTGCTCCTTCGCGTTGGCGGCGAGGGCGAGGATTTCCTTCGCGCTTTGCAAAAACGTCTCCCCCGGTGCGGTGAGGAACACCCTTTTCCCGATGCGGTCAAAGAGCCTTGCGCCCAGTTCCCGCTCAAGCTGCCGGATCTGCGCCGAGACGCTCGACTGCGCGTAGCCGAGCTCCTCGGCTGTTTTCGTGTAGTTTTTGTTTCTCGCGAGGACGACGAACGTGTTTAGCTGGCTTAAATCCATTTTTTCAGCCTCCTCCGCCCCGATTAATCGAAATTTCCGATTGATATGATTAAAATCATTTGTTTTACAGATTTGTAAAATCATAGTAACATGGGCTTGCATCGTGGGCAACGAAAAAACGCAGTGTAGAGGAGGCGCATCATGCTATCGCCCGTATTTCCGGAACCTGTCACAAGCCTGCCCGAAGCGGATATCCCCCTTAAAGGGGTCAAGGCCTATCTGTCGCAGGCAGACACGCACCAGATTATCTTTATGGCGTTTTCGGAGGACGTCGACCTGCCGGAGCATGCGCACGAGAGCCAGTGGGGCATCGTCCTCGAGGGGAAAATCGAGCTGACAATCGGCGGGGAAACGCGCCTATACGAAAAAGGCGACCGGTATTTTATCCCGAAAGGCGTCAGACACTCGGGCAAAATCTTCGCCGGCTACGCGGACATCACGTTTTTCGCCCAGAAAGACCGCTACGCGCGCAAGGAGAGGTAGCGCATTTACGGCGGCGGGGATGTGGTAAGGCGCGCGGAGGGCGGCGGAAGCGCCGAGGCAGCTTCGTCTTTTCTCTCATGTCAAGCCGCCGGCTGCAAAGCGTGCCGGTGGCGGCGTTGTAAGGCGCGCGATATGTGCGCTAAAACCCCGCCGATAATTTAAGCGTATATTCAATCAGGCTCAAAACGGCCTGAAATATGCAAACACCCGCCGGAGCGTCTTTTATACGCTCCGGCGGGTGTTATTCCACAGGTGTTTTTCTCGCAAAAGGTTTATCAAAATCCGCCGCGCGGGCCTTCCGCTCCGGTTCGATATATGACTTTGCCACCCGGCTTTGCTTGCGGCGCGCGATGCAGCACGAAAGCCTGCTTTTGCGGGTATGCGGGCTGGCTCACGCCTTGCGGTCGATGACGCGGTACACAAAGTCCATGTCGAGCCCCTGCCGCACGGCGCCGGCGAGAAGGTCGTACTGCCGCTCCTTGTACGCGCGTATATCCCCCGCTCCAAGCGCGTCGAAGGCAATCCCCTTTTTGTCGCACAGCGCCTTGACAACCGCCTCGCAGATCCCCGGCGCGTCGAAAATCCCGTGGATATAGCTGCCGTAGACGTTCCCTTCGCCCACCAGAGCGGGCATTTTTTCCTCGCTGCGCCCCATGTGAATCTCGTAGCCAAAGTACGCCATGCCGGAAAGCCCCGAGAGCATGCCGGGCACCGCGCCGAACACACCTTTTGTCTGCGTCTGCACCTTCTCCCCGCGGAAGACCGTGTCCATCTCAA
>JAAYMC010000126.1 GCA_012521555.1 Clostridiales bacterium
CGTTTTTTTCCAAAGCCGCTAAGATGCTGTTCATACTCTCGCCCTCCCAACCGGCTTTCGGCGCTTTTTTAAGCGCCGCCATGAAAATTGTACCATAACGCCCGCCGCCATGACAATACCGCCCTCCATGCAAAACGCCGCCGCCGAATATCAGCAAAAGAGTTGACACCGCGCGCAAGTGAATGATTATAATATGTGAAGTGGCATTAATTTGAAAGGATGGTCGTCTCATGCAAACACGCCCCGTCTCTCCAAAGAGCAGGCTCGTCGCTCTTCTCCTGTGCTTCTTTTTAGGCGCGCTCGGCGTTCACCGGTTTTACGTCGGAAAAGTCGGAACGGGCGTCCTGTGGCTGCTGACCGCAGGCCTGGGCGGTATCGGCGTGCTCGTTGACTTTATCATGATCTGCGTCGGCTCCTTTACCGATAAATCCGGCTACTTCCTCATCAGGTGGGATTAATTTTTAAGCTCTCCTTGCTCCGGTAACCGGCGCCCGTTTCGCGCCGGTTTTTGTTTTCGTGTGTCCCCGGGCGATGATAGGGGCTGGCGCTGAACCGTCAAACACAAGAGCAAATAAAAAAATCTCGCAGCGAAAGCTGCGAGATTTATGTATGTATAACCAGTCGGAGTGGCGGGACTTGAACCCGCGGCCTCATGGTCCCGAACCATGCGCGCTACCATCTGCGCTACACCCCGTCAAGGGCAAACCGATGCGATATTTGAACCATCCGCATGAGTCAGCTTACATAGGATACCGTACGCCACCGCATTTGTCAAGAGTAATTTTGCTTCAAAAAAAGCGCCGGTGAAAGCCGGCGCTCTTGTTTATTTCCTCTTTAAGCCGCTTAAAAACTCCCATCTTCGCTTGACCGGCGGTTTCGGGAAAATGCCCTGCCGGACCATCTTCACGTCCTCGACGGAGTAAAACGCGCCCTCGCGGCAGCTTTCGATAAGCTGTATGACTTTTTCAAGGTCCTTCCGCATGATGACGGTGAAGATAATCTCGACGGCGCCGTTTTTTCCTTGGCCGGGAATCGACGTGTACCCGAAGCCGGCTTCGGCGAGCCGTTCTTTGAGGCAGCCGTCGTCCTGCGTGAGGAAAACGCGCACGACGAGGGACCCCATCGCGAGCTTCTCCTCGATGCGGATGCCGATGTAGTTGCCCATGGCAAAGCCGCCGGCGTATGCGATAAAGCAGAGGGGATTGTCAAGCTGCTGCATGATCTGGCTGATGGCCAGAAGCCATATCGACACCTCGAAGAACCCCACAATTGGCGCGAGAATCCGTTTGCTGCGCGAGACGAAGATGATGCGGAGCGTCCCGAGCGTCACGTCGCATATACGGCCAAGGAAGATGAGAAGCGGGAGAATCACCCATCTGAACGTGGGGCTAGCCGCGATTTCCTGGATGATTTCCATGGGTCCCTCCTCTTTGACGTTTATATGCCGGCATAGTGTTTAAGAAACGCGCCAATCAATGGCAGCGTAACGAGCGAGATGAGCGTGGAGACGAAGATGAGCTTCGACGCGAAGGCGGCGTCGCGGTCGTACTTCTGGGCGAGCATGGCGGTTGTCGTCGCCGCCGGCATCGCCGAGGAGAGGACGACGCTGCCCGTCGCCACGGGGTCGATCCCCAGCAGCGCCAGCACGCCGAAGATGACGGCGGGAATGACGAGAAGGCGCAGCGCGGAATAGTAGAAAACGGCCCGGTCGAACACCGTTTTCATATCGACTTCGCTTAATATCCCGCCGACGATGATCATGGAAAGCGGCGTCACGCAGCGGCTGAGCATCGTGATGGTGCTGTACAGGACGTCCGGCAGCTTGACCGGAGAAAACAAATACGCGACGCCGACAATAACGGCCCAGATACACGGGTGCGTGGCCAGGCGCTTTAACTGCTCCTTCTTGTCCGTCTTCGTAAAGAGGGACAGCCCCGCCGTCCACATGACGATGCGCATGGGGACGAGGACAATCGAGCCGTAAAGCGTGCCGAGCTCGCCGAACACTGATTCGATGACGGGCAGCCCCATAAAGCCGGAGTTGTTGCAGGACGTGGCGTACTGCAGGACGATGCGGCGCTCAATCGGAAAGCGGTTGTAGAGGAATCTGTTCAAAACAAGATAAAACCCCTGCGCCGCGAACGACGCGATGAGCACAATCCCGCACTCCTTGAGCAAATCGACCGTCAGCGACGAGGCAAACGACGAGAAAATATTGCACGGCAGGAAGACGTAGATGACAAGGTTTGTGAGGTCCTTCCGGGCCGCAACCCCGAATGTGCCTTTCTTCGCCGCGATATACCCGATGGCGACGAGAATGAAGATCTGTACCTGAATCCGTAAAATGACCGACACCTTATTTCTAATCAATAGTTGCAGAAAAAAATCAAAACGCAGTCCGAAATTCGGCATGAAGCTGCGTCTCTTCTATTATATCGACAAAATAAAAACAGCACAATGTTCATTGTGCTGTTTTTCGCTTTATTTAAGGCTAAGCTTTGAGCATACCGACCGCCGTGCGGACGTCGCCCGAGAAATACAGGGAGCCGAGCGCGCACACGAGGCCGTCTTTCCCGGCGTACGCCACGGCGCGGGCGACGCCTTCGGGAATCGACGCGCAGGCCTCCGCCGGCTTGCCGTACTTTTTGACGCGGTCCCGCAGGTCTTCGGCCTGCATGGCCCGCGGGTTATCCGGCCGGACGGTGATAAACCGCTCGGCGAGGGGCGCGATGACTTCCATCATGTCGTCGACGTCCTTGTCCCGCATCACGCCGACAAGGAAAACAAATTTCCTGCCGGGGAAAACCGTTTTCAGGCTCTGAGCCGTCGCGAGGATGCCGTGCTTGTTGTGCGCGCCGTCTAGGATAAAGACGGGGTCGCGCCTGAGGATTTCAAACCGGCCGGGCCAGCTCACTTGCCGCAGCCCTTCGACGATATCGGCGTCAGTGATTTTATAGCCCTTTTCGCGCAGGCGCTCGGCCGCCATAATCGCCACCGCCGCGTTATTGGGCTGGTAGGAGCCGATGAGCGGGAGCGTGATGCGGCCGTACGGCGCGAAGTCGAAGCGCGAGGCTTCCAGATCAAAAGACGCGTTGGAGATGCGGCTAAAGTCCGCCTTAAACAGGCGCGCGTTTTTGGCGCGGCACGTCTCCTCGAAGACTTCGTCCACTTCGGGGCTGTTTGCGCCGTAGACGACGACGTCGCCGCCTTCCTTGATGATGCCCGCCTTCGCCCGGGCGATGTCCTGGATCGTCGGGCCGAGTTCCGCGACATGGTCCATGCCGATGGCCGTAATGACGGCCACTTCGGGCGTGTCGATGACGTTCGTCGAATCGAGCTCGCCGCCCATGCCGACCTCGAGGACGACAATGTCGCATTTGTTCTTGTAGAAGAACTGCATCCCCAGCGCCGTGATGAGCTCAAACTCCGTCGGCGGGTCTTCCGTCATGGCGTCGGCGTAGGGGCGTATCTCGTCCGTGAGGGCTTCCAGCTCCTCGTCGGAAATCTGCACGCCGTCTATCTGCATGCGCTCGTTGAAGCGGATGATATAGGGCGACGTGTACAGGCCCGTTTTGTATCCGGCGGTGCGCAGGATGGACGCGATGCACGCCGCCGTGGAGCCCTTGCCGTTTGTTCCGGCGATGTGTACGAATTTCAGGTGTTTTTCCGGGTTGCCAAGGGACTCAAGCAGATGCCTCGTGCGGGAAAGCCCCGGCTTGCTTCCCTGCCATTTAACGCTGTGAATGTACTTTAGCGTCTCCTCGTAACTCACTTGCTTTTCCTCCATACTTATCAAGCCCAAGCGCGCGGAAGACGCCGCTCTTGTAGAGCAGGAAGACAAGCAGAATGTCGCAGACTGCGATCAGCAGCTTGATCGGTGCGCGAAGCGGGAGGTTTGCCCAGAAGGAAACCCCGTTGAGCATCTGCAGGCTCACGTTGCTCCAGATTACAGGACCGAGTATCTCCGCGGGAAGGATGAGCGCGATAAAAGTGACTATGTTTGTGCGTTTGCGTAAAAACTTGCCGATAATCGGCGGGACAACGCCCATAATAATAGGTGTGAGCGCCATCGGGGCAAACCACGGGAACGACGAAAAGAGCGTCGTGCCGAGAAAATCGGCCAGGATCGCCACGACGGCGCCGGCCACCGGCCCGAAAAGCAGGCCGGCTAAAATGATGGGAAGGTTGCCGAACGCGATGCGGATGTTCGGCGTGGGCATGATGCCCAGGAACCGTTCAAGGATGATGCTGAGGGCTGTGAGAAGGCCAAGCGTGACAAGAGTAGAGGTGGTAAAAAGCTTTTTTGATGGTTTAGACGTGTTTTTGGGCATAAAAAACCCCTCCTATCCGTTGTGCGCGCAAACAAGAGCAGCCCTTGCGGGCTATTCCGTCGGCACGATTCTTGCGCCACATATAGGAGGTATTCTCCGTTATGCAGCAGCGGGATGCGGTCACCAAACCGTGGAACTGTGGACAGTTTCCTTCGTCCGGCTGACAACTCCCCGTTCAACCGGCACTTTACGCCTGATGACCTACTCTGCTTAGATAGCGGCAC
>JAAYMC010000003.1 GCA_012521555.1 Clostridiales bacterium
CGTACCCGGCCGCGCGGGGCGAATACGGTTGCGCCCGTGTATAACCCGGCGCGCCGCCGCGCGGTCTTGCGCGCGCTTCCTCCGCGTCAAAGTCAAAGATTTCGCACTTCGGATAAGCGCCGCGCGCCCGCTGCTGCCGGCCTGAGGGGCTCAATTCTCTCTTTCCTGCCATGACGCTTCCTTTTTCTATTTCAATATATTCTATCAGCGCGGCTTTAAGCGGCCTCGTCGTCCAGCGTGCCGACGATAATCGCGTCCGGCACGTTGCGGCCGTACTTGATGCCGTTTGCCGGCTTTGTAATCTCCTCGCCGCGGTAGACCATGACGGTGCTGCTGCCGCCGTCGAGGTTGGCCGCCTGCACCGCGCCGTACCGCTCCATAATGGCGGCGCACTCGACGACGGTCGTGCCGATGCTGTAGCCGACCTGCCGCCCGTCAATGGTCAGCAGCAGGACGGTTCCGTCTTCGGCCTGGCCGATGACGGTGCGCGGCTGCAGGCCAAAGCCCATGGAATTGCTGGAGAGGTTCTTCTTCGCGATGACGTTTTCCCCGTCGACGATCAGCGCCGGAACGAACTGGACGGCGTCGCGGAACTCCACGTCCTTTTCGCTCGCGCCGATGTACAGCCGGTCGTCCTTGCCAAATCCGATGTTCAGGTACGTGCCGCCTGTCCGCTCATTGTATTTCACGCCTTCGGATATCAGCAGGCCCACCACCGTCCCGCCGTGGCCGACGCCGTTTTCGTCGGCAAAGCCGCTGGCGTTGATGGCGAGCACGGCGTTGTACCGGTCGGCAATCTGCTTGACGCTCTGGCCGCGCGTGCCGAGGGTGGACGCGACGCCGACGCGCACGTCGGCCGGATCCTTCACGATGGCAAGCTTCCCGACGTACCCTTCGCCCGCCACCCTGACGATTAAAATCCCGTGCCGCGCGTCGATGGCGAGGACCTCGTCGCCCTGAACCGTTCTCATGGATGTGCCGGAGTCGGTCAGGCGCGCGCAGTTGATGTAGATGTTCTCATAGCCGTTTTCAAGCACCTCGGGGTGCTCGTCCACATAGTCGAGAAAGCTGCGCGCGTCAAGCTCGCTGAACAATCGGAAAAACTCCCGTTCTCCCTTCGTCGCCTGCTGGACGTCGGGCTTGTCCGGCTTGTCCGGATTGTCCGGCTCCTCCTGCTTGTCCGGCACGTCCGGCTCGCTATTAGAGCCGATGTTTTCCCACCGGCTTTGCAGCTCCTGCTGGGCCCTGATGACGGCCTCCCGTTCCGCCATCACGTCGTCGATGACGCCTTTGGGGATGAAAAACGTCGCCAGCCATTTGTGATTGAGAGTATCCATCGCCGTCTCTATGTAGATGTTCCGCCATTTCCGAATAAACGGGATATTTGAAAAAACGGCAAAACAGTAAAGCTCGGCGAAAACGACGGCGACAAGAAGGCCCATTATCAGTCCTCTCCTCCGCTTTTTCGGTTTTTTCCTGAGCTTTACGTTTTGTTCAATCATTTTCTTTTTCTCCGATGCTTTCGAAATAAGGGTATTTTTACTTCCGTGTTTAGGCTCTGAGCGCCTGATATTTTTTCGCCGCCGTGCGCACACTACCATCGGAGGCGATGAATATGAGTCTGATTCCCTGCACCGACGACTGCCTGTATCAAAAAGACGGCTGCTGCCATCTTCAGTACGCGGCGTCAAGCGGGACGCTCGCTACGCCGGTATCCGAAATGATCGCGTCGCCCGGCTCCGCCGTCCATCCGGACGAACCTGGCCGCATGCGGTGTGTGCACTACACGCGCCGGCCGCGATGACAATTAAAAAACTAGCCCGATTGCTTCCGAAACCGTTCTGGCCGTGATGATTTTCAGTCCCGCCGGAGCGGTTATTGTTGTTTTGGCGCTTTTCGGCATCAGGCACGTTGTAAACCCAAGCCGCCTGATCTCGGCTAAACGCGCGGAAATGTGGCTCACGGGCCGCAGCTCGCCCGTCAGCCCCACCTCGCCGATGGCGACGAGGTCGTCGGGCACGGGCTTGTCCTTGTAGCTGGAAGCGAGCGCGAGGACGGTGGCGAGATCCGCCGCCGGTTCCGTGAGTGTGAGCCCCCCGATGACGTTTATGTACGCGTCGCAGCCGCCGATGCGCAGCCCGCCGCGCTTTTCCAGGACGGCCAAGAGCATCATCGCGCGCCCGTAGTCGATGCCGTTTGCGTTCCGGCGCGGTACGTTAAAGCTGCTGACCGCCACCAGCGCCTGAATCTCCGCGAGGACGGGGCGCGTCCCCTCCACGGCGCACACGACGCACGTCCCCGGCGTCCCAAGCGGCCGCCCCGACAGGAGCAGTTCGGAGGGGTTGCGGACTTCGGCGAGGCCCTTGTCCCCCATCTCAAAGACGCCGATTTCGTTCGTGGAGCCGAAGCGGTTCTTCGCCGCGCGCAGGATGCGGTATTGCATGGTCGGCTCGCCCTCAAAATAGAGCACGCAGTCCACCGCGTGCTCAAGCACCTTCGGCCCGGCGATGGCGCCCTCCTTGTTGATATGGCCGACGACGAACACCGTCGCGCCGCTGTTTTTGCTCAGGCTCAGCAGCGCCATGGCGCACTCCTTGACCTGCGCGACGCTGCCGGGCGACGCCGTCAGCTCCTCGCTGTAGAGCGTCTGGATGGAGTCGACGATCATCACATCCGGCCCGATTTCCTCCGCCGCGCTGAGAATATCGGCAAGGCGCGTCTCGGCGAGCACGAAAAAGTCGCCCGCCGCGCCGAGGCGCTCGGCGCGCATCTTTATCTGCTGCTCCGACTCCTCGCCCGTTACATACAGCACGCGCATACTGCGCGCGATGTGGCTGCAGATTTGCAGCAAGAGCGTCGATTTGCCCACGCCCGGCGCGCCGCCGATGAGGACGAGCGACCCGGAGACGGCGCCGCCGCCCAGCACGCGGTCAAACTCGGCAAGCCCCGTTGAAAAGCGCAGCGTACTCGTCCCGTCCACTTCCGACAGGCGCTTTGCGCGGCCTTGTCCCACCGCGCCGCGCGCCCGGTCGGGCTTTGCGGACGCGCCGGCGCGCGTTTTCCGCACCGGCGCCGGCTGCTCGACAATGGTGTTCCAGCTGCCGCAGGCGTGGCACTGCCCCTGCCATTTCGGCGTCTCGTTGCCGCATTCGGTGCAGTAGTAGATTGTTTTGGCTTTCATGATGCGCCTCCGGTTTGTTCGTTTGTGCACGCGCTCAGATACCCGGCGGCAAGCGCCACGGCAAGCCTTAAGCGGTAGGCGTCCGTTTTCAAAAGGGCTTCGTCGGCGGGATTAGAGAGGAACCCCGTCTCCGCCAGAACGGCCGGGCATTGGGCGTAGTTGAGGAGATAGACGCGCTCCGGCACCTTCGCCGGCAGCCGCACGTTTTTCGCGCCCAGCGCCTGCACCAGAGCGCGGTGAATCGACTCGGCCAGCTCCTTGCTCCCCTCCGTCTTGGCATAGAGCGCCTGCGCGCCGTGGGGCGACGCGTCGGGGTATGTGTTCTGGTGGATGCTCAGGAGCACGGCGTTTTCCGTCGAGTTAATCAGCGTGATGCGCCGGCGCTGGTCGTATACTTTCTTTTTGCGGATGGTCGTGGCGTCGGGCGGGTAGTCGAGCTCTTCCGACGTGCGCGTCAATAGCGTCGGGACGCCGAAAAAGGCCATGATCTGGTCGAGCCTCAGCGCGATGTCGAGGTTGATGGCGCTCTCGGGCACGCCGGTGATGGACACGGCGCCGCCGTCCGCCCCGCCGTGGCCGGCGTCGATAATGAGAATACGCTTTCCCGAACCCGCGCCAATCGACGGGCGCGCGCCGCCGTGCGGCCCCGGGACAAGCGCGCACATTACATACAGGATAACGATGACGGCGGCCGTGAGCGCCGCCGGACGAAGCAGTGTCTTTTTCATACAAGTCGCCTCCCCTCCTACATTATGTATGAAGGCTCAAAGGCGCTTTATGAATAAACACGGCTTATCCTTCAGGTCACCGGCTCTCAGCGCAAGACATATACTGGAGTGGGAAGACGCCTTCCCTCCCGATTTCGGGCAACATAAGGAGATATAGGAGGAAGTGTTCTTGGAAGATAGGTATTCACCGCAAAGAATGGCCAACCGAAGCGATAACAACGCTTCCAATCTTGGCTTTATGGGCTATACTCCTCACGCTGCTTACGGAAATATGAGCGGCTCCGGCCGTTTCGATAATACCGCAAACCGCCAGGGCGCGAACATGGGGAACGCCCCCGTACGGCCGAACGCAAACGCCCCGCATCTTCCGATTGTCAACGCCCCGAACAGGGCTAACGCCGAGGCCGCGCCGAACGTCTACGCGCCAAAGCAGAAGGTGAACATCGGGGCGATGCCCAACGTCAACGCGCCAAAGCCGAACGCAAACGTGGAGGCGATGCCCAACGTCAACGCGCCGAAACCGAACGCAAA